>CANJWR010000017.1 GCA_947478455.1 Beijerinckiaceae bacterium | reverse complement strand
GGATGGGCCCGCGAACGCAGCAGGTAGTCGCCTACCTTGACCTCAAGGTCAACAAAGTCGCCCAGGAAGATGCGCTGGTCGACGACACCCGTGAAGTGATTGTCGGTCGCCGAATTGACCAGTGGGGCTTCCTGAAGCTCCACGTCTTCCGGACGGATGGAGATCGAGGCCTTGCCGCCGTTCTTGAGCGTGCCGTCGCTTTCGACCAGCAACTGACCGAGGGGGGTGTCGACGCGCCAACGCTTGGCGGCTTCGTCATATCCGCGAACGCTGCCGTCGATGAAGTTGGTCGTGCCGATGAAGTCGGCCACAAACTTCGTCTTCGGGCGCTCGTAGATGGTGCGCGGCGGTCCGATCTGGACGACGCGACCTTCGTTCATGACCGCAATCTCGTGCGACAGCGCCAGAGCTTCGCCCTGATCGTGGGTCACATAGATGGTTGTGATTCCCAGATCGCGCTGGATGCGCTTGAGTTCGAAACGCATCTTGTCGCGGAGCTTGGCGTCGAGGTTCGACAGCGGTTCGTCAAGCAGGAGCAGTTCAGGCTCCATGACGAGCGCGCGGGCAAGCGCCAGACGCTGCTGCTGACCGCCGGAGAGCTTGGTGGCTTCGCGCTCGGCGAGATGATCGAGACCGACCGCAGTCAGCACGCTCATCACCTTGTCGCGGATCTGCTGCTTGTTCGGGCGGTTCTTGCGAACTTCCAGCGGGAAAGCCGCATTGGCGAACACCGTCATGTGGGGCCAGATCGCGTAGGACTGGAACACCATGCCGAAATTACGACGGTTCGGGGGAACGAAAATGCCCCGGGAGGACGAATAGACGACGGCGCCATTCACCTCGATATCGCCAGATACTGGACGTTCCAGACCGGCGATGGAGCGCAGAGTCGTGGTCTTGCCGCAACCAGACGGTCCGAGCAGCGTAAAGAACTTGCCCTTTGGCACCTCGAAGGTGACGTCCTGAGCCGCCTTTACGGGGGGACCCTTTGGGGTCTGGTATTCTGTATAAAGAGCCTTGACGCTGAGCACACGCTCCTCCCTGGGATTTTAGGTTTCCTTGATACCATACCGCCTGCTCGCCGCCTGCGCTAACAGGGTGAAGACGAACAGGGCCGCGATCAGCATAACACCAAACGCGGACAATTCCACATACTGCCCATTTTGCCAAAGCTCCCAAATGATGATGGAAACGACCTCGGACCCTGGGCTGTATAGCAGGATTGAACTCGACAATTCACGGATCGACACAACAACTACGTAGATCCATCCGGCCACGAGACCCGGTTTCAGAAGCGGCAGCACGATCCTCCAGAACGTCTGGAGCCAGGACGCACCGCTCATGGCGGCCGATTCTTCCAGTTCACGATGGATTTGCACCATGGACGTGGTGTTGTAGCGCATTCCATAGGGAATAAAGCGCGTAATATAGGCGATCAGCAAGATCCAGATCGTACCGTAAATGCCGCCGCCCACCGTCAGGTAGCAGATCATGATCGACAGGCCGAGGACGAGCCCGGGGATGACCATGGGCAGCGAAGCCATGTTATCCACAAGCCAGCGACCGCGAATTTTGGTGCGCAGCACAATCCACGTCAGAATCGCCGTCATCACCATCACGATGGTGGCGCTGGCGATGGAAAGTACAAAGCTGTTCCAGACCGCGCCCGACACGTTTGGATAGCTGATGATCGACTGATAGGCGCGCAGTGATACGTTCTTCAGGGCCGCCATCGACGGTACGCTGTAAAATCGTTGCAGGGAGGACCATACGAGAATGAAGAACGGCAACAGGATCGCGAAAAACGCATAAGTCAGAAAAATCGCCGCCATCAGGTAGCGCCAGCGGCCGAGATCAATCACCCGCGGACGAAACCCCTTGCCGGTGACGGTGGAATATTTGTTGCCCTGACTGGCAATGCGCGACTGGAACCAGATGCCGACGGACGTGATCGCCAGCAAGGTTATCGCATAAGCACAAGCCAGACCGACGTTGCTGGGATAACGATGGATCGCCTCGTAAATCGACGAGGTGAACACCTGGATGCCCACCGGAAGACCCAGCAGCGCAGGAACTTCAAAGGATTCAATAGAGCGGATGAACAGGATCATGAAAGAGGCCGCAACCGCCGGCCATGCCAGCCGCAGGGTGATCTTCCAGGCAATCTGCGGGGTCGATGCGCCGCTCATCAGGGCGGCCTCTTCGAGCGAAGGGTCCATGGAGCGGAACGCCGCCGTCATCAGCAGGAACGCGATCGGCGCATAATGCAGTCCGTCGACGATGATCATGCCCGACATTGAGTAGGCGTCGACGAACGTGTAGTCCGTGTCGAATATTCCGCGCAGCACCAGATTGATAAGCCCGATCTTCGGGCTCGCAAGCATGATCCAAGAGACCGTGAACAGAATGCCCGGCACAATCAGCGGGACAATCGAAGCCGCATAGAAAATCGACTTGAACGGTGTGTTGGTGCGCTCGCTCATCCACGCCAGAAGCGTGCCCACGAAGAGCGCGAAGAAGGCCGTACCCAATGCAAATTGCAGGGAATTGGAAAACAGCGTCAGCGTTTCCGGACTCGAATAGGCCTCGGCGAAATTGCCCAGGGTGAAGACAGACGGCCGGGCGGCCGTCTGCGGCGTCATGAAACTCTGCCAGATGAGGAACCCAAGCGGAATCAGCGTCAGCCAGGCCACAAACGTGACCGCGCCGGACATGATCGCCCATTCGCTCTTGAAACCGTTGCCCGTATTCCTGGGCGAACGGCTCAAGCCGGACATTTCCCCTGCGACGGCCAAGATTCTCTCCCTGTCGCGACTGATCTTACCGGGCTTTGAATTCCGGCGCTATTTTAGTGCTTGTGGTCGCCGTGATCGTGCCCGTGCTTGTGACCGTGGTCATGATCATGGTGATGATGATGGCCGTGCCCATGCCCATGATGATCGTGCCCGTGATCGTCCTCGCTGCGATGGTGAATGATTTCCTTGGCGCGCGGTCCGCGCGGATCTTCGCTGAAGACGAGCGACTTGATCGTCACCGGCACCGTGAAGGACGGCACGCGCACCTTGCCGAGATCGATATAGTCGAAATCCATCAGCATCACGCCGTCGATGACGAGGATTTCGCTCTCCACATGAAGCTCCTCGCGCAGCAAGGCGCCGAGAGTCTGCGCCACATCGCCGTCCAGCATCACATAGATCGGCTTTTTTGCGTCGATCTTGTCGGCGAGGCCAATGCGGATGCCCTGTGCAAAAGCATGGATGCGCTCGTAGGACGGCGAGCCGAGCCAGCGAAGCGCCAGCGCGATTTCTGTTTCGGCGTCTTCCAGCTCGAAGGCCTTGCGGTGCGAGATGATCGCTTTCGCCAGCGCGCCGGCGTCGATGTCTTCCATCGTGGGCTCGAAGGGCGGCTGAATCACCTGCAGATTGCGGCGCGGCAGCAGCTTGCCCGGGTTGGATATGTAGCTGGTGTTGCCCGACAGCTGGACGCTGTACTCGGAGGCGCCCAGCGCCGTGGCCCGGATACATTCGCGCGCCGGCAGCATCGGCCACGGCAGGAACTTGCCTTCCGCAACCTTGCGGGCGATTGCGGTTCCGAGCCGCTTGCCCATGTCGCCGAAATCGCGCTCCTCGCGACCGTAAATATATTCGGCTACGCCGCCCGAGAACATGATGCCGCCGAGCTGGCCGAAGTCCTCGATCGGATCGGTCAGATAGAGATGCCCGACATCATGCGGGATGGGACGGGCCTTGAGCGCCGCCACCAGCGTGTCGGCCATGACGTCGGCCACCTTGTCGAGCTGTTCGGAAGTTACCGTGTCGCCGAGCTTCCAGTCGAAGCCGGCGCGGCGCGCATGGGTGCGGCCGGCGGGATCGAGACGAACGATCTTGAAGTTTTCGTCGACCACCTGCAGGCGGCCGCCGATGTGGACTGCCGCTGTGACCATCACCTTGCCGCCCTGGATCAGGCCGAGCTTGGTGGTGCCGCCGCCGATGTCCACGTTGAGGACGCGCATCTGGCCTTCGAGCGAGGCGGCCGAAGCGCCTGATCCATAGGCGGCCAGCATGGATTCCATGTGGTGGCCGGCAGTGGCGCAGACGAATTCACCGCCGGCTTCCGCCAGCATAGTGGAAATCGCCTGGGCGTTTTCGCGCCGCAGGGCCTCTCCGGTAAGGATGACAGCGCCGGTGTCGATGTCCTTCTTCTCGACGCCCGCACCATTATAGGCGTCGTCGATAATCTGGCGCAGCTTCACGTCGTCGATACGGGTTTCGCTCGCATAGGGCGTCAGCGAAACGGGCGACAGATAAATGGTGTCGCGGGACACAACATAGTACCGGCTGGTCAGGTCTTCGGCGAGGCGACGCAGACGGATTTTCGAAAAGATCACCTGCGTCCCGGAGGAGCCGATATCTATGCCGACGGTCGTCAGGGTGACGTTATCGGCGATCCAGAGAGGGTTTTCCTCCAACGGACCGTCGCTTTCCCACTCATCGTGTTCGTGGTCGGCGTCCTCGTCGTGCTCGTGCTGGAAGGTCTGGCCATAGACGTGATCGGCCATCTTGTGACCGGCATCCTGCTTGTTGTCCTCGTCTTCAGCCATATCCGCCCGTCATGTCTGTTAGGCCGCCGGAAGACCGGCAGCAATTCGCGCGACCGTTCGCGTAACCGGGCGGGTGAGTCAATCGGAATCTTCAGGAATGGGATTCAGTCGGAGCCGGAGATTTTGTGCGGGTTGAATGCCCGGTCCAAAGCGGGACGAACCCTTTTGCCAACAATATGGATTTGCCGAACCTTCAGCAATTCTTAGGCCCTGAAGGGCTAGGCTGTTTTTCCACAGCCAAGTCCGCGAAAGCGACGCCCCCAATGCGTTGTCGGCCGGAAAGGCCAGAGTGATCCAAACCGTCGCCGGCAACAACAGGACGCGGGGACATGCACGCGAAATCCTGGAACGAACCGGAAGTCCGCGACACGCTCGCACGATTGATCGCCAGCCCGGAGCTGGCTGCCGCACCCCGGCAAAGGGGTCTGCTCGAATTTCTGGTCGAGGAAACACTGGCTGGCCGCGCCGGGCGGATCAAGGCCTTTACGATAGCCACCAGCCTTTTCGGACGAGATGCGGATTTCGATCCGCAGAAGAGCTCAATTGTCCGGGTCGAGGCTCTGAGGCTTCGCCGAATCCTTGAAAATTACAATTCTGGCCCCGGAGCGAGCGAGCCGCTGCAATTCCGCCTGAACCGTGGTTCCTATGTGCCGGAATTCATCCGGAACCCTGCGACCACGGTCGCATTCGCCAGTGCTCTGGATGCTGCGAGCCCGGCGACTTCGGAAATCCCCGCCGCAGAAGGCCATTTTCCAACGTCGGTCGTGGAAGCCCCCCGGTTTTTCATCCAGCCTCCAAAACGAAGCTATGTCCGTCCCGCCATGCTTCTCTCGGGGCCACTGCTGATTTCGACCATCGCCCTCGCATGGGTGCTGCCAGCCATGGTCCCCTCGCCCTTGCCGGAACTGACGGACTCAGCCCCGCCGCCACGTTCGGGCGTCGTGGATTCGCGGGTGACCCTGACGGTAGATCCGGTTGAGCCATGGTCGTCGGACGCTGCGGCCGTCGAATCCTCTCGCCGGCTCACTCACGATATTCAGGATACATTGAGCCTGTTTGAGAATCCTCGGATTGTCGAGGCCGCCCAGCAGGCTCCGGCGTCGGATTATCGTCTGACGGGGCGCATGTCCTACATGTCGGCGGACAGCGTTTCCCTCTCCTTCAGGATGGTCCGACAGGCGGCGGGAACTCCGGCTGAGATCGTCTGGGCAAGCCGCTATGAAAACATTCCGGTTCGCGAACTCACACAGGGGGGCCGACCAGAAGCCGTCGTTCGCCTGACAACGACCATCGCTCAGTCCTATGGGGCGATATTCGCCGACCTTCGCAGCCGCATGAACGATTCCCCCGAACTCCGGACTGGATTTGGGTGCGTTGTGCTGGCCTATGACGCGCTGGATGAACCGACAGTGGCCAATTTCGCGGAAGCCCGTTCCTGTCTGAAGAAAACGCTCGCGACTGACACGGATTTCGCTTCCGGGATGGCTGCTCTTTCTTATCTGGACGTTGCCGAGTGGCAATATGGCCTGAATGACAGCGCTCAGGCAGACCCGCTGGAGCAAGCCCGCGATCTGACTCACGATGCAACGCGGATCGCGCCATCCAAGGGCCGCATGCATGCGGCGAAGTTCTGGGTTCGCTTTGCTTCGGGACGCTTTGACGATGCATTCGACGAGGCCCGAACCGCTGTGGAATTGAACCCCTATGCGTCCGACACGCTGGCCCGGGTGGGTGCCGCGCATCTGCTTCGTGGGAACGTCAGGGAAGGCCGTTCGCTTGTCGAGCAGGCCGCCGCCACCAATTCGGCGCGCCCGAGCTGGCAGGACTTCTTTCTGTTTCTCGGCGCCTATCTGGACAATGACCAGGACAGCGCGGCGCGCATCGCGATGCGCAACGGCGTGTCCCAAACGCCGCTCGGAAATCTGGCGCGGATCATTATCTATCGCCAAAAAGGCGATGCGATTGCCGCCGGTCGCGAATTGAAATTGATGAACAAGGCCTTTCCGGGCTTTGCAAAAGATCCGCGCGCCATGCTCGACCGATGGCAAATGTCCGCAGAAGTCCGCGATAGGCTCCTGGCCGACGCCCGGATCCAGGTCGGACAGGGCGTCGTCAAGACGCCGTAAACCATATTAAACCACTGAATTTGCTGCGTGTAACATGTTTCACCCCTGCATGGCCTGACGAGTCAGGGTTAATCCACCGGGGTATCTACAATCGGATCAACCAATCGTTAGAACGCTCGCCCTAGTTTCGATGACAGTGGGCCGTCAGCTTCCAACGGCTTGAACTTTCAGGAGTTTTCAGATGCGTCGAATAATCACGAATTTCATCAGCAACGAAAGCGGCGCGACCGCCATCGAATACGGTCTCATTGCCGGCTTGATCGGCGTCGTGGTCATCACAGCCGTCACGGCTGTTGGCACCAAAGTCTCGAACCAGTTCAAGACGATCGGCAACGCCCTGAAATAATCTGGCCGGGATATGGCTCGAACGGCCTAGAACCGCTTCGCCAGCCAGCTGTCCATGTAGTCGAAGGTGCGCTTCACGGTGTCGCCATAGTGGGTCGGAGTGGGCCCACATGGCGCGCAGGGAGTGAAGCCGTGAGTTGCGCCCTCGATGCCGATCATTTCCTTGTCGGCGCTGCCGGCTGCCTCGAGGATCATCTCGCCCGGTCGCAGGAAATAGTGGCCGGTCATGACCTCGATCAGCAGCGGAACCGTGACGCCCTTCACGTTGGGGAGCGTGCTGGAATTGGACGAGGCCCAATCGACGCCGGTCAGGTCGTCCTCGGTCTGATTGTAGTCCGGTGTGGTGCGCACAGCGTGGGCGCCCAGAAAGTTTTTGACCGAAACCTGCAGCACGGACCCGTAACCGCGGGCCTCGGCGGCGTTGCCTGATGACACCCGCACGGACGACAGAATTTCTGTGGGGTTCGTCCCGTCGGCCTTGAGCAGCCGGTAGGTCTTTTTTGTCTTCTTCAAAAGCCCCGTATCCGGCTGCCAGAGGCGCGCTGACGTTCCGCCCGGCACCACGAAGGGCATGTCGTCGGGAAACATTCCCGGCGCCTTTTGGCTAATCTTTTCGAGCAGCGCCTGCGCCTCGCCGATGAGCTTGGCGTTACGGCCGGCCTGCGCCGCCAGAAAGGCGCGGCGGAAGTCTTCCGGGTAGTTGGCGGTGCGCTTTTGCGGATCGTAGCCGTTGGCCGGGTCGTAAAGATCGAGCGCCTTGATGCGAGAACCCGGCTTTGCGCCATCGTCGATGGCCGGATCGATATAGGTGAGCGTCGCGAAGGCTTCGCCCAGATGCGGGTCCAGCAGCACAATTCCATCCACCTTCGGCAGATCGCGGACCATGGCGTCTTCGCACGGCAGCAGCTTTTCCGGCCCCTTGCAGGCGGCGGAACCGTTCTGGGCGATGTTCTGGTAGTAGGTCATCATCTGCGCGGCTGCGCTATGACCGATGAGGACGACCTTCTCGACGCCCGGGACCTTCTTAACACGCTCAATGGCCGCCTTGATGGTCGGAAACATTTTCTCGACCGCCGGATAGCCATACTGGTTGTTCGTGTAGGGCGTGTTCGAACACATCACCACATAGCCGCGCTCAGACATGTTGGCGCAGCTCGCGTGGGTGATGTAGCCCGAATAGGGATGGATGGTGACCAGCCCGACCTTGGCCTTCGGACCCGGCGTCGCCGGCTCGTAAATCATGGCCGGCACAGATGGCAGCAGAGTGAGAAACGTCTCCTTGTGGGCGGCTGACGCCGGTAACGCCCCACCGGTTAAGGCTGCGGCCAGAGCTATCGAACGGAGCGAAAAATGGCCGGCCATGAAGTCCTCCCGAATATTCGGTATGATTAATTGGACGTTACATTAGGCTCGTCGGAATCCGGGGTCCAGCCGCCGCCGCGACTTTATTGACAGGCCCGGCGCTTTGGCTCAAACACCCGGCAGTCGTCGAGCCTGCAAGCCCGACGAGCCGCGAATTTTTCCGAGACATCGCGGCGTATGCGCGGGATGATTTCCGCCTTCGCCGCCTGTTTCCAATATCCAGACCGGAGGACTTCCATGCCGCATGATCCCAAGGACGCCAGCGACAAGGCCCAGCACTGGCACGAGCCGGCAGGCATGAAGAAAGCCGGTCTCGGCGAGTTCAAGAAGCAGCCCACCCCCTACGACGCCTGGATGGAATCCGAAGGCATTCCGGTGTTTCGCGACATCGGCATCTCGAAGGTGCAGAATCTGCCGCTATTCCCGTGGAAGCGCACAGGCGGCAAGGGCCACTTCATCCAGCTTTACGGCACCGAGACCAAGTGGGGCTGCTATGTGGTGGAAGTGCCGCCGGGCGGCGCTCTGAACCCCGAAAAGCACATGTACGAGGAAATCTTCCTCGTGATCGAAGGCCGCGGCTCGACGGAAGTCTGGCTCGACGGCGAATCGAAGAAGCACATCTTCGAATGGCAGAAGGGCTCGATGTTCTCGATCCCGATGAACGCCATGCATCGCATCGTCAACGCGACTTCGGGCGGCGCTTTGCTGCTGGCCGGCACGACCGCGCCGAACATCATGAACATGATCAACAACGTCGACGCGATCTTCAACAATCCCTTCGTGTTCAAGGATCGCTTCTCGGGAGCGGAAGATTTCTTCAAGGCGAAGGACGACATCGAGTCCGATCCGGTGCGCGGCCTCGCCATGCGCCGCACCAACTTCATCCCGGACGTGATCAATTGCGAACTGCCGCTCGATAACCGTCGCTCGGTCGGCTATCGCCGCGTTGAACCGTTCATGACCAATAACCAGTTTTATTTCTGGATCGGTCAGCACGAAAACGGTCGCTATTCGAAGGCCCATGCGCACACGTCGGCGGCGATCCTGATCTGCCTGAAAGGCAAAGGCTACACCTATTCGTGGCCGGAGCGTTGCGGCCCGACGCCGTGGAAGGACGGCTTCGCCAACGAAGTGCGTCGTCTCGATTACGAACCTGTCGGCATGGTGACGGCGGCGCCCGGTGGCGCGCGCTGGTATCATCAGCACTTCAGCGTCTCGAAAGACGATTTCCGCCTCACCGCTTGGTTTGGCCCGCACAATCCGGGCCGCGATCCGGGTGCGCCGGGCGAGAAGCACACCGACTATACGGCGATCGATCTCGACAAGGGCGGCACGGCCATTCCGTACTACATGGAAGATCCGTATCTGCGCCGCGAATACGAAGAGACGCTGAAGCGCAACGGCGTCGAATGCCGCATGGACCCGAAGTGGTACGACAAGTCGACCGCTCCGAAGGACATGAAGGACGTGGTTTAAGCCACCAGACCGAACAGTGATCGCGGACGGCGCAGGCGATCCGCGATCCAGTCTCGCCGCAAGATTTCCGGGTGCGGCTTCGCCCACCCGGAATGGCAAAACTACTCGCCCCGAAATGCTTTTTCGACGATTGCAATGTCGATCTTCGCCATCTGCATGATGGCGCCAAAGGCACGACCGGCCGCAGCCTTGTCGGTGCCGGTCATCCAGTCGCCGATGCGGGCCGGGACGATCTGCCACGAAACTCCGTAGCGATCCTTCAGCCAGCCGCATCGCGATTCCTTGCCGCCGTCGACGGTCAGGGCGCTCCAGAGATGGTCGATCTCATCCTGCGCGTCGCATTGCACGACAATGGATACAGCTTCGGACTGCGGAAAGATCGGACCGCCGTTGAGGCCCAGATATTCTGTGCCGGCCAGTTGAAACACCACTGTCAGGGCGGTTCCTTCCGGCAAAGGCGCGCCCTTGTCGTAGCGCGTGATGGCTGTGACTTTCGAGCCCGGAATCAGCGAAACATAAAAATTCGCTGCTTCCTCGGCCTGCGTGTCGAACCACAGGCATGTGGATACTTTGTGCGGCATGACAAACTCCCGTTGGTTGCAATCAGGCCGCTTCGGCGATCTTTTTCATATTGGCGAGCCCCTCTTCGAAGTCCCGTCCCACCATCCTGTCGCAGTCGATAAACAGCATCATGACCTTGCCCAGCAATGGCTGTTTGCCGCTCATGGCCCATGTGACGTCTGCGCCTGAAGCCGCAGGCGCGATCGTGAAATCGACTCGGTGGTCGGCCTTGAAGGGCTTCACCATCGCCAGTCGCATGACGACTGACGATGGTGGGGCGGATTCAAGAATTTCGACATGTCCGGAGCCTGATTTCGGCCCGGCGAAATCGAAACACGCGCCGGGCCCGGCTGCCGGACCGCTATACTCCGCCTTGCCGCCTTTCTCTCGCAGCGCATAGGGATTCCAGGTATTCATCTGGCGCAGATCGTTGATCATCCCGAAAAGACGTTGGGGCGTCGCCGCAATGTGTACGGTGCGCGCATAGGCGAAGTCGTCGGGCCGGCGCGAGGCGTTCAACAGGATTACGCCGACAATGACGACAAGCGCGATCACGATGTAAATCAGAATATCAAACATAATTGGGGTCCTTTGAATATAATTCAGCCGAGCGAGCGGGCGAGTTCTTCAAGCTGTTCGGCGGCTTTGCCCCAGCCTTCGTGGAAGCCCATTTTCTCGTGCTGTTCGCGATCCTCGGTCGACCAGTGGCTGACGACGGCGCGATATTTCGTCTTGCGTTCTCCAGCGTCGGCCATCGTGACTGTGGCGACCATGAAGGCTTTCGGCGACGGCTCCCACGCGCTTGTGAAAGCATCGGTGAAAACGATCTTCTCGCCGAGCACGATTTCCAGATAAACGCCGCGGTTGGGGAATTCCTCGCCGTTCGGGCCGTTCATGACGAACAGGCTCGATCCGCCGGCCCTCTGATCCATTTCGGCCTTCGACACGCGCCACGGCTTCGGGCAGAACCATTGCTTGATGAGGTCTTCTTCGGTCCAGCAACGCCAGACGTTTTTACGCGGCGCATCCAGAATGCGCTCAAGCACGAGATCGTTTGCAGACATTTTATTCTCCCTTTTGACGCTTTGAAAAAAGCAACTCGACATAACGACGCAAATGATCTGCCGATTGCACCGCGATTTCCGGCCCGCCTTTGGCCTTTGCCAGAATGAAAGCGCCCTGCAGCACAGCCTGCGTATGCAGCGCAAGACTTTTGGCCGTCCAGTCGGCCACAATTCCATAGAGCTTCATGGCCGCCTCGATATCGGCCTCAACCTTTTCGGCGTGACTCGAAATCGAACGGTTGCAGGCGTCGCGGATCGCCGGATGGCTGTCGTAGGTCTCCTGCACCATCGTGCCGACCAGACAGGTGAATTCCGCCACCCTGCCCTGCAGGATGGCCTTTCGAAAATCGATGTAGCCGAGGACACGGTCGAGCGGGTCCACGTGCTGGTGATAGGGCGCCCCGGCGAAGAAACCGCCCGTCATCTCCGACCAGTAATCGGCGGCCGCGACCGCCAGTTCATCCTTGCTGGCGAAATGGTGGAAAAACGCCCCCTTGGTGACGCCCGCCGCCTTGCACAGATCGTCCACGGTTGTGGCCGAATAGCCGCGCTCCCGGATCACCGACAAGGCGGCGTTCAGGATTTTGGCGCGGGCATTGGGTTTGGCGCTTTGGGCGGTCATCAGGTCTCCAAATATAAAAATACCAACCAGTTGGTATGTGTCAATGAAATATTCGAGGAAAGAACGTATCAGTCCTACTGAGGGAGGTTGCGATCTAGAAGTTGCGGCAACGCCTCAGTGCGCTGGAAGACGCAAAGGCTCCCCTTGCCAATCCTCCGGCTACCGGCCAAAAGACCACAAACCGGAGGAGTGCTGGATGACCGAAGAACCCGTTGGCGGACGCATTTTTTTCTCCAACGTGCGACGGAGCCTGGAGGAGGAGGATGAAATCCGCCTCGTGAGCGTCGGCGTCGACATCGGTTCCTCGACCTCGCATCTGGTGTTTTCGCGCCTCGTGCTGGAGCGTCTAGACAATCGCTACATCGTCTCCGAACGCGAAGTCGTGCACGAATCCGAAGTGCTGCTGACGCCCTACGCGGACGACATGACCATCGACGCCACGAAACTCGGGGCGTTCATCGACCGGCAGTACGAACTCGCGCAGATCGACCCTGCGGCCATCGACACCGGCGCGCTGATCCTCACAGGCGTTGCGGTGCGGCGCAGCAATGCGCGCGCCATCGGCGATCTGTTCGCAGCCCAGACCGGCAAGTTCGTGTCGGTGTCGGCCGGCGACGGGCTTGAGACAACGCTGGCGGCGTTCGGTTCGGGCGCGGCGGCGCGCTCGATCCGCGAGAAGAACCGCGTGATGAACATCGACATCGGCGGCGGCACTTCGAAGATCGCGGTTTGCGCCGATGGCGAAGTGGTCGAGATGACGGCCGTCGACGTCGGCGCGCGCATCGTGTCCTTCGATCCTGACGGCAAGGTCACGCGTGTTGAAGAAGCCGGCAAGCGCTTCGCAAAGGAGGCCGGTTTCGAACTCGTCCTCGGCGGCAATATTTCCGAAGACCAGCGCGCCGCCATGGTGGAGCGCATGGCGGACCGTCTGTTCGAGACCATATCGCAACCCAAACTTTCGGCAGAAACAAGCAGCCTGTTGCGGCTCGATCCGCTGCTGAACAACGTCAAGCCGGACGCCATCACCTTCTCGGGTGGCGTGTCGGAATATGTTTACGGTCTGCAGTCACAGGGCTTCGGGGATCTGGGTCCGCGTCTGGCGAAGGCCATCAAGTCGCGCATCGAGGCCTGGGGCGTCACCATCGAAAAGCCCGATCAAGGCATTCGGGCCACGGTCGTGGGCGCATCGCAATATACGATTCAGGTCAGCGGCAGCACGATCTTCGTGACCCCGCAGGAAGTGCTTCCGGTGCGCAACGTGCCGGTAGTTGTGCCTGATCTTCCCCTTTCGGAAGAGACGCTCGATGTCGAAAAAATCGCCGCAGCCGTGCGCGCCGCGCTGCGTCGTCTAGATCTGCATGAAGGTGAACAGGCCGTGGCGCTCTGCTACCGGTGGGATGGGTCGGCGACGTTCCGGCGTCTCGACGATTTCTGCAAAGGCATTACAACCGGCCTGTCGAAACATCTTGGCGCAGGCTTCCCGCTGATCCTCGTCGGCGATGGCGACATCGGCGGCCTCGTGGGCATTCATGCGCTTGAGGAAGCGAAGCTGGCGAACCCGATCATCTCGATTGACGGCATCATCCTCAAGGAGTTCGACTTCATCGACATCGGTGCGTTGCTGGAATCCTCCGGCGCAGTGCCGGTGGTGATCAAGTCGCTGGTGTTCCCGACATCGACAGCGCTGGGCCGCACTGATCCCAATCTGGGCTGACCGTAACGGAGCCGGCATTGACCTTCCAGACGCCGGCCCGTTTTCCGGAACTGTACCCGCCGGTCGAGCCCCATGATCAGGGCTGGATGGAGGTCGACGCAGGCCACAGGATCTACTGGGAAGTCTGCGGCAATCCAGACGGAAAGCCCGCCGTGTTTCTGCATGGGGGGCCCGGCGGCGGCTGCCACGCGGATCACCGCCGCCTGTTCGACCCGAAGGCCTACCGGATCGTTCTTTTCGACCAGCGCGGATGTGGACGCTCGACGCCGCACGGATCGCTGGAAAACAATACGACGCCGCAACTCATCGCCGACATCGAGGCTTTGCGAAAGCTGTTGCGCATCGAGCGCTGGCTTGTGCTGGGCGGATCATGGGGTGCGGCGCTGGCGCTGGCCTATGCGGAAGCCTTTCCGCAACATGTCGACGCTCTCGTGTTGCGCGGCGTGTTCACCGGGCGCAAGTCGGAGATCGACTGGCTGTATCGTTACGGCGCATCGGCGCTTTATCCGGATGCATGGGAGAAATTCATCGCTCCTATCCCGGAGACTGAGCGCGACGATCTGGTGCGCGCCTATCATCGCCGGCTGACGGGACCGGACATTTCGCTGCGCTACGATTGCGCGCGCGCCTGGTGCGCATGGGAGGCGGAGCTGCTCACTCTCATGCCGCGTTCTTTTATGGGTGGCGCGGCGGCGTCCGAAATGGCGCTGGCGCGCATCGAGACGCATTTTTTCGTCAACGACAGCTTTCTGCGCGAGGGCGAAATTCTGGAACGCGCGCCGGAGATTGCCCGAATTCCTTGCCTGATCGTACAGGGCCGCCACGATGTGGTGACGCCCCCGCAAACCGCATGGGCCCTGCACAGGGCAATGCCGGGATCTCAAATCCAGATCGTGCCCGGCGCAGGCCATGCGTCGAGCGAGCCGGGCATCATGTCCCGACTCGTTCAGGCGACGGACCGATTTTCGACCCTGTGAAAATCGGCCCGAGCGTGGCTTACTTGCCTTCGTCGGGAACCAGCAGGCCGCCGGACTTGAACAGCAGGCCAGCCGCAAAAGCTCCGATCAGCGGAGCGACGATGAACAGCCAGACCTGACCGAGTGCAGCCGCATTGGAGCCCGCGCCGACAATGGCCGGTCCGAGCGAGCGGGCGGGGTTAACCGACACGCCGGTGACGTTGATACCGACGATATGGATGACGACGAGTGTCAGGCCAATCGCCAGACCGGCGAGGTGGGACGGCGCGCGCTTTTCGGTGACGCCGAGGATGGTGACCAGAAACAGGAACGTCGCCACAACCTCGAACACGAAGGCCGCGAGGAGGTTATATTCGCCCAGATAGCCCTTGCCCCAGCCATTCTGGCCGAGACCGCCGGTCCAGCCGGACGCCTTGCCGGACAGGATGATGTAAAGCACGATGGCGCCTGCGACAGCGCCCAGAACCTGCGCGATCACATAGGCGATGAAATCGCTGGTCGACATGCGGCCTGCGACCAGCACGCCGAGGCTGACGGCCGGGTTGACGTGGCAGCCCGAGACAGGGCCGATTCCATAGGCCATGGCCACGATGGCCAGACCGAACGCAAACGAAATGCCCAGTACGTCAATGGCGGTCGGGCCGGTCCCCATTCCGGCAATAACGGCTGCACCGCAGCCAAAAAACACAAGGGTGAAAGTCCCAATAAACTCGGCAATCGGCTTCTTCATGATCGTCTCCCTGCTCCGAAATGCGGAGCTAACGGGGTTAACCTAGCATTAACTTCACCGTTCCGCAGCCGGACACGACCGATTGGCGGTCCGGCCCAAAGGAAAAGCTTGCAGAGGGTAAACGAGAATGTCGTTGACTTGACGATTGCGATATTCGATGCGTCAACTTGCCGGATCACGGGCCGTGCCGTCGCGGTCAAGGCAGGGGCGGCGTAAAAGTCCACAACAGAATGGGGAGGAGCCCGGCTTATGGCTGAGCAATTCGTTGGGAAAGCATCCGAATTCAAGGACGGCGCGCGCCAGATTGTCCGCATGGGTTCGGACGAGATCGGCATTTTCAAACATGAGGGCGAGTATTTCGCCTATAGCAACTACTGTCTGCATCAGGGCGGCCCGGCCTGCGAAGGCCTGACGATTGCACGCGTGTTCGAAAAGCTGCGCGACGACAAAACTTCAGTGGGCCTGTTCTTTTCGGAAACCGACATGAACTTCGTGTGTCCGTGGCACGGCTACGAGTACGACATGAAGACCGGCGAGTGCATCTCTGATCGCAAGATCAAACTGAAACGCTATCAAATCCTCCAGAAGGGGGATGAAGTTTATGTCGTCGCTTAGGGCGGCAGCGAAAAAGCCTGCGGCCAGAACAGCCGCCTCAAAGGTTGCGAAGCCGAAGACGGCTGCGACCGCAAAGAAGACCGCCGCCAAGCCGGCTGCGCGGACCGCGAAGGCGCTTCCGGCGCCAGCTGAGAATACCGAAGCCAGCGCCAGCGCGCTGGCGCTCGCCAGGGTGATCGAGGCCGGATTGGTCAAAGGCAATGGCGACATTATCAGCATCGAGGCGCAGCAGGCGCTCAATGCGGCGCTGGTGAAACTGTTCGGCGGCAATGCCGAGGCGGGACATCGCTATCCGATCGTCCGCCCCAATACTGTCGCGTCGACGGATGTGATGCTGGCCTGCGCTGCGCTTCTCAAATCCGCAAATCTGCAGGTGTTCGAACTGGGCATGTGGCAAAGCTGGACCGGCCGCTAGAGCCCGCACAACAATTGAGGCGATCTTTCGCCGAACGAAAGGGAGACACAGATGGACCTTATTGCTGACCGCGGTCGCCGCGTCACCGTCGAGGAACTGAATACGACAAAACTGCTCGCCCATGCGTCCGAACAGGCGAAAGCGCGCGACTACAAGCGGATGTTGATCGTCGATTGCGACGCGCACCACTACGAAACAGAGAATATGGGCGATATCCTGCCCTTCATGGAGAACGACGTTTACCGGCAGATTCTCATGTCCGGCCGCTCCAAATCGCGTCACTCCATCACGCCCGGCGGCGTCGGCTATCAGGACATGGGCGGGCGCGTCACACGCTATCCGCTGCGTTCGTCCGAAAAGACCGAACCTGGCCGCCAGCGTGACGTGCAGCTGGGCGAACGCTGGATGGACGCGATGGGCGTGGATTATTCCTGTATGTTTCCCACCGGCATGCTGAGCATTGGGCTGCATCCGCAGAAGGAGCTCGAATCCGACCTCTGCTGGGCCTATAATCGCTGGCTCACCGAGAAAGTGCTGCCGGAAGCGGGCGGTCGCCTTTATTCCATGCTGTCGCTGCCTTTCAGCGATCCAGATGAATCGCTGCGCCACGTTGAACGGTTCGGCGACTGCAAGCATGTCACGGGCTTCATGGTGACGACCGTGCGCTCCAATATGGCTGTGCACGACAATGCGCTGATGAAGGTCTATCGGGCGATCGAAGAGCGCGGACTCAGTCTCGCGTTCCACTCGGGCCCCAACTGGGGCGAGCCAGTGTTCAAGAGCTGCAACCGCTTCATCTCGGTACATGCGCTGGGCTTCAGCTTCTACAACATCCTGCATTGCACGAACTGGGTCATCAACGGCATGGGCGAACGTTTCCCCAAACTGCCGGTTCTGTGGATCGAAGCCGGCCTTTCGTGGATTCCGTTCCTGATGCAGCGGCTCGACCACGAATACATGCTGCGTCCGTCGGAATGTCCGCTTCTGAAGAAAAAGCCGTCGGACTATATGCGCGACATGTATTACTCGACGCAGCCGATGGAAATTCAGGACATGGAAGCGCTGCAGACCACGTTCCGCATGATGAATGCGGAAACGCAGCTGCTTTATGCTTCCGACTATCCGCACTGGGACTTCGATCTTCCCTCGACGATCTACGATCTGCCGTTCCTGTCGGAAAAGGCGAAGCACAACATTCTGGGCGGCACCGCCGCGCACCTGTTCAAACTGCCGCCGCGCAACGAGGCCCAGAAGGCCAATCTCATCAAGTACGGCAATCTCTCCGCCGTCTGATCGAAACGACTGCCTGTAAAGAGAGCCCGTCTCGCAGGAGGCGGGCTCTTGATGTTTAGCGCCCTTGCCATTTTGCCGGCGCGTCGTCCAAATAGAATGAATTCTCGGGAGGAGTTTGCCATGAAAGCCGTTTCAACCACCTTGCGCACCCTCGCGGTCCTTGCCGCCGCAGGCCTGACTGCAGGCGCTGCAGTCGCTCAGGAGCAGATAGCCCAGTTCTATAAGGGCAAGACGGTTTACGTGGTCATCGGCTCGGCAGCCGGCGGCGGCTTCGACACTTACGGGCGGCTGGTCGCGCGCCACATCGGCAAGCATATTCCGGGCAATCCGAATGTCGTGCCGCAGAACATGCCGGGCGCGGGCGGCGGCGCAGCCGCCAATCACGTGGGCACCATAGCCCTGCAGGACGGAACGTTCATCGGCGCAGTCCATCCTGCGGTCATCATGGACCCGATCCTCGGCGATCGCACCAAGATCAAGATGGACGTGACGAAGATCAACTGGATCGGCAGCGCCAACAGC
Organism: Beijerinckiaceae bacterium; assembly: GCA_947478455.1. Classification (GTDB taxonomy): domain Bacteria; phylum Pseudomonadota; class Alphaproteobacteria; order Rhizobiales; family Beijerinckiaceae; genus Terripilifer. Next base: position 22,459 of record CANJWR010000017.1, on the reverse strand, counting down.
GACACCTACGTTTGCGTGTTGCGCGCCGACGCCGAGGTGAAGACCTTCGCGGAGGCAAAGGACAAGCAGGTCATTCTGGGCGCGAGTTCCGACGCCGCCTCGACGCGTGAATTCCCGACTCTGCTCAACAATGTGCTGGGCACGAAGTTCAAGCTCGTCTCCGGCTATTCGGGCAATCGCGAAGTGATGCTGGCTGTGGACAAGAATGAGGTTCAAGGCATTTGCGGCGCAGGCTGGTCGAGCGTGCTGGCGGTGCGGTCGCAATGGTTCAAGGACGGGACCGTCAAGGTTCTGGCGCAGGAAAATATCCCCGGCCATCCCGATCTCAACAAGGGGGGCGTTCCGAAAACCATCGATTTCGCCACTACGCCCGAACAGCGGCAGATCATGGAGCTCTATTACAGCCAGGAAATTTTCGGCCGCCCCTACATGATGGGGCCCGATGTGCCCAAGGATCGCGTTGAAGCCGTGCGGACGGCTTTTGCGGCGGCCATGAAGGACTCCGAGCTCCTCGCGGAGGCAAAGAAGCTCAATCTCGACGTGGATTCGCTGAACGGCGCCGAATTGCAGGCGCTGGTGCAGAAAATCTTCACCGTCGATCAGGCCGTCGTGGAGCGCACCAAGAAGGCGCTCGGCTACGAGAAGTAGCTCCGCGCGGCCTCACGCCGCTGGCCTCATTGGGCTTTCGTCTATTGACCCATTGGTGCAGGAATGTTTCATTCGTCCGGACGCTTTCGCGGCCCTCGGGGCTGCGGTGGAATCACAACCCGAAATCCCAACAAATCCTTTTGGAGGAAACATGGCTGACGACATTATCACGCTGGAAAACGTAAAGATCGAACGCGATGGTGGCGTGACGTTCATCATTCTGAACCGCCCCGAGAAGCGTAACGCCATGTCGCCGCAGTTGCACATGGACATGTGCGAAGCGCTCGACTGGGCTGAAATGGACGACCAGACGCGCGTCGTCGTGATCACCGGCGCCGGCGGCAACTTCTGCGCCGGTCAGGATCTCAAGCTGTATTTCCGTGGCACCGAAGACGATCCGAAGGCCCGCGTGCGCGCCCGCCGCGCCGCCCACACCTGGCGCTGGGATCGTCTGTCGTCGTTCCCCAAGGCCACCATCGCGATGGTTCACGGCTATTGCTTCGGCGGCGGTTTTACGCCTGTCATCGCATGCGATTTCGCCGTTGCGGCCGACAATGCGACGTTCGGTCTGTCGGAAGTGAACTGGGGCATCATCCCGGGCGGGCTCGTCGCCTGGGCGGTGACGGAAGTTCTCGGCTATCGCGACGCCATCTACTATTCGGTGACCGGCGACCAGTTCAGCGGCACGGAAGCGGCTGCGATGAAGTTCGTCAACAAGTCGGTTCCGCTTGAGCAGCTGCGCGAAGAGACGATGAAGCTCGCCCGCAAGCTCGAAGCCAAGAGCCCGGCCGCCGTGAAGTACACCAAGGAATGCGTGCGCACGGTTCGCCGCATGTCGAAGGATCAGGCTCTCGACTATCTGAACGTCAAGAGCGACGCGCTGAAGCTGAATGACCCCGAGAAGGGCCGCGCCAAGGCGATGAAGATGTTCCTCGACGACAAGGTCTTCAAGCCTGGCCTCGGTGAATTCAAGCGCGAAGGAGCCTGATCGCTCGCAGATTGCAAGACTGGCCCCGCGCGCATCGCGCGGGGCCAACCATGCCGGCCAGCGGCGGCAACAGCCGCATCCGGTTACGCAGAACGCTGACAAGGGAAGGCCAGACGATGAAGCTTCATCCGAAACTGCGGAAAATCATTGGGGCATCGCTGGCTCTTGCAAGCCTGATGGCAATAGACCCATCCTCCGCGCAGGACGCTGCACTGATTGAAGCAGCGCGTAAGGAAGGGAGCGTCACCTGGTACACGACGCAAATCATCAATCAGTTCGCGCGCCCTGCGGCAGACGCATTCGAGAAGAAATACGGGATCAAGGCGAATTATCTTCGCGCCGATTCCAACCAGGTCGCATTGCGCATCGTGAATGAATCCAAGGCCGGCCGCACGATGGTCGACGTGTTCGACGGGACGACGGTGACCCCGGTTCTGAAGAAAGAAGGGCTTGTGCTGCAATGGGTGCCTGAATCCGCCCGGCGCTTCGGCCCGCAATACATCGACAAAGACGGCTACTGGATCGCCACCAATCTTTACGTTCTGACGCCAGGGTTCAACACCAGCCTTGTTCCAAAGGGAACCGAGCCGAAAAACTGGAACGACCTGCTTGACCCGAAGTGGAAAGGCAAGATGGCGTGGAACTCGAGTTCATCCACCTCGGCCGGTCCGGGATTCATCGGCCTCGTGTTGGCCGAACTCGGTCAGGAAAAAGGCCTCGAATATATCAAGGCGCTGGCCAAACAGGATGTTGCAGGTCTCAAGGTTGCGGCGCGTCAGGTGCTCGATCAGGTGATTGCCGGCGAATATCCGATCGCCCTTGAAATCTTCAACAACCACGCAGTGATCAGCGCACAGCAGGGCGCCCCGGCGGCGTGGATTCCCATGAACCCCTCGCTGGCGGTGCTGTCGGTTCTGTCGATCATGAAAGAGGCGCCGCACCCCAACGCCGCCAAGTTGCTCGTGGAATTCCTCGCGTCCGAGGAAGGCCAAAAGCTGTATCGCGACGCTGACTACATGCCGGTCGATCCGGCCGTGCCGCCGCGCGACCCTTCCCTTCGCCCTGACGGCAAGAATTTCCGCGCCATCTACATGACGCCCGAGCAGGTGCAGGAATCGATGCCCGCGTGGACGGACATCTTCAAACAATATTTCAACTAGGGTCAGCGAAACATGTCCTCAAATCTCGCGACAGCCGGCGACGGCAATTCGCCGCAAAAGGGGCTGATCGGACGGCTGTTTCGTGTGCGCGGCGAGAAGGCCTATTTCTCGATCGTCATCGGAATCATTCTGGCCATTCTGGTTCTGCCGCCGCTGATCTTCCTGCTCACGGGCGCTGTTTCGGTCGATCTGCCGGGTGGCGCGCGGCGGTGGACGCTGGAGCGTTTTGCAACCATTACGTCGCAGCGCGGATTTGGCGCGAGCGTGTTTAATTCCTTCGCCTTCGCCATCGGCAGCGCTATTTTTGCGCTTGTGCTGGGCGGGGTGATTGCCTGGCTGGTGGAGCGCACGAATACGCCGTTCAAACCGCTCGCGTATTTCTCGACGATTCTGTCGCTTGGCACGCCCTACGTGCTCTACACCAGCGCATGGCTGCTGCTGCTCGCGCGTTCAGGCCCGATCAATACATTGTATCGCGACCTCACTGGCGATACGGGCGTCCTGATCAACGTCTACGGCCTCGGCGGCATGATCCTGATCGAAGGTCTGCTGTGGTCGCCGCTCGTGTTCCTGTTGCTCGGCGCAACACTGCGCAATTTCAATCCGGAGCTGGAAGAAGCCGCCAAGATGAGCGGCGCCGGTACGTTCAACATCATTCGTCGTATTACGCTGCGGTTGTCGCTGCCTTCGATTCTGGCACTGGCCATGCTGGTGTTCATTCGTTCGGTCGAGGCGTTCGAGGTTCCGGCGCTGGTCGGTTTGCCGGCGCGCGTGCACGTGCTGACGACTGACATTTACGACCTGATGCACCGCACGATGCCGCCCGATCTGGGTTCGGCGAGCGCGCTGTCGGTGCTGTTGCTCGTTGTGGTGGCGGTGTTGCTTTACTACTACGGCAAGATGACCAAGAACGCCGAGAAGTTCGCCACAATCACCGGCAAGAGCTTCCGTCCCAACCTGTTCGATCTGGGACCATGGCGCTATCTGGGCGGTTTCGCGCTGGCGTTCTATTTCTTCCTGCTGATCATCCTGCCGGTGCTGATCCTTGTCTGGGCGTCGCTGCTACCGTTCTACCAGACGTTCCGCATGTCGGCGTTGCCGCTCGTGTCGCTGATCAACTACGGACGCGTGCTGTCGTCGTCGCGTTATATCACCCTGCTCGGCAACACGTTCATCATCGCCATCGTGACGGCGACCGCCGTCATGTTGATCGCCTCTCTCACCGCGTGGCTGACTGTGCGCAAGGCGGCGGGCGCGAAACTGCTCGACCAGCTTGCCACGACGCCACTGGTGTTTCCGGGTATCGTGCTGGGCGTTGGCGTCATGCAGTTCTTCCTGAACACGCCGCTGGGCCTCTACGGCACGATCTGGATCATCGTCTGGGCCTTCACCATCAACTACATGCCATATGGGGTGCGGTACAGCTTTGCGGGCATGCTGCAAGTGCATCGCGAACTTGAAGAAGTTGCGGCTATTTCCGGCGCGACTCCATTGATAGGCTTCCGACGAATCGTGCTGCCGCTGCTCGCCCCATCATTGATCGCCGGCTGGCTGTTCGTGTTCCTGCTGTCGACGCGCGCGCTGTCGCTGCCGGTTCTGCTGTCGGGCCCGAGTTCGCAGACGATGGCTGTGGCGATGTTCGACCTGTGGGGCAACGGACAGGGACCGGAACTTGCGGCGCTCGGACTCCTTTGGAGTCTGCTGATGACGGCCATCGCGCTGGCGTTCTATTTCGTCGCCAAGCGCTCGGGCGCAGGCACTTACGGACAGGCATAAGGAGACTATCGGGGAATGGGCAGCATGCAGGGAAAGACCGGCGCGGGCGCCGATGTGGTCGCGAAGGTCGAGGCGCTGCTCAATCCCCGAAATGTGGTCATCATCGGCGCAACCGACAAGCCCGGCAATTGGGCGCAGCGCGTCTGGCGCAATCTCAAGCGCTACAATTATCCGGGTAAGATCTATCCGTTCAATCCGACGCGCGACACGGTTTGGGACGAGCGCTGCTATCGCAGCTTCGACGAACTGCCCGAGCCGCCGGATCATCTGATCGTTCTGGCGCCCGCGAAACATGTGCCGGACATGCTGCGCGAAGCAGCCGCGAAAGGCGCGCGCAGCGCAACCGTGATGAGTTCCGGCTTCGAGGAATCGCCCGATGCCGAAGGCAAGGTGTTAGGCGCGAAGCTGCGTGCGGCCATCGAGGAAACCGGGCTGGCAGTTTCGGGGCCGAACTGCCTTGGCAATTTTAACGCGGCGGCGACGTTCTTCTCGATGACGGACGATCGTCCACATCGATTCACGGTTGGTCCGGTGGCGGTGTTCGGCCAGTCGGGCGGCATCGTGATGGCCATCAAGCGCACGCTTGAAGAGCGCGGCATCGACACGGCCGCGCTGGTGACGACCGGCAACGAGACGGGCCTGACCACTGCCGACTACATCACCTATTTCGCGCAGGTCGATCATGTAAAGGTGATCGCCTGTTATGTGGAATCCGTACATGATTCAGAAGCTTTTCTGAACGCGCTGCGCACCGCGCGCGCCGCCGGCAAGCCGGTCGTGATCATGAAGCTCGGCGCATCCGACAAGGGCCGCGAGGCGGCGGCCGCGCATACGGGCGCGCTTGCGGGATCGATGGAAGCTTTCGACGCCATTGCGGGCGAAGCTGGCGCGCTGCGCGTGCGCAATCTCGACGACATGGTCGAAGCTGTGGAGTTTCTCACCCATTCGCCGCTGCCCTCGGGGAGCCGTCTGGGCTCAATTACATTCTCCGGCGGCATGCGCGGCCTGCTGCTCGATGGCGCAGCCATGAACGGTCTCGACTATCGCTCTCTTAGCGATGCGACGTTCAAGCGGCTATCGGAGTTTCTCGGCGTCGGCACCATCATCGGCAATCCGCTCGACACGGGCTTTACGGGGCTCACCAATCCCGCCGCCTATGTAAAGAGCGTCGAGGCGCTGCTGGTCGATCCTGAAATCGACATTCTGCTATTGCAGGAAGAATTGCCGCGCGGGCCGGGCTCCGAACGCAAGGAAGCCAATCTGCGCGCCGTCAACGACATCGTGCCGAAATACGGCAAGCCGGTCGCGTTCGTGACGATGATTTCTCATGGGGTCAACGATTACAGCCGCGCGCTGCGGGCCGACCTGCCCAATCTGGCGTTCCTGCAGGAAGTCGAGAAATCGCTTCGGTGCGTAGCGAGCGTTATCGCCTATGCAGAGCGCATCAACACCAAGACCCCTGCCCTGCCTGCGCCGTCTTCAAAAGGCGTTGCGTTGCTCGACAGCTATATGAAGCTTGCCGGTCCTGCGACGCTCGACGAAGTGCGTTCAAAGGAACTGCTGCGCGCCTATGGCGTACCGGCTCCGCGCGAGGAACTTGCGACGACCGAGGACGAGGCGGTTGCGGCGGCCACGCGCATCGGTTTCCCGGTTGTGGCGAAACTCGTCAGCGCCGCCGTGCCGCACAAATCCGATGTGGGCGGCGTCATCGTGGGCGTCAAGAACGCCGACGATCTGCGCGCGGCTTTCCGCAGGATTTCCGCTGCGGTGGCGGGACTTCCGGGCAAGCCGCATCTGGACGGCGTGCTGATCGCCGAAATGGTGAGCGGCGGGCTCGAACTGGTGCTGGGCGCATCGCATGATCCCGAGATGGGACCGACGATCCTGTTCGGCGCCGGCGGCGTCGATCTCGAACTCGTGCGCGACGTGGCGCTGGCCGCGCCGCCGCTTGATGAAGCGCGCGCCAATGCGCTGATCGACCACACGCGCGTGTCGAAGATCATCGCAGGCTATCGCGGACGCCCCGCGCTGGATCGCGCGGCGCTTGTGCAGGCGCTCATCGGCCTTTCGCATCTGGTATGTGACGCTGGCGACCGGATTGATTCCATCGACATCAATCCGTTCCTGTTGCGCCAGAGCGGCGGCGTGATGCTCGACGCATTGGTTGTACGCAAAAAGGACGCTTGACCGTCTGGTTGAAAACGCCAGACTGAGAGCGCGAGTTTCCGCATGAGCGGATGAGCGGGACGCAAACGCCCGCCAAGAAATAACATCGGCGCGTTCGCGCCTTACCGGGAGTCAACCGCATGAGAAAGATTCTGTTCCTCAATCAGGCTCCGCGCAAAGGCGACAAGGGCCCTCCCTACGAAGTCGAGAAGATCGAGAAGCAGCTTAATTCCTATGCGACCGCCGGCACCCATGTGGAAATCGGTTTTCCGGACGATTACGAAGGTTCGCAGCTCTTCAACACAATCGGGGCGCAGAGCCATCTGAACGGCCTGCATCACATGATGGAAACGCCTTCCATCGTGCGCAAGATTTTCTGGGCGGCGCAGAACGGCTATGACGCCGTCATCTCGTCAAACACATTCGATCCCGGCGTCGACGGCGGACGACTGGCTGTCGATATTCCGGTCATTGGCCTGCTGCGCACCACGATGCACGCCGCTTTGACACTGGCCGACAAGGTCGGCGTGACAGTGCCGCTCGGGCCGCATGTGCCATACACATGGCGCCACATGCGCACACTGGGGCTTGATCGTTTCGTCACCGAGATCCAGCCCATCGGGGTTTACGTCGATGTACAGAAGCGCAAGGACGAGATTTTCGACATCACGGTGAAACTGATCAAGAAGATGATGGCCAACGGCGCCGAAATCATTCTGCCGCTGGGCGGCGCGCTGATTCCCTATGTGGTCAATCCCGACGATCTGGCGCGCGAAACCGGCATTCAGGTGTTGAACACCAAGGCCATCGGCATTCGTTTCGCCGAAGCCTGCATCGACCTGAAGATGACCCAGAGCGGCATCACCTATCCGCGCACGAAACTCAATTACGCGGACTTCACCAACAAGCTTTGATGCAAAAATCAGCGGCGCGTTTTGCGCGTCGCCAGATCCCCATTTCAGTTTGACGAGGTTCACATGACCTATGCTTCGGAAGCCGGAAATTTCAGCATTGCCCTAAGTGGCGACAGCCTGTTGACGCGCAAGCTCAGCATTTTTGATGAGCCCGCCTATCTGGATCTCGTCAAGATCATCCGCGATTGCGACGTTGGCTTCGTCAATCTCGAAACCGTTGTGCGCAACTGGAACGAGGGCGAGCCCGGCATCACGCGCGGCACTTTCATGACCACGCCGCCTGAACTGCTTGAAGATTTCAAGTGGATGGGCATCAACATGGTCAATTGCGCCAACAACCATATGTTCGATTATGGTCGCGATGGGTTGATGGCGACCATCAAGCATCTGGACGAGGCCGGCATTGTCCATGCCGGCTCGGGCAAGAACCTCGCAGAAGCCCGCATGGCGCGCTATCTCGATACAAAGAATGGACGCGTCGCGCTGCTGGGCACGACCGCCACTTATCGGCCCTGGAATGCGGCCGGCGCGCAGCGGCAGGATATTGTCGGACGTCCGGGCGTTTCTCCCTTCTCCACCAAGGTCACCTACACGGTGGATGATGAAGGCTTCAACGCCCTGCAACGCATCGGCCGCGAGCTTGGCTTTGAGCGCACGCGCGAACGCGACGCCACGCATTTCTACGCAGCGTCAGAACTTGGCGCGAGTGGCGTCGGCAAGATGAACGCGTTTGGCACAGACTTCGTGCGGGGTGAAACGTTCAGCGCAACTGCGACCGCCGATCAGGACGATATTGACGACATCATCCGCTGGGTGAAGGAAGCACGCCGCATGGCCGACTGGGTTGTGGTGAGCTTCCACACCCACGACTTCTCACAGAAAAGTCAGGCAAAGGCTCGCACACGCATCGAACTCGAAGAGCCTGCCGATTTCATTCCTGATTTCGCCCGTCAGGTGATCGACGCCGGCGCCGATGTGTTCGCCGGACACGGGTCACATACGCCGCTCGGGATCGAGATCTACAAAGGAAAGCCGATCTTCTATTCGCTCGGCAATTTCATCATGCAGAATGAGACGCTGCCATTCTTCCCCGAGACGGCCTACAGCCGCTTCGGACTGGGCCCCAACGCAACGCCGTCGGACTTCCTGCACGCGCGCACGGACGGCGGCAAGAAGGGGCACGAGGCCCATGCGGGTTTCTGGGAGAACTTCACCGTCACCTGCCACTTCACAAGCGGTAAGCTTTCGGAAGTCCGCGTCCATCCGATCGATCTCGGCTTCGGCCTGCCGCGCAGCCAGCGCGGCCGGCCGGTGTTGGCGGCGGACCCGATCCGCTCACGGGTGATCGACCGCGTGGCGCGCCTGTCGAAGCAATATGGAACGAAGGTCGAGAACCGGAACGGGACCGGCGTGATCACGCTTTAGTCGCAACAGACGCTGCACCTCCTGACCGTTTGATCCCCAATTTCGGGAATTGACGAATTTTGCCCGGCGGGTTTACCACTCGTTAACCGGGAAGATGTGTCCTTATCCGGTACTTTCATGAATGTCCGCCCGCGCGGATGTCATGAAAAAGGCTCTTTGACCCGTTAGGCGAAGCGCCATCAGGCTGGAAGGAACAATGGCGCGACCTGCCCTCATTGGCGGTATTTTCTGCGGCGGTATTTTTTGTCTGGCGCTGCCTGCGCTGGCGGATACGGCGCGCGGGACATATCGCTATGGCAACGAGCAGCATTGCAGTTCGGCCAAGGTGCTGAGCGGCGACCAGTGCCGGGCCGCCTCCCTGAACGCTGGCGCTGAATTCGACGAGAAGGTTCCGCATTTCCCGACGCGTGAGGCCTGCGAAAGGTCTGTTGGGGCCAACCGCTGCATGATCGGTGAATTTGCCGGATCCAGCGGCGTTTATTTCGTACCGCAACGGGCCGGGTTCATCGTCACCGTCAAGTCCGACCGCGACATGACGGTTTTACCGGTGGCTGGCGGCAGGTCTGCTCAGGGCTTTCGGCCGCGTTCTATCCTGCGTCTCGACACAGCCCGCAACTTCGCCCGCAGCGGCGGTCGCGGCGTGGCCGGCGCAGCCGGTCAGACTTTCGGGGACGCTGTTCCAAACGGCGTAGGCGAGCCATTGCCGCCACCGCCGAAATTTGAGAAGGGCTTCGATTGCAACGCCCTTCTGGAGCCGAAGTCGTCCAAGGACGACGACCTCGGCTGTTATCCGGTCAGCCCGAGCATGATGCAGCGCATCCGCCGGGATTAGGCCTCAGGCTTGCGACAGCGCCGGATAGTCGGTGTAGCCCTTTTCCCCGCCACCGTAGAATGTCGCCTGATCCGGCGTATTCAGCGCCGCATTCGCCGCAAAGCGGGCCGGCAGATCGGGGTTGGCGATGAACAATTTGCCGAACGCGACAAGATCGGCGTTTCCTGCCGTAATCGCCCGAGCGGCCCGCTCGGCCGTATAGTCGAAATTCGCGATCCAGGCCTTGCCGAACAGCTTGCGGAGGGCTGCGAAATCAAAGTCCGCGTCTTCCGGCGGCGCAGACTCATTGCAATGGACATAGCCGATGCCCAGCGCATTGAGGCACTTGACCAGATAGCCGAAAATGGAGGCAGGATCGCGTTCGCGCATGTCATTGGCGGTTGAAACCGGCGAGATGCGGAAGCCGACACGGGAAGGTTCCCATACGCGCAGCACGGCTTCGGTCACCTCGACCGCAAAGCGCGCGCGGTTCTCGAGCGAGCCGCCATAGGCATCATGGCGGTGATTGGAGCCGTCGCGCAGGAACTGGTCGATCAGATAACCGTTAGCGCCATGGATTTCGACGCCATCAAACCCGGCGCGCTTGGCGTTTTCGGCGGCGTTGAGATAGTCGCGCACGATGCCGGGGATTTCTTCCGACTTCAGCGCACGCGGCGCCGAAACCGACGCGAAGCCGTTCGCAAGAAATGTCTTGGTATTGGCGGCGAGCGGGCTCGGGGCGACCGGCGAATCGCCGTTGGGCTGCAGCGAGATATGAGAAACGCGACCAACATGCCAGAGCTGCAGGAAGATGCGCCCGCCTTCCTTGTGTACGGCGTCGGTCACGCGCGACCAGCCTTCCACCTGTGCGTCCGAATAGATGCCGGGCGTCTGCATATAACCCTGCCCCTGCTGGCTGATCTGCGTGGCCTCGGTGATGATCAGGCCGGCGCTGGCGCGCTGGCGATAATATTCGACAGCGAGGTCGGTCGGGGCGAGCGTGTCTTCATCGGCGCGATTGCGCGTCAGCGGCGCCATCACGATGCGGTTGGGGAGGGTCAGGGAGCCGAGACTGAACGGGGTATGCAGAATCGATGCGTTAGACGCCATGCGCGTAGTCTCCAGAGTGCAAGCGGGGCAGGCGAAAGTCAGTGGCCGTCAAAGGCCATCAATGTTCGCACCGGGACGCCGAGGGAGCGGATTTTTTCAGCGCCGCCCAAGGCCGGAAGGTCGATAACGAAACAGGCGGCCACGACATCCGCGCCGATCTGCTTCAGTAACTTGACAGCGCCCTCGGCGGTTCCGCCGGTGGCGATCAGATCGTCAATCAGAATGACACGCTCTCCGGGCGCCACTGCGTCCTGATGCATTTCCATTTCGTCGAGGCCGTATTCGAGCGAATAGGCGATCGACACCTTGGTCCAGGGCAGTTTGCCCTTCTTGCGGATCGGCACGAAGCCGGCGGACAATTGATGCGCCACAGCGCCGCCCAGAATGAACCCGCGCGCCTCCATGCCGGCGACCTTGTCGATCTTCGCGCCGGCCCAGGGCTGAACGAGTTCGTCCACGGCGCGGCGAAACGCCTGCGCGTTGCCCAACAATGTGGTGATGTCGCGAAACTGGATGCCGGCCTTGGGATAGTCCGGTATCGTACGGATCGCGTCCTTGAGGCTGACTGGCGGCTTGTTGTTCATGCGCAAAAGTCCCTGCTGACAGGAACGGCATAGCACACTCAGTCGTGCGCGACATCACCCGCGCAACACGCGCCCCGCGACTGCATCAAGCTTTTTGAGCACTTCGGGATCGCGCGCCGATGGCGCCGTCATCACCGCAACATCGAGCGCACAGTCAGAACCGACCGGGCAAGGCTGGTGTTCTGCCGGGAAATCACGCAGGAGCCGCGTCAACAAGCCTGCGGCCTTCGCGGCATTTTCATGCACGACCTTGATGACAGAGGCGACGTCAACTGCGCCATGTTCAGGATGCCAGCAATCGTAATCGGTCACCATCGCAATGGTGGCGTAGGATATCTCCGCCTCGCGAGCGAGTTTCGCCTCGGGCATGGCGGTCATGCCGATCACGTCGTATCCAAGCCCCTTGTAGGTGAGGGATTCCGCATAGCTGGAAAATTGCGGTCCTTCCATGCAGACATAGGTTCCGCCGCGCACGCAGGCGATGTTTTCGGCTTTAGCGGCAGCCTCGATACGGTCCTGCAAGAGGGGTGCAACCGGATGCGCCATTGAGACATGCGCCACAAAGCCGTTGCCGTAGAAGCTCGACTTGCGGCCGACCGTGCGGTCAACAAACTGATCAACCAGAACGAACAGGCCCGGATAAAGCTCCGGCTTGAATGACCCGCAGGCAGAAACTGATACAATATCGGTGACTCCGACGCGCTTCATGGCGTCGATATTGGCGCGATAGTTGATGCCGTCCGGCGACAGACGATGCCCGCGTCCGTGGCGGGGGAGAAACACCGCCTGCGTATTGCCGATCCGGCCGAAGCGCAACGCGTCGGAGGGTTCACCCCATGGGGTTGAAACTCTTTCTTCGCGCAGGTCTTCGAGGCCCGGCAGATCGTAAACGCCCGAGCCGCCGATGATGCCAACAATGGCTTTGGTCATGTGAGTTCCGCTTGTTTATCCGGTTAGACTTCGAACGCGTCGAGTTCCGAGATCGCACAGACGATATGATAAAATGTGCTTGCGGGCGCGGGCTCCTCAACGAACGAACCGTCGCCGCGCAGCTTGTCGCGCCATAATCCGGGCTGCAGCCCCTCAAAATAACCCCACAGGGTTGCGGCGGCCTCGGTCGCGTTGGCGATGTAACGCGCGCGCTCATCGCCCGTGCTGCGTTCGGCAAATGCGAGACTTGATTTGAGCCGCTCCGTCTGCGGCCAGAGTCGCGCCTGAGGGCCCGCCCATTCGAGCGACATCTTCAGCGCATCGATGGCGACGCGGCGCGTCGGGCAAATGCCGTAGCGGTCGCCGATGTTGTAGAAGCGGCTGTAGATGTCGGCGCAGGGCGCGCCGCCCGCGCTTTCCCATTTCATCAGCAGCCACGCCCATTCGAACTGGTGGCCCGGTTCGATCAGCGCCGTCGAATCTGTGACGGGCTCCCAGTTCCGGTCGAATGTTTCGAGCAGTCCGCCATCGGATGCCCGCACGAAACGCTTGCGGCAAAGGCCGGCGAGTTCCTCGGCGAGTTCGAACCACGGACCGTCGGGATCGATCCCGATCCACGCCAGTGCGCATTCAAACATGTGCATGTGCGGATTGGATCGCAAGATTTCGCGCTGGTTCAACGCGTCGTAGAAGCCCGCTTCCGGATGACGAAAATTGGCGCGCATCCAGTCGAGCAATCCGCGCGCAAAGTCGCGGTAGGTCTCGTCGCCGGTCGCACGGAATGTCTCGGCCAGCGCCAGAAGCAGGAACGCCTGATCGTAAAGATCCGGCCCGTCGTTCACGACCTTGCCGTCGCGAGTCACGATATGGCGCAGACTATGGTCCGGCCTCAGCCCTGTGGTGAGCAGGAAACGGAAGCCGTGCTCGACGCCCTCGCGCCAGTCGCCGCCCCAACCGAGGCGCTGCGCCTGCGCGTAACAATAGACCTGCCGGGCCGACACCCGCACGCGCTTGTTCTCGACCACAGGCTTGCCGTCCAGCCCGATGGTTTCGAAATAGCCGCCGCCTTCGAGATCGCGTCCGACATTGAACCAGATGTCGAAGGCCGGGCCGCGCAGCCATTCCAGCATACGGGTGCGGATGGCCCCCAAATCGCGCTTTTCGCTATCGCTGAGCGGGGCGGTCAAAGTCATGCCAGGGCCTCGAACTAATTTGATTTCGGGTTTGAATGAGGATTGCACAAATCGCTTAACTAGTTGCGAAACGCTCGCGTTCGCCGTTCGACCTGTCCGCGACCGGCCAGCACTGCGCCCGCCTCAGGCGGCAATCGCCAGAAAGCCCATACGGACGTCGCCGAAATCAGCCCGATCAGCGCGAAGGTGATCTGGAACGCCTTGACCGGAACATGCGCGGGATCGACCGAAAGCTGGTGCAGGAAAAACGCCGACAGAGCGACCCCGAAGCTCATGGAAAGCCGCTGCGCCATTTGCTGGAAGCTGGTCGCGTGGCTCATTTGTTCGCGCTCCACATCAGCGAACGCAATAGCGCTGAGGCTGGTAAACTCGAGCGAACGAAACACGCCGCCGGAGAAGATCACCGCCATCATGATGATTTGCGGGGTCGTCGGCTGAAAGAACCCACACACAGCAAGCAGCATGCTGGAGATCAGCGAATTCCAAACCAGAACACGCCTGAAACCGAATTTGCGCAGCACGCGTTTGGCGATGGTCCGCATGCCGAAAGCCCCTGCCGCAGAGGCGCAGGTGACGATGCCGGATTCAAACGGCGAGTACCCGAACCCCTCCTGCAACATCAGCGGCAGCAGGAACGGATTGGCCCCGATGCCGAGCCGGAAAATCGACCCGCCGGTGACACTGCTGCGGAAGGTCGGGATTTTCAGCAGGCTAAGATCAAGGATCGGGTGCGCCACCTTGCGTGCGTGTATGATGTAAAGCGCCAGCGCAATCAGGCCGCCCAGAAAAGCCCCGACCGCCAGCGGCTCCAGCGAATTTCTGGCTATGACCGTGTCCATGCCGAACAGTGTGCCGGCCAGGCCGAAACCGGACAGGAAAAAACCCTTGAAGTCGAACGGGCGGACATTGGTCTCGCGCACATCCTCGATGAATTTGGTGACAAGGATGATGCCCGCAATACCGATGGGCACATTCATCCAGAAGATCCAGCGCCACGACGCGACGGTGGCGATGAAACCGCCCAGAACAGGCCCGATCAGCGGCCCGATAATGGTCGGCATACCCATCAGGGCCATCGCCGAGACCAGTTCGGCCTTGGGTACGGACCTCACGAGGATCAGCCGCCCGACCGGCACCATCATGGCCCCGCCGAGTCCCTGAAGGATGCGGAAGGCGATCAATTCCTCGAAAGAATTCGACAGGCCGCAGAAGACCGACGCCACGGTAAAAATGGCCATAGCAATGCGGAACACCAGCCGCGCCCCGAAACGGTCGGCCAGCCAGCCGCTGAGCGGCAGGAAGGTCGCGAAGGCCAGCATGTAGCCGGTCACCGCCATATGAAGCCGCAATGGCGGCTCGCCAAGCGACTGTGCGATCAGTGGAAGCGAGGTGACGAGCGCGGTTGAGTCAAGGTTCTGCATCACCAGCGCGAAGGCGACGATGAGCGGGACAATGACGCGGCGCTCCAAGCAGCAAGCCTCCAGCCGGCAGGACGGCATATCGGGCGTGGTCGGGCGTTTCGCGGCAGGCCGCAAAATCCGGGTCGACTGGGACCGATACGCAAGGAAAGGGTTCGGCGTCGAGCCTACGCCCTTTGCCTTCCTAGCCCACACGCAAGAGGCGGTCCAGTGCGGCGGCTAACGTTTTGTTTGCACGGAAGAGACCGTCGTCACTTGTCGGGCGCTGGTTCGGTCCCGTAACATCGAACCATCAAAACAACACAGGAGGAAACAACACAATGGACTACACTTCCGTTGAAATTACCCGGAACAATGGCGTCGGCACGATCCAGATGTTTATGGACCGCAGGGCGCCCCACGGCGGCGCATCAAGTCACCATTCCGAGGTCGGGCGGGCGCTGAATGAATTGCGCTTCGACAATTCCGTTCGGGTTGTGGTGCTCACCGGCGCCAACGGCGTTTTCTATTCGTCGCCGCTGGGCAGACCCCGCATGGAAAACCGCACACCGTCAGAAGACTGGGATCTCGGTCAGGGCATGCAATTCACTTTTCAGACATTGATCGAGATGGAAAAGCCCGTCATCGCCAAGGTCAATGGCCGCGCCGCGAGTTTCGGCGGCAGCATGGTGTTTGCCTGCGATTTCATCTGCGCCGCCGAAGATGCGCCCTTCGGGGATCCTCACATCGGCATGGGCGACGGGGTGCTGTTTCCGATGGGCCGCACTGACAGCGGCACAGTCCCGGGCGACGGGGCGAACGCCTTCGTTCCGCTCCATATGAGCCCCTGCATCGCGCGCGAATATTTGTGGCTCGCCAAGCAATTCACCGGCGCCGATCTGCACCGCATGGGAATGATCAACCGCGCCGTACCGGCGGACCAACTCGACGAGACCGTGCAGAAAATGTGCGACGATCTTCTGCGCCGCCCGGCCTATGCGCTGGCCCTGTCGAAGCGCGCTTTCAACAAGCACATCACCGATCGCTTCAACGCGACCTTCGATCTCGCCTGGGCCTATGAGGCGCTGAATTTCTATCAGTTCGGCCGCTACAAGGACGGTCGCGGCGACAAGTCGCTCTAGAACGGATGGGCTTAGTAGCGCCACCCGGAACTGCGGGTGGCGCTATTCGTTCAGCGAGGCAGCATCACACATGTGCGGCTTCGAGCTTCTTGCGAATTTCGTCGCGTACACAGGAGCCGAAATACCAGCGACCGTCGGGCGGCGACGGAAGCCTGCTGAGCGTATCGATGGCTGCAGCGTTGCACTCGTTCCGCGAAATCGGGCCGCGCGCGAAGGCGAGCGTCTCGAAATGGGTGGGCGAACAAGCGGCTCCGGGTTCGCCGGCGCACAAAAGCACGATAAGAGCGAATTCCATGTCAGACCTCGTTTCGGTTTGACGCTGCGGGACGCAGCATCTCCATCCACAAAGCCCTCGACGGACGAACCTCCGGCCTAAATACAAGCAAGCTGCATGCCGGTTTAGTCAATCGTGCCGGTTTGACTAATGCAGCGCCTGCGACCGGGGTGTCTCGACGCTCACAAATTCGAGATCGAGCCGGTCGATCGCCTCAGCTCGGGCGCTTTCGAGCTTGCCAATTCCCGCGGTCAGTTCGCGGGCCGTGGCCTGCGAGGAGCCGCCGATGACCAGTCCCCCGATAGCGAGGCCCAATCCGAGCACCCCAAGCTCGGTTCTGTTAAGCAACACGAACCCGCCCAACGTCGCGACCAGCAGCGCAACGCCGGCCCACATGGCGATCCGCGACAGAAATACGGCCTTGCCGACGCGCAGGCGCTGGTCCGCCAGCTCCTCGATGCGCGCCTCGATATCGGCGATCAATGTGGGGGTCTTGTCATTCACGCCGGAAACTTAAGTCAGGTTTGGCGGAATGCAACCCATCTGAAAAGCCATTCATTTTCGCTGTGCCTTGCGATATGAAGTGAGCGAGAGCGCGCGCCCGTGAATGCGCCGCCACAGGTCTTTTGGGGAGCAAATCATGATCCGTCGCACCAGACTTGTCGTCACCATAGGGGCGCTGATCGCGTCCGGCGCAGCGCTGGCGCAGACAGCCGAGCAGGTTTTCAGCACGAAGAAGACGGTCAATCTTTATATCGGCTACACGCCCGGCGGCAGCTACGATCTTTACGGGCGGCTTGTGGCGCAGCATCTGGGTCGCCACTTGCCAGGCAAGCCCACCGTGATCCCCAACAACATGCCGGGCGCGGGTTCTCTCACCGCCGCCAATTATGTCAACGACGTCGCCCCGAAGGACGGGACCGCGCTCGCGCTGGTCTCCGAGACCGCAGCCATGGAACAGGCGCTCGGCAATCCGGCGGCAAAATTCGACGCTACGAAGTTCACCTGGATCGGCCGCGTGGCCTCCAGCAACAATATTCATCTGGTCTGGCACACCGCGAAAGCCCAGTCGGTCGAGGACGCGAAGACAATAGAAATGACTGTCGCCGGCACCGGCCCGGCCAATCTGGCGGAAGCAGTGCCACGCCTGCTGAACGCCATTGCGGGCACAAAATTCAAGATCATTTCGGGTTATCAGGCCGCCGGCCCCGGGATGCTGGCCATGGAGCGCGGCGAGGTGGACGGCACCGGCACCTCCTGGGCCATCGTAAAAGCCACCAAGCAGGAATGGCTGGAAAAGAAGATCGCCAAAATCATCCTGCAGGATGTGCCGGAGCGCAGCCCGGAATTACCGGACGTTCCTGCTTTGCCGGAGTTCGGCCAGACGCCCGAGGACAAGCAGGTGCTGGGCCTTTACGCCTCCGGCGGCGCAATCGGGCGAGCCTTCTTCGGACCGCCCGGCATTCCACCGCAAATCGCCAAGGCCTTGCGCGACGGCTTTGCGGCCATGGTGAAAGATCCGGACTTTCTGGCCGATCTGAAGAAGGCCAATCTGGACGTCGAGCCCGCCACGGCGGCGGAATTGCAGAAGGTAGTCGAGGCGACCGTAAAGGTGCCGGATTCTGTGCGGGCGCGCGTGCGGGCAATCTTCGGAAATTGATATTCGGCGCATCCGCCTTAGTTCGAACATGCCGGTGAGCGAATGAGGCCGGATCTCATCCGGCTTGATGGCTTTCGGACATGACGTTTTCACGAAGACAGGTTTTGAAGGGCGCGGCGGCGCTTGCGGCGACATCGTTCGACGCGCGCGCCCAGACGCATTTCTACAAGTCCATCAAGGGCGACGACGGCGCGCCCGTTCCCAACTATCTGGTGCCGGCTGATCTGACGGTCGATCGCCTGCCGGGCGTTGTGTGGGCAGGGACGGAAGCGCCCGACGTGATCGTCGTAGAATTCTTCGATTACAATTGCCCGTTCTGCCGCAAGGCCGCTGTCGATCTCGAAGCAATCGTGAAACAGGATCCGGAGTTTCGTCTCGGCCTCGTCAACAATCCGATTTTGTCGCCACAGTCGCTTGAAGCGGCGCGTGTTCAACAAGCGACTCTGAAACTGTTTGGACCGCGCGCTGCGCTGGCGTTGCATCTCGCCTTGTTCAGTTCCCGTCAGCCGAACAATCGCACGACCGCGCTGGCGGCCGCCAAACGCCTCGGTCTTGACGCAGAGAAGATCGAAGTGGCGGCGGCCGGCGAAGATATAGGGCGCGTACTTGAGCGACATCGCAAGCTTGCCGAGTCGCTTGGCTTCACGGCGACGCCGTCGTTTCTGGTGAAGACTGTCGGCATACTCGGCTATCCGGGTCCAGCCGCAATGCGCAAGATGATCGCCTCGGTGCGCGGCTGCGATCAAATCGCATGCGGCTAGACAATTTGCCCCGAACTTGACCGCCTTCCGCCCTCATGTTTGCATGCGCAATTCAATGGGGGGAGTGACACGAAATGAAAATATTCGGCGCCTCGATTCTGCTTTCGCTTTCGGCTCTCGGACCGGTCTGTGCGCAAACCGCGCAGCAAAACCCGAGCGCGCCCGTAACTCCCTGCCCTCCAGCCGTCGCGGAGATTGCAACCTGCTACTCGGACAAGGATGCAAACGGCGCTTTCATCCTCGGCGTGATGCCAAAGAACTGGAATGGCAATCTGGTCGTCTATGCCCACGGCGGTCCTTCGCTGGTTCCGTACAATGCAGAGACCAGCAAGGCCGATCTTAATAAATACGCAATCAGCGTGAAGCTGGGTTATGCGTGGGTCGCCTCCACCTACCGGCGCGAGGGCTACGGCGTTCGTATGGCGGCCACAGATACCGACAATGCGCGCAAATATTTCATCGAACGCGTTGCAAAGCCAAAGCGCACGATCCTGCATGGCGCATCCTATGGCGGGATCGTCGGCGCGAAGCTGCTGGAGATCTACGCAAAATCACCTGACGGAAAGATCAATTACGACGGCGCTTTCCTGAACAGCGGCCTCGTAGCGGGCGCGCTGAAGGGCTATGATTTCCGCGTCGATCTGCGCGCCGTCTACCAACATTATTGCCAGAACATGCCGCGCCCGGACGAACCGCAATATCCGCTCTGGATGGGCCTTCCGGCAGATTCCAAACTAACTCTGCAAGGGCTCGAAGCACTGATCGACGAATGCACCGGCGCAATGAAACCGGCCGATGCCCGCACGGCGCAACAGAAGGAGCGGCTGGCGAATATCATCAATGTCGTGGGCATTCCGGCGAACCTCCTCGTGCGCCACATGCAATCGTCGACATTGCTGTTCTCCGGCATCGTCCACGGCATGATGAAGGGACGCAATCCTTTCTCCAACACGGGCGTGGTCTACAAGGGATCGTCGAACGATATAGCGCTCAACCGCGATGTTGCGCGCTTCGCGGCGGACCCGTCGGCCGTCGCAGACCTGCGCTATGACGGCGAAGTCACCGGCAACATTCCGGTCCCAGTCGTGTCGATCCATTCCGTCAACGATCCGCAGGTCGCGGTCGAACATCAGACGTTTTATCGGGAGGCCGCACGGCGCGGTGGTAGCGCCGACAGGCTCGTGCAGGCATATACAACAGAGGCAGAACATACGGGACAGAGCGCGCCGGAGATCGCCGCCTCGATCAATGCCTTGATGAACTGGGTCGAACAGGGCTCCAAGCCGACTGCGGCCTCAATCACGGATGCCTGCGCGAAGCTTGTCGCGACGATTTCGGGCCCCTGCCGTTATCAGCCTGACTATGAGTCGAAGTCGCTCGAAACAAAATTCTATCCGCGTGAAATCGCCGCCAGATAGGATATCGGCGGACGATCAGTACGAGCAGTCGCGCCGTTTGAGCGTGCGCGACGCTTCGGCCTCGAGCTTTTCGCGCATGCGATTCTTGTCGTCGGATTGCATATGCGGCCAGATGTCGTCTGTGCTTGCACCGAGCGCCACGAGAGTCGCAATGGTCTGCCGCCAATAGCTGCCCTGTGTCTTCACGGAACCTGAATCGATGCGTTCCAGCAAAGGCTGAATCATCGCTGCGCCTTCTGCGCCCATGCGGCAGAAGCCGCCCATGGCGGCCAGATAGGGATGCTGCCAGTCGTTGTCGAAGCTTGAACCACGCTTCTTTTTTGCATCGGCGACGCGGCGCGCATCGTCGATGAGATAGAGCAGGGTCGGGGCGGCGTCCGCGCCGAAGATCGCGAGTTGCCTCAGCGCCGTATAAGCCGGAACACGAAACTGTTCGTCGCGCGCAAGGCGTTCGAGCGCGACCTGATGCGGGCGGATAGAATCTGCCGGCAGGTTTTCGATCAGTGTCGCGAGATTGCGCAGCAGAGGCTCGACGGTCCGCATGTCTTTGCGCGCCTCGGGCGTATCCAGTTCGGCCAGACGCCGGAACGTTTCCGCCGCGACAGAAGCATAATAGTCCGCACCGCGATCCTTCGCGTATTTCGCTGCGGCCCACGCGTGGTCGGGCAATGCGACGCGATGATCGGCCAGCAGCCGCAGGATGAGATCGTCGTCCCCCGGCAGAACCAAACCGGCGCGCTGGAAGCCGACGAAAAAGTCGACAATCAACTGCTGCTGTGCTGCGTTTAACTGAGCCTTGCTGTCGAGCGCTAAAGTAATCTGTTTGCGGGTATCTTCCACAACGGTTTCGCGACGCAGTGCCAGATCCATGCCGAGCGTCGTTGTGACAAAGGCGCTCCAGTCAGGCCGTTCATAATATTTCGCAGCGACATTTGTCTTTTCTGTCAGCCGCAGAAATCCGGTGCGGGCGTCGAATCCGGAACCGGTAATGATTGTAGGAATCAGCACGGGAGCCAGTTTCTCGACTACGACTCCGGTCCAACGATATGTTTCGCGATAGGCTCCATTGTCGCGCTGATGAATCGACAGTCTGTCGGCCCGCACCGTATCGGCGCCTAGTTTGTAGCCGGCCGTAAAATTGGTTTGTCCGGTCCTGATCCGACCGTGCGACAGAATAGCATCGGCAGAGCCGAGGGGCGCTTTCTCGACGATCAGACAATTACCGCCGGCCATTGCGAGGCGCATGAGTTCGGTAGCGTTCTTTTCCTTGAAGGACTTTGCCTCGCCGTCGATCTTGATGGAGCCGAAGCCGGGCTTGACATCGACCGCCGGGCACTCGTCGCGGCGTTCCATCCGGAACGACCGGGCCTCGCTGCGCGGATCGACAGGCCCAGCGATATCTTTCGTAGTGACATAAAGCAGCCGATCCACCTGGCCATTCAGAAGCGCGCGCTGACAGAAATCGTCGCAAGCGGGTCCATTGCGCCCATCGCCGCCGAATTGCTGATCGCTGCGCACAGCAAGCACTTTCGTCCTTAGCGGCCCCTGAAATTCTGCATGATCGCCAGCGACAAGCTCCGCAACCTGACGGTCCAGCCGGTCGTTGAAAATCTGCGGAATGACGCCAAGGATGAAAAGCGCCGCACAGCCTGCCGCATAGGTCGCATACCAGTGACCGATCATCGGACGCCGAATTGCCAGCACCATGAGGGCAAACAGGAACAGCCCCGGCGCTGCGGCCATGAAAAGCGCAATCGGAATGCCGATGATGGTAATCGCCGCAACAAGCGCGAGGGATGGCATCAACAGCGTCACCGCCGTCGTTAGCCCCAGAACCACAAGAACCCGTCTCGACATTCGCGCAATACCCGCATTCGACAATGCGCGGCAGTTCAGCAGAAAGATGCCAAAGCAGGGTTTCCGGATGCGGCGAGCGGCGAACCTTCGCGAACTAGTAACCGGGGCAAATTTCCGGGCGCGAGTATCCGGCTTCAAGTCGGTGCGTGACGGAGGAGTCTCGGGAGGGGCGGGATTTCGGGTCCGCTGATTCCGAAGCGTGCGCCGATGTAATGGTAGAATGGAACTTTGAGCTTCATGCAGGT
>CANJWR010000016.1 GCA_947478455.1 Beijerinckiaceae bacterium | reverse complement strand
TCTATCCTCGTTCATGGCGTAACGCTCCTTCGGGAGGTTCGGGTGGCTTCAGCACCAACCCCGTTACGCCGCCTTCTTCATACCGTCACCCAGTTTCCGACATAGCTCCAGCCGGCGTCAAGGACGTCCTTACCCTTGAGAATCGAGGGGTCGACCAGGCCACTAAGCTCATCCCAAACGGCTTCCGCAGAAGTCCTGTACTCGTAGGCAACTTTCTCATCGTTGGATCCGCCTGAAAGATGTGGCGTGACAAGGCCGGTGCGACCCAGAAACTGCGCCAAGCGCATTGCGAGATCGACCGCAATGCTTTTCCGTGGCGGCTCGGGAGGATAGGGACTGTTCGACAGTCCTCGCAGTTTTTCAATATCGCTTGGTGTCATCAAAGCCTCACAGAATTGGTTGGGCGGGATTCTTGCCTGTCTTGAGCCATCGCACCACCCGGCAACGTCCCCAACGACCTATTTCTTGCTTCGGACAATGCAACTTCCTTCCTGCGAGGTCGCGGGGAAGTCTGAAAGTCCGGCAAAATATTTGCGCTGGCGAGAGCAAGCATTGCATGGAAAACGCCAACCCAGACTAGCGCAAAACTCATATTAAATGTGATTCCCGCCGCCATACCGTAGATCAGCCAACAGGAGGGACCAAGGAGCCACAGAAACCGGAATGATCCAGCGAGCGAAGTCCGCATGCCCGGAAATGCGGCCATGCATTTCGCAATGACCACTACATTGAGCCAAACAAAAGCGAACCCGCCAAAAATGCCCAATTCCGAAAACTGATGGACGAACGATTGATGCGGCACCCCGTACATGTTGTATCCAAACGACATGTCCGGCCCTACCCCGAGGATAATGTTTTCTAAAAATGTATTCCAACCGATTTCGATCGAGCTTACACGCTCATTGGCGCTGACGTCGACGCCCCTTGTTCCGAGGATCGGAAGATATCGATCAAGGAACTCCGCATCTGCGAAGAGGTCGAGCCAGTTCGGCAAGGTAGCGACTACAACTATTATCCCACCAAGGAAGGCCACTGTTGCGCGGCGCAGCCCCAGACTTAGCACGAAGACAAAAAGCGCCAAAAGGAGCACGACAAGACCTGTACGCGATCCGCTGACGATCAGATTGGCAATTCCAACCAGGACGACCATGACAATCGTCGCGCGCAGAACGGGGCCCCTAACCAGAACCATCGCCTGGAGCAATGCCGGGACAACCAATGCGACATAGCTGCCCATGTGACCAACATTGCCCACGGTAGCTTCCGCGTAACCGGCAATGCGAACAAGGTTGTATCGCGACCACAGAACAGTTTGCAGGTCAGGTACGCCCCACTCCTGATAGTAGGCTAAAAGCCCTCTGAAGAACATGAATGCGCATCCCGCGCAGAGCGCCATGACCAGAAACACGGCATCCTTGCGACGGATCGTAAGATGGACGAGTGCAAGATAAATCGTCAGAGGAATAAAACACCGTAATGCAAGGGCAAGTACGGACTGGTCGGTTGGAGTGGCGACAGTGCTGATCAGGTTGCCCAAAAGAAACAGCAGAAGAGCAGATGTGACTGGCCAATTTGCGCGCGAGAGCGCCATATTCAGAACGCGACCCACGCCACGTCCGATGATCATCAATGGCGCCAGCAAGGCAATATAGAAGCCGCTGCTCGTGCGAACCGGAACGCCATTGGACGCTACCAGTATGAAAATCACGATTGCCGCGGATAGCAGCAGCCAGCGCGGACTGAGCGCCGTACCGGCGTCCGACCGGTCGGCTTGAACTGGCCTCGAGAACCCGTTCGCTACACTGGCTACCATCTGCCCTGCTTACCTCGCTATTCGATCTTTTTCTGGGCCGTGCACTAATTCTGATTGAGCCATCTCATTTAACGCTCATCACTCTGCATCAGGTTCAATTGCCGGGCCCGTTCCAGAATCGCCTGAACGTGATGCCGCCACGTATATTTGGCAAGGGCGATTTGTCGGGCATTGCCACCCAGCGCCTGTCGCCATTCAGGATGCTCAAAGAGGAACCTGAGTCCATCAACGATCTCCTGCGTGGAACCGGGTGTGACAAGAAGCGCTGGAGCAGTCTGTGATGGCGCTTCTGTTGACTCGGGCAGCGCCGTCGCATGAATGGAGCCAGCCAGCACCTCGCCGATCTGATCCAGATCCGACGCAATGATCGCTTTGCCCATGGCCATATATTCAAACAGCTTCGTCGGCGAACCAAAGAAACGACTGCCGTCGGCATTGGGCACATGTGGAGACGCAAGAATATCGGATGCCGCCAAATGCAGCGGAGCCTGATCCTGCGGCACCAGACCTGCCAGTGTCACATATGGTCCGGAAACATGCGGACCAAGTGCGGCGCGCACCTCCGGCATCTTCAGTCCGTCGCCAACAAAGAGGAAGTGAATGCGAGCCTGCGCAACGAGATCAGGATGCTGTTCGATCAGGATGCGAGCCGCTTCGGCAAGGACGCTTGCTCCGTGCCATTGTCCGAATGTGCCAAGAAAGCTGATCACCAGCGCATTGTCTGCGATGCCGTATTTGCTGCGCAGGGCTGAAATCTCGCCTGCGCTGAAACGCGCGGGATCGAAGGTCTCCGGATCAATGCAGTTGGGATAGCTCAGGATACGTTCTGCCGGAATGCCGCGCTCCAGCAGTTCGTCCCGCAATACGTCTGATATTGTGACGACAAGATGAGCATGTCGAAGATTGACCTCTTCGACTTTTTCAGCCAGCGCCTGGGTGCGCAACGGGCGTCCCCAGTTCTTGGCGATCCACGCTTCGGAACCATTGTATTCCAGGATCAACGGCTTCTTGAGACGCCTTGACAATGAGACGCCGGAGAAGTTTGCGATAGAAAGTCTTTGGTAGATGCAGCCGAAATCGCGTGTACTTGCGTGACTTTCTGTCTGCGCCACAACGCTGTTGTGAAATGTATAGAAATTATATTCCCACGGCATTCCGAAAGAGTCCGGCGGTTCCAGAAGCGTGAACGCCGCCTCCGGTCGCGCAAGAAGGCGACCGCCAGCAGACAGGAAGCTGACCGGATAGCCACAGTCGAGGAAGCCATTCACCACGCCGGAGATATGGCCAACAGAGCCACCCGCCTTGACGCCGAACCAGAGGTTGGCATTCAAATAGAGAACTTCGCGATTGCCTGACAGAATGGGCTCAATCCGCGGCGCCGCGAGCAAGACTTCAACTTCCCGCGCCGCCTGCCTGACATCGCGGCGAGAGCGCAACGAGGATCGCAACAGATTGAAGCTGGACTTAGCTATGTCGCGCAGCGTGACCAACACCGGCTTCTGATCAGGCCGCAATACAAAAGCGCCACGATGGCGAATAAGGCTGGAAACGATCTTGATGACCGGCAGCAGAGCTTCGCTTTCCACCTGTTCCAGCGGAATATAGACGTGCTCGACCTTCAGTGCGCGGAGTTTGGCAAACATGCCCCACAACCCTTCGGCGCGCAAATCGCCGAAGGTCATGAAGATTGAGTCAGGGCCTGCCAGTTTCGCGACTTCCGCGCGATAGTCCCGGGTTAGCGGATAGACCGTTAAAACAGCATTCGGCAATGGTTGTTTAAGTCCGGTGCTCATTTGCGGTTTTTCTTCCAGTAAAGCCATGGGAACCTGATATTCCGGCGCCGCGAAAACTTGGTGACACGCTCGTACCAATAAGCGGTATTGTAAAGATGATAACCCCTTGCCTGGCAACGCTCGTCACGATTTGCTGTTCGATCAGCAAGCGCGGGGGTTTTCAGCAATTGCTCGGTCGAATAGGGAAATGAGCTGTTGGCCATAGGATCCAGCAGATAGCATTCACCATCCAGCCGCATTTCGATCACTTCATGAGAGTCCAGCGAATCCGGACCTTCGCCACGTTCGTGACCAGCCGCCCACATGGTAACCCAGATTATGTCGTAGCCTTCCCGCTTGAGGAGTTGCCCGAGTGAAACAGTGTAGGCGAGACAATACCCAAAGCCGTCTGCGATGATCTGCTTGCCGTCCTGCGACTGATTGTTCTTGTTGGGATCGATGCGGCGATACAACCAATCCATGGCTCGCAGCGCGCGTTTCAGGCGATCGTCGCCGCCCTCCGCCTTCCAGGCCCGCAGGTAAACCATCCGATCAAGGGATGGCATGTAGGGCGGCATACCGAGCTTGCGGTAAGTGTCCACCTCCTCCATGAAGATGTTCGAGAATCCGGCGCGCTCCAAGCGCAGACGGATCTGGGCCGCCACGGTCCTCCAAGTATGATTGTCACATTCCTCACCGGGATTGAGACCGTCAACCGGGATAGCCGCCACCAGCACTCCACCCTGTGCGAGAACGCGATAGATCTCGCGCAGGGTCGCATCCACGTCGAAGCCGTGTTCCAGCGTGTTGTCGGCGTAAACACAGTCGAACGCGCCGTCCGGATGGGAAAGCCTGGCGAAGTCGCCAACCTCGAAATTTACACGGGGGCTCTCATAAAGCTTGCGAGCCTTGGCGATGAAATCGACGCCGGCGTCGAGACCCGTGACATTCATCCAGGGATACAGTTCCGCAATTCGCGCACTCCAGTATCCGGCGCCGCAGCCGAAATCGAGAACGCGTTGCTTGTCGAGTGGAATCATCTCCTGCAAATAAAATGACTGCGCTTCGTTTCGACTTTCACCCAGGATCGCCTCGCGTTCACGACTGACCTGATAGGCCATCTCGTCGTCTGCAGTGCGCCGCCTTGTATCCTCGATCTCTGACTTCGCCACTGAAGCCATGTCGGAGATCGTCACATATTCCAAATCAAGCGTCTCGCGAAGCGAGTTCAGGTTGCTTTCCAGCGCATCGAAATGCAGATCAGCCTTCGTGTGGCCGATCGCTACATAATAAAGATTGCCGAATGGTCGCGGGTTTTCGTAGGCAACGAGCGCATATGCCAGTTTGCGCGGCAACAGCCGGTTGATCAGCCCACGATGGCGCGCAGTCAGACTGTAGGCCATGGAACTATAATGGCGCAACGTGTTCAGCATCCGTCGATACCGGGAAGAAAAGGCCGGAACGCGTCGCCGCTCATAGGAGATGAGGCGTTCTGCCAGCCGCTTTCCCTCGGCCCCATCTATAAACCAGCGTTGACCGAACTCTGGCGTAAAGATAGGCAATTCAACGATGGCCTCTTCCGCCGGCACAGCTTTCATCTGCGGATCCAGCAAGTCCGCAAAATAAGGTTGGTGCGTCGTGAACGGGGTCAGATATTCATAGCCGCGCTCGGAGTTCGTCCCGTGGGGATGGACTGAACTGTCGCAGAGGATGCCGTTGTCGATCAAGGCCTTCGACAGCAACTCGAAGGGTTGGGCCTGATAACCGCCAGCCCGGAAGCTGGTCACGGAATAGTCAGGCTTGACCGGGCGAAGGAGGTTCTCCAGCGACTGTTTGCATCGACCGATCAGCTTGCTGAGGTCGCCCGGATAGTTGGCGGCCTTGCCCTTCGACCAATCCCACCACCACTTGCCATCCTCGAATTTGGCCCCGGTTTCCGGCAGCCAGCAGGGGTGCAGGTGGAGCTGCACGTCATGACCTCGGCCTACCGCCTCGCGCCACTGCTCCTCCATGCGCGCAGCCAGGGCTGGTTCGTTTTCCAGCAACCAGAAATACTCGCCCATCTCGGCAAAAAAGGTGGCGGCGACCCCGGTCTTTTCGAAAAGGCTGAACAGCCGCTCGGTCGGCTCGAAAACATCGCGGTCCCAGTTTATCTCCTTGCCTTCCGGAATTGGATGCCAAGTCTCGTAGTCGATTGTGATTGCGGCGAGGCGGCGGCGCTTGCGGCAAAGCAAAGCGAGGTGCCCCGATTGCGGAAGCGCTTCCTGCCGCGACACAATGAGCCGGCCTGATGTGACATCCAGAAGTTCGCGAGACGTCAGATACTTTCCACCCGGGCACCAGGCGGCGATGAACGCCACGCCATCGGGTTCCAGATGGCTGTTTATCCAGCCGAGCATCGCCTCCTTGTCACGGTCAGCGAGGTAATAGATCACGTCGCTGGCGACGATCAGGGAGAATTTGCGATTCTGCAGCGCCGTAACCTGGTCCAGGGTCGAGGCCGAACCCTGATGAAAAGTGACGAACGGAAAGCGCTGGCGTCCCTTTTCGATGGCTGTGGCGCTGATTTCCACTCCGTCCAGACTTGCGGCCGTTTGCGCCAGTTGGGACAGCATCGCCCCGAAGCCACAACCGATATCCAGAACCGTCCCGTTTGCGTGGGGCGCAATCAACTCCAGGTAGCGTCTATAGCGGTCGGAGTCTGCAGCCCCGATCCCCCAGGGATCGTCCTGCTCACGGTAAAGTCTCTCGAAGTCCCGCACCACCGTCACCGAACGACTCCCCGTACACCAAATACTACGCCAGTCTGGACGATGAGGACCAGCACGTAGGCGACGAGCGAGGCCATCGCCGCTCCCCACCCCCCATAGGCCGGGATCCAATAAAGGTTCAATACAATATTGACGACAACCCCGACCAGCCAAAGCCATACGCCTTTCCAGGGAAGGCCGATGGACGCCATATGATTTGAAAGCACGTTGTTGAGGCCATAGGCAACGATAGCCAAGGCGAGAACATGAAACATTGGCGCTGCCGGCAGAAAGCGCTCGCCAAACATGAGGCCGATGAGAGGAGCTGCCAAAAAGACTGCCGCGATCGCCATCAGCGACATTGCAACCGCAGTGCCCAGCAAGGCCTTGAGCGTCGCCCTGAGGCGACTTGATTCGTCGTTCACCGCACTCAGGCGAGGGAACAACAGCGCACCGACCGTAGCCGGAAACATGTAGAGTAGATCGGCCATCGACACGGCAATGGAGTAGTATCCTGCCTCGGCATTGCCGGAGATTTGCTGCACCATCAGCATATCAATCCGGACTAGGAGGAAAGCGAAGAAGGACGCCAGATGGGCGCGAAAAGCGAAGGGGAGATGTTCCAGCAATTGTGGCAGAGACAGTTTGCTCAGCGTGCCAACTGGAAGATTGATGCTCCGCCAGGCCGCAACAACCATCACGATCTGCGCCACGAGGCCTGCAAAAAGAAATTGCAGAGCCGTTGGCGCCGAATCCAGTAAGGAAACGCCCAAAATCAGAATGAGCGTCAAGATCTTGATCGCTATTTCTACCCGGTTGAATTGCCCTACCTTCGACATCGGAATCAGGAGACCGACGAAGAGCATGTAGGCGAGGCTGACAGGAATGCCCAACAGGGCGACTGTCAGCAGCCCCGATCCCACATCAGCGGCCATGCCGCTCCAAAGCGCGTAAACAGCGAGCACGGATGCGGCCGTAAGGCCGGCTACGAGCGAAACTGCGGCCGAATTAGCGGCAACGGTCGGCAGTAGACTTCTGTCGCGCGCCAGATAGTAGGAATTGGAAGCCTGCAGACCGAGATTGGCGAACTGGCTGCCGATTCCCGCCAAGGCTGAAACGGCCGCGAAAGCCCCCCGCCCTTCGGGGCCCAGAGTCCGCGCGATGATCACGGATGTCACCAACGCCAGCATTGCGCCGACGATCTTGGCGCCGAATGTAACGGCAATCGAACGCGCGAGCGGGCCACGAAAAGCTTTTGCGATTGTCATGCGTGCAAGGCCGCAGGCCCGGGGACGATCGTCACTTTCAACGCCGCCAGTTCTCCCGACCGCCGCCATATCAGCCGTTGCGTCGGACGCACAACGCCGTAGGTCGGCGAAACCCGCGCCGCTTCGACCGAGACTTGCCAGTCTGCGGGGTCGCTCCAGGTCACCACGAAGGCGCGCGCGCCTGCCCTCAACACCGCTTCCTCCGTCCCCAACTCTACTGACACGCCTTCGGCGAAATGGATCGGCGTCTCGACATCGTGCGACCCTGCGCCGACGAATTCATCGACTACAATCAGCTCGTGTGTTGAGTGATTGAGTTCAAATGTACGGCGCAACTTCACGGGCGGTTCCAGCCTCTCGTAGCCGGTGTGTCCTACCTTCAGAAGATCACGGTCCTGATTGAAGCCAACCTCCTCGACCACGTGGCGGGCGTCATTGTAGAGCGTCCATAAATAATCAGGTCTGATGAAACGGTTGATCTCCTGACCATCTACGCGCGGCGTATTATGATAGCCGGTCGACCTGAAATTGTTCCGCTCTGCCATACTCGCGGTGTAGAGATACGCCCCGCAGTCGCTGACGAGATGCACGCCATTGAGCACCGCATCGAACGACAGAAGGTCGTTGTGTCCGTGACCGCCGCGACCGGCGAGCCCGAGTGGACCACAATCGACAAAGACGTGATCGCGGCCATTCCGCAGCACAAAAAATCCGCCCTCGGCGAAGGCGACTGAATGCGGAACATCCATCCGTATCGCACGATCCGGCAGTTCCGCAGCTGCCGCCGCGCCCAGAAGCCATACCGCTTCCGACCGCGGTCCCGAAAATGCTTCAATCAGCGTCGGCTGATCGAGAGCCACCCCGGCGATCGCAAGCAGATAGCGATGATCGTTGATCGGCTGCTGGCGGAACGGCAACGCGCGTGCATCATCGGCGTCGCCCCACAGCGGCACGCTTCCGTCGGCGCGCGAATAGCCTTCCGTGAAACGCGCCATCGCCAATAGGCGTTCCCGGTATGACGCCGGCGTCTGATGCCCGAGCTTCTTGCGATAGAGCGCAGGCAGCAGGAATAATTCCTGAACGAGGCGATGATAGGGAACCGACGCTTCGAAATCGACGCCATCGGCAAACACCTGACGCGGCAGCTCGTCGACGAGGATCTCCCAGCCGAGGCGATGCCATTGTTGCGCGGTGCGCTCATCGCCAAAGAACAGTCCGACGAACACAAGTCCGGCAGCATCCGCCGTATAGTGGTTGCCGTTGATGTCCGACTTTTCGAGATGCCGGGCGGTGAAATCGCCATGGAGCCAGAGCGAGCGCAGGAAGCGTTCCTGGAATCCGGACTCTGACCATGCCTGGCTCGTGTGCAGTGCATGGAAGAGCCAGGTCCACGTCATCGCGCGCAGTGCCACGTCCATGGTGCAGGACCAGTTCACCGACATGGCGCAGGGATTGGCGGCGATCCATTCGTCGATCAGATCACGCACACAGGTCGCGTAGCGCTCCTCGCCGGTCAACGCATAGGCCTGCCCCGCAGGAATCAGCCATTGCATGCGCGAGATTTCCCACGGCATTTTTACGTCGCTCGGCCGGTCAAGGTTGGAATATTCGATATCGCGGCAGTAGCGCGGTTCCCAACGATGTCCGGTCTTGTAGTCTTTCATCCAGTCGACGGGCGCGCCCAGCGTGAGCGGACCAGAGCCAAGCAAATCGATCTCGCGCCGAAGCGCCCGGTCTGCATCCTTAAGGATAGCATCCACATCGCCCGGGCACAGACGGTCGAGCGTCGCACGATCCATCTTTGTCGCTGCCAAGAACGGTCGCAAAGCCAACGCAGACCACCACGCCGCCACGCTGTTGTGACCCGCAGCACGCGCCAGGTCAGTCGCTCGCGTGCGTGCAGCGCGCCGTGGCGCTAGATGACGTTCCGCCTGGCCGTGCAGTTCTTGCACCAGACGCTCGACGATATAGCGCGGCGACTTTTTGAGACCGCGCCGGATTTTCCCGATAATATCGCTGGTCATTGCACCGCCCCCCGGCCCCTGTCGCCGCCATTCACCGACCGCACTCCGAGCCGTTCAAACCCCGCAGCAATCATCGGCTCAAGCAATCGGTTCGCCTCCATGTCGATGTGGTTGTCGTCGAAATAAAGCCGCTTGCCGTTCCGGACGATGTCGCATACGCGGTCGCCACAGAGGACCTCGTGCGGGTAAACCACCGCGACGCCTTCCAGCTGGCCGAGTTCCTTCAGGACTTCGAGCACATGGCGTTGGCGCTCAAGAAAACTTTCCAGCGGCGGCCCGTTGGGCGGAAGCCTGCCGAATTGTGCTGCCGACGCCAGCCGATGGGGAGCCGACCACTCCAGTTCCGGCACGGGGCCGACAATCAGAACAAGCTTGCCTGCTTTGCGCAGCGCCGCGACGGTGCGCAGGAATGAGCGCTTGAATGCGCTCCGGTTCTCGGAGACCTGCTCAGCACGTGTGCGGAAACCAGATTGAGTTGGACTTTCACCGTCTCTGAGCGGATTGCTAGCTTGGAGATTACTCAGCAAGTTGCCTTCTGCGTAGTTCGCCCAAATTGCGGACAGCACAACAACCTTTGCGCCATCGCCCGCGATTCTTTCTTGAACGGCTATGTTGAACGCGGAGCAGCCCAGTTGGTCACCGGCCCATGTTGCGCCGACCAATGGGGGACACGAACCTTTCGCTGCCTGCCAGCCTGTCAGGCCGCTCGCCTTCCCCCAGTTTGTCATGGTATTGGCAATCCGGCTTGCGTGCAAATCTCCCCAAACCACAAACGTTGTTGCTTCCCCCGGAGCTCCGATCAAGCAAGCCTTGCCGACCGCTATGTCGACCGGGCTGCGATAGAAGCACTCGGAGGGCACGGCGAAGGACTCATCTTGAAGGTACGCGCGCGCCTCGCTGTTCAGACGGCCCGGCAGACCATCCCATCTGATAATAGCCGTCGCGGCAATCGCAAACGTCGCCGCTGTGCCAGCAACAAGCAATCCGAGCTTCCAGACGCTGATCTGACTGCCCGAGCCCCTGAACGGCCGCTCGATATAGCGCCAGGACAAGACCGAACAGGCAAAAGCGAAAGCGATGATCAGGGCGGCCTCGTAAGCATCGGGCGTGCGGAACAGACTATAGTGAAACAACGCCAGCGGAGGCCAATGCCAGAGGTAAAGCGAATAGGAGATTTCGCCGACGAACACGACAGGACGCGGCGTCAGCGCCCGATTTCCGATCCCGCCGCCAGCCACACTCGCAAGCACAACAAAGCTTGATCCAAGTACCGGAAAAGCCGCCGCCCATCCGGGAAATGGCGTCGCCCCATCGATCAAAAAGAGGCTCGCCATGACCATGGCAAGCCCTACGATCGATAACAGGTGTCGGGCGGATTGCCCAAGGCGAAGACCGTGCGCATGCGCGATCATCGCACCGGCCAGCAACTCCCACGCCCGCGTTGGCAATAGATAGAACGTCGCAGATGTCGCGTGAGTGCTGCCCCAAACACCAAGTCCGAAAGATATGGCCGCAGATATAGCAAGCAGTCCCAGGACCCATGATTTGCAATAGCGGTGCAACAGCCAAAGCAACGGTGGAAAGAAGATGTAGAATTGTTCTTCCACCGCCAGCGACCACGTGTGGAGAAGTGGCTTCAGATGCGCAGCTTGCGCGAAATAGCCGGTCTCCAGCCAGAAATGGACATTGGACCAGAAACCAAGAGTGGCCAGCAGGCTCTTCGCAAACGACACCAGATCTGGAGGCACAAGCAATGCCGTTGCGACGAGCGTCGTTATCAGGAGTAGCGCAAAAAGCGCAGGCAGGATGCGGCGGGCGCGACGCTCGTAGAATTTCAGGATAGAGAAGCGTCTGCTGTCGATATCTGCAATCAACTGTCGCGTGATGAAGAAACCCGACAGCACGAAGAAAACGTCGACGCCAACAAATCCGCCCGGCAGCCAAGTTGCTCCAGCGTGGAACAAGACCACAGGCACAACTGCAAGAGCGCGCAACCCGTCGAGATCGGGATAATAGCGCGCAGTATGAGAACTCACCGAGGTCACCGGTCTGGAAACGGAGCTCCTTTCAGAAAATGTCATGCTTCTATTCTTCCGTCTGGCGGACACTGGTGCGGCGTCCGAACCCATTGCAGAGCTCGTCAGACTGTCGCGGCGCCGGATGGCTTCTTCGACAGGATGCATGTCAGATTGTAGCTCATGGCCTCTTCCATAAATGGATGCAGCTTCATCAGGAATACATTGAACCGGTCCAACATTCGCGCATTGGGCGCGAACCTGCTGATAATGGTCGGGTATTTGACGTAGCAAACCTCAAAGCCAATTTCCTGCGCCAGTTGAAGCATTTCGGCTCCACCTATTCCGTTCAGAGTTGGCAGAACCTCTCTCCCGCCGTCGAATTTTCTCTTTGGCGCCGGCTGCAGAGATGTTCCAAAACGCTCTCCGCCCTTCCCGGACAGCAAGCGATTGACGGCGTTCACAATCGTTCTGGCACCAAAGAACCAGTGAATGAAAGGGGCGCGACAAACATAGCCAAGGTGATGCGCGAACGCTCCCCAATAGGGAGTGAAAACGACGTAAGCGACCCCGTTCGGCTTCAGGACACGGTACATTTCAGCAAGAGTCGAGCCGGGATTTTCGACGTGCTCTATAACGTCATGGCTCAGAATCGCGTCAAACTCCCCGTCGGCCGCAGGAATGTCCAGATGGGCGCAATGACGAAACTCAATATTGTCAGCGCCAACGCTCCTCGCATATTCAACGGCCTTTTGAACCATGTTCGCGTAGGGCTCAATTCCGACAACCTTTCGGGCGCCCAGCTGTTTGCCATATTCAACTGTTTTGCCGCCGTAACCGCTACCCAGATCAAGCACATCCTGACCGGCCAGGTTCAGCGGGCGCTCACGAAAAAAGCCAACGAACTCGGGACAGTTCAAGGCTTCGAGGCGCGCCTGTTGAAAATCGTCGTTCGTCTTCGTTTCGCCGGAAGTAGCGAATGAATTGTTGTTACCCCGGAAGGGCGTATATTGCGCGAGGCGCAGCAGCCAAAACAGTGACGTTTCCGAAATGGAGGTCATTCGTATTCGTTCCCCGTTCCTTCGAAACCTGCCGCGACGCAGATAGGCACATTCATCACCAGCATGTATTCCCGCTTGGGTTGGATAGACCCACCAACCCGACCATGGCTACCGACCAGGCGACAGCATGACGTTTTAACCAAGCAGCGCGGGACTACATACCCCTTACTGCCGACAGACACCAATTTGACGCCCAAAGCCTAGCCCCAACTGGCAAGAAACGACGATGCGATTTGCGAGCCATACCAAACAAAAAGCAGAAGCCAGAATAATATCCGTCCGAGGAGATAGATCGCAACAAGGTACAAGCGCCGCATGAAATTCAGATGTGCGCCGCCTTCCAGTTTTGCGTTCTGAAAATAGACTCGCCGGCTTTGCATAAGCGGCCTCAGTTTCCAGCCGGGTCGCGCAGGCAATAGCCCCAGCCACAACGGATCGCGCTCTAGCACGAAGACATTGTTAAAGAATATAAAGATGCTGGCATAATAGGCTTCGACACGCGCAGGATAAGCCACATCGCCATGAAAACGCGTAACGATATCCCGCGCGCCATTGGCGTACAGGCTCTGCTTGATCTCCTGGGAGGCGAGCATTTCGCCAGTCGGCGAATGAAATGTCAGGTTGAACGTCGGGTCGAGCGCGACCCAGCGGTCGTTGATACGGACCTCTACGACCGCGTGAACGTCACCGGTGTCGAATATATTCCTTGCCAGAAACATGATCCGATTTTCGACATTCACAGCCGACAAAACATAGCTGAAAAGCGTTGCCATATTCCCGCAAAGCGCTCCACGTCCGGCTTCGACTGATGAAATGAGTTGCTCTGGCAGCCTTTCCCCGTTCACCTCTATGCTGCCAACCTTGTTCATCGTCCAGCGCATCGCGGCCAGGCAGCGGGTCAAAGGCTCGGCGTCAATCCATGGCTCATCCGCAAGTCGAGCCCGCACACTTTCCACAGAAAGCGAGGACGGAGGAACAAACCGACTCAGATCGACCGGCTTTGGATTGAGAAGCGCATTTCGTATCAACCACAGAACAAGCATCCCGTCTGCAATGGCGCTCGAGAGCAAAGTGAATAGTATGATCGCCGCCATCATAAAACTGCCGCCTCACTAAAGGTTGTCGCCTTTAGCCCGAGCATCAACTTCAGGCGTTGTAGCGCCTGAAATATGCAGTCAATGCGACCCCTTACGACGTTGAAATCCTTGACGACAAAATTTTCCTGCGCGCCCCTTGGTCCGTATTCATGGAAAAGATGGTCAAAATGCAGGACAACCACAAGCGCTCCATCTTGCCTCCGGAGCAATCCGGGGTGCCGACGCAACGCCAGACCGAGGTCGACCAGGAGACGCCAGGTCGAGTCCCTGCCGCAATTTAGATGGAGGCTGGGACCAATCTCCAGAACGCCGCTTTTCAATCTAAAAACGTTCGAACCAAAGGGCGTCTCGGCCAGCCAGTTCGTCGTGCCAAACCGGCCGCGGCACGCGCTTGAATCCACCGCAAACCCAGCGCGGGCGAGACCTTCGACATAGGCAGAGAGCTCATCGCAGCTGCTGCCATAGTCCCAGCCGCCTGCCCGAAAGGCCAATCTGCGAGGCGAAGCCCGCCCGACATCGGACATAAGCTTTGCATGAATCTCTCGGAGGGTTTCGAGCCAGGGTCCAATTGGCAATCCATGACGATGAACGACATCAAAAAACATGCTGAGCCGCTTGGTATAACCGTCAGGCAGAACCGGCTCGTTCTCGCTGGTCGGCCGCACACCAGTGAGCGGATCGAAAAGGAAATGGTTATGTGGATGGAGTTCAGCACCGGAACCTACAAGATCACGCAAGCCATCGATCAATGCCGCATAGCCAGCGCCGTCACAGTGTGAAAGCGCTGCAGCATCTTCAAGCGCGACAAAAAAACTTGTCGGCAGACGGAACTTTTGCGAACATACAGCCCAATGCTTCATGGCAGGTCGCCACAGCGGCATCGAGTCAGCCCTGAAGGCCTCAAAGTCGTTTGTTATGATCAAATGACGGCCTTCAATTCGCGAATTATCGCGAACGAGGCCACAGTCTTCGATATCAGTCTTCGATGCCATTCTCGAGCCCCGCGCGTCTGCGTGCTATTTCTATGAACTCGCGATCGAGTTCAGACACAGCGTCCCAGGAGAATTCCTTTTCAGGCGAGCCGATACCGGCGACACGTAGAGCACACAGACAGATCCTTTCGAGTGGCCCGGGCAATCTTGCGGCTGAAGCCTCCAGACGGTTTCCAACACGCGTGAGGAAGCGACCCCGCGAATTTACCGGCCATATCTGCGACAAAACCAGATCAGCCATTGCGAGATGCAAAAGAAACGGCGCAAATCGATTTGAACTTTCGCGAGCCTGCCTCTTCAGATCTTCTCGCGCTCCTGCCGTCAATCCCGAGTTTGGCCGCTTCTCGATGACATCGACAAACCTGGCGCGCAGTTCGGAAAAGTCCCCGGCCAGAGGCGCATAGTCGCTATCCTGTGCTGACAGAATTGAACTCTGCGAAGTCAGAGCCTGCGGATTTCGAACAACCAGAAAATCTGTTGTCGCGATCCCGTTCCACAAACTGCGCCTCTCCAGTGAAACTTCGCACCCCAGGCGTTCAAATATCGGGCGCGCGCTCCCTGCTATAAAAAATCTGAAACCTGTCCCGCCGACGAACCCGAAGAGCAATTGGTGCAATCTGGCGACCAATGCCCTTTTGTCCTTACTGAGGATTGCCCGATGAATCTCCATCGGTGCGTAGCCCTCGCATTCATCCGAATAGACGGCAGCTCCCTCGCGCTTCATCATTTGCACGATGGATTCAATCAGCTTCACTCGCGAGGCCACGTTGTGCGACATCAGATTGCAGAGTGCAAAATCGTAGCGATCCGCCGGAACCCAATGATCAATGCTCGCCATGACAAATTCGATATTGGATACTTGAGCGAGACGAGCAATTCTTTGCGCTTCCCGAACAGCCTTCTGATCGGCGTCCACGCCGCAAACTTGTTTAAAATGGCGGACGAGCGCGAAAGTATCATATCCGGCGCCGCAGCCAATATCGATTGCTGCGCCTTTCTGAAATGGCTCTGCAATCGCCAATGTTGCGTCGATCGCCTCAAAGCTGTCTTCAATCCTCTGCCGGGTATAAGGGCGAGCATTGCTGTCAAGCAGGGCGCGCCTTATCGCGGCTTCCGATTGGCTTTGGCTTGTTTGCACTGAGGTTTCACTCACTCAAGAATTGGCCATATTCTCTTCACGGCATCGGCTCGCGGCTCAGGACGGCCGCGCAGCGCCAGAATAAGCTCTATTGCGGCGCCTTTCTGTCGATCCAGTAGTCATACCAGGCTGTCAAATTATAGAGCGTCCAGAGATAAAGGCTGTAGTCATTCCGGTTCTCTCGGTGCTCTTTCGCCAGATTGGCGATGTAAGCGCGATCAAACCATCCGCGATTTAGCAACTTGGAACCAAGAATCCCGGCCTCGACCTGCTTGCCGAAATCGCCGCGCATCCATTGTGACATGGGGGCGCCGAAGCCCATCTTCTTGCGATAGATGATCTCGTCCGGGATGAGCCCTTCGACAGCCTTCTTGAGAAGATATTTTGCGACATTGCCGTGGATCTTGTCATCCATCGGAATGTCCATCGTGTAGTCGACCAGATTGTGATCGAGGAACGGCACGCGCGCCTCAATGCTGACCGACATGGCGATCTTGTCCACGCGCATCAGGAGAAGTTCTGGAAGGCGCAGCTTGAACTCGTTGTAAATCATGCGCGTCAGGACATCCTGACCTGGATGTTGCGTATCGATGGTCTGATTGAAGAACTTGATGACGTTGAACGTATCTGGCTCCAGATAGCTCTGCGGCAGCATACCGGACTCAATCAATTGCGGCGGCACGCCCTCAGAATGAAGCTTGCTGGAATCGATGAGCTTTGTCTTGACCGATTCCGGGAAGACCATCGCTCCGCTCCAGAAATGTTCGCGATTGCGGCTCGCCCGATCGACAATGTCGGCATAGACGCCGAGACCTGGTTTGAAGTCGGCTGCAAGGCCGAAGATCCCTGCGGCAGCGCGCTGCAATGGCGTCGGTAGAAATTTGCGGAACGGCTGCCAATATTTTTTGTAGAGCTCCAGATAGCCCATATAGCTGGCATAGCCGCAAAACTGTTCGTCTGATCCCTCGCCGACCTGCACGACGGTAACGCCGCTGTCCTTGGCCAACTTCGAGACGAAATAAAGCGGAATGCAAACCCAGTCGGCAATCGGCTCGTCCTGCGAGTGAATGAGGCTTCCGAGATAGCCGCGCATGTCCTTTTCTTCGATCAGGACTTCGTGGTGATTGGTCTTGAACTTGCGCGCCACAAGGCTCGCCTCGTCCATTTCGTTCAGATGCTTGAAGTCCTTGAAGCCAACCGTGAACGTGTCGACCGGACGATCCATGTAGCGCGACATAAGCGCGACGTTGGCCGATGAATCAATGCCGCCGGACAGGAAGACGCCGAATGGCACATCTGACATCATGCGCTTTTCAACCGCAGACGTCAGATTGTCCCGAATGCCCTTGATGTAAAGTTCTTCACGCGCAGGCCAGTCGAGACCGGCCAATGACGACTTCGGAATGCCCTTGCCGGGCATTGCGTCCCAGTAACGCTTTGACTTGAAGGCGCCGTCCTTGCTGACTTCGATCAGATAGCCTGCGGGCAATTTGTAGATGCCCTTGAACATGGTCAGCGGAGCCGGCGTCGTCAGAAACGACAGGTAATGGTACATGGCGACGGGATCGACGTCGCGTTCAATAGCCGGATGAGCGAGGATCGCCTTGATTTCCGAACCGAACATGATCGCGCCGTTCTGCAGCGTGAAGTAAAGCGGCTTCACGCCTATGCGATCGCGGAAGAGGAACAGCTTTTCCTTCTTCACATCCCAAAGGCCGATGGCGTAGTCGCCCTCAATACGCTCTAGCAGTCCGTCGATGCCCCATTGCTCGTAGCCGTGAACAATGATCTCCGTATCGGAATGGTCAGTGCGGAAACGATGACCGGCGTCGACAAGTTCCTTGCGCAGACCCGCGTGATTGTAAATCTCGCCGTTATAGGTAACCCAGACGGTCTCGTCTTCATTGGGCATCGGCTGAGAAGCGCTGGTGCTGAGATCGATGATCGACAGACGACGATGGCCAAAGCCGACGCGATGATCAGCAGAGACCCAGTTCTCGCCGCCGTCCGGTCCGCGATGGATCATGGTGTCGCGCATCCGGGTCAGGATGTTTTCGTCCACCCTGAGCGCATCGCCGTAGCTGAAGATTCCGACTATTCCGCACATATCGTCACGTATCCCTGATTGGTCCGCTTAATCGGCACTGATCTGGCGTTCGACTTCGAAGGCGATCCGCGTTGCGGCGATTTGTTCGGCGAGAGAAATTGGCCATGACTTACCGCGCAACATTGTCTCGGCGAGCGCTTCAAGTTCCTGCAACTGTCCCTTCTGCGGGGCCTGTGCGGTCCAGCCCTTGTGTTTTCCGCCCTGAATATCGACGGCCTTGTAGTCGTCGAGCGTGAACACCTTGCCGTCGGCGAAAACCTCCATCCGTTCTTTCGGATAGGATTTTGCTCCGAGCGCCGTATAGGTCAGCGTGCAAACCGAACCATCGGCATATTTGACCGTCGCTACAAAGTTGTCGTTTCGCGCCCATTGTTTGCCGCTAGCATTGATGGCCGCTGCATGAACGGACGAAACGGCAACGCCGTTGGTCAAGGCATTGAAGAGATCGTAGATGTGGCAGGCTTCGCCGAGGTTGCGCCCGCCGCCCTCCGGACCGTGCAACCAGCTGTCGCGCGGCACGAAGCCGGCGTTCATCCGGTAATTGGCGATCAGCGGCGTCATGCGATTTTTCAGCGTCTCCTGAATTGCCTGCACAGGCGGCGCAAAGCGGCGATTAAAGCCGACCATCAGCAACGGACCGTTCGGGTTGGCCGCGTAGAAAGCTTCGATCTCTGCAAGCTCCGTTTCCGAGAGCGTGAGTGGCTTCTCGACGAATGTATTTTTTCCGGCGCGCAGGGATTGCAGGACCATCGAGCCGTGCAAATCGTGACGAGTGGTGATCATCACGAGGTCGACTTGCTCGTCCTTCAAAATCTCTTCGTAATCGGTCGTGCAATAGGCGGCCTGATTTTGTGTCGCGACGGCCTTCGCATTGGCGCCGGTGCGGCTCATGACAGCGCGAAGTTCATAGTCCTTGCGCAGCAGACCCATGTTCGGAAGGTGCATGCCTTGCGCAAAACTGGACGCGCCCGCCAAAGCCACACGAATTTTCTGCGACTTCGGAGCAGCTGCTTTCATCTCGACGCGATGGCCCGTCACCGCCTCCGGTCGTTGCGGATAGGACAGCAACACCATAAGAGGCTTGCGGCCTTCGACTTTCAGAGACTCGTAAGCGTCGCGCGCATTGTCGATGGCGAAGGGCTTGTCGAAAAATCCGTTGAACCGGACGCGACCACTCGCAATCAGTTTGAGATAGGACTGCATATTGCGGTTTTCAGTCCACCGCACGTAGGGAAGCGGATAATCCTGCCCGCCCTCCTCATAGTTTGCGTCGTAACGTCCCGGGCCGTAGGAGGTCGAGATCAGGAAATCGATCTCTTTGCCGTAAAAATCGCCACGATTGAGATTGAGCCCCACATCGCCAACCAGCACCACGCGGCCCTTCTTGCGGCTCGCCTTGAATGCATCGCTTACGACTTGATGGCTCGGTGTGGCGGCGGTGATGATGACCCCGTCTGCGCCGAGACCGTCAGTCAGCGCGATGACCCTGTCGATATAGGATTCTGACGACGGATCGACGCCGAAATCCATGCCGTTGGCCAGCGCGAGTTTGATGCGCTCGGAATCAAGCTCGACGCCAATGACGCGACAACCATTGGCCGACAACATCTGTGCGGTGATCTGCCCCAGAATGCCGAGGCCGACGACCACGAAGGTTTCACCCAAGGTCGGTTGCGATCGGCGAACGCCTTGCATGGCGATTGCGCCGAGCGTGACTGTGGAGCCGAGATCTGTTCCGACTTCCTCCGGAAGCTTCACTGACAGATTGACCGGCACATCGATGATCTCGGCATGATTGGCGATGCCCGCCCCGGCGCAGGCCACGCGGTCGCCGATCGCGAAGCCGGTGACATCGTCGCCAAGCGCGATCACCACGCCTGCGGCCGAA
Source organism: Beijerinckiaceae bacterium (assembly GCA_947478455.1). GTDB lineage: Bacteria > Pseudomonadota > Alphaproteobacteria > Rhizobiales > Beijerinckiaceae > Terripilifer. Next base: position 21,076 of record CANJWR010000016.1, on the reverse strand, counting down.
TATCCTGTCGCCGAGCCGGCGGAAAGCTTGCCGGTGACGCGATCAATCGTTTTCTGCAGTCCTTGTTCGCGCACCATGTCGAGTACGCGCTTCACGTTCTCGGGCTGCCGCAGGGCGCGCTGATAAAGCGGCAGACCCGACATGCGGACGCCGGCCATTTCCGTGCCGACGCTGATGCAGGAGTTCAGTACCTGAACCAGAATGTTCTTCGGCGAGACCTGAGGAGCAGGAACATCCTCCACGATGGCGTTGCCGCCCTTGATGAGCACCTGCTTCATTCAAAAATCTCCGAAAATCCCGCCGCGCTGCCGTTTTGCTCCGGGCGAAGGGGATGTGGTGGTCGATATCTGGGCAATTTTGCTTGCAGACGCATGTTTCAATCGGTCCCTTCCGGCGGAACAACCCGAAACGATACGCAAACCTCGCTTTGGCCCGGCGGAAGGATCACAACCATCCTCGTCGTCGGCAGTTCACGTCCCATATCCGGCCACCAGACGGCGGGGAACGTTTCAAGCGACAGGCTGGATACGACCGCAATCCTTACGGACGCCCCCGACAATTCCAAGCCATGTATCGTCCTATGTACTTTAATTTCCGGGTGCAACAGGAAACTGACACGGCTGGCGCGATCTGAGGCGCCCTTCAGACGATCGGTTATTTCAACAAGGTCGGGCCCGGCGACAATCTGTCGAGTGTGCCGGGGCTGTCCTGGCAAGTCGCGGAAACCATTGTGGGTTCCCTCTAAGACAAATCCCTTGCCCTCAGGCCGCCAGGTCAATAGTTCCACGTCGGGGCGTCGACCACACCGGAAAGCACCGAAAAAATCGGCTTGATCGGCCCCATCGACACACAAGGTGTTATGATTGACGGCGGATCGCGACGCGGCGCGCCTGTCGCCAGCCACATATTCGAAAACGCCCTGATCGACTATGATGCGTTCGCCCGCTACCGACCATTCGAAGCTCAAGACGTCCGCATGTCCGTGCGCGGGCAGTTCGTCTGGCGCAACGCGCCCGCAATCGACAATGAGTGAAGTCCGCTCGGTGTGAAGGCCGAAATAGCCGGCGTCCGGAAAAGCAAACAGGTTTCTGGGTGACGGACGCTTTCCAAAAAGCCTTTGATAGGCGTCCAGACACTCTTCAGGCGAATAGCACATGGACAGGCCAGCATCGTTGAACTGAGCAACCAGTCCATCGGCATGCGCCAGATCTGCTGTGGCCTGCGCCATGCGCTCAAGCGCAGTATCCAGCCGTCCGTCCAGTAGATCGACGCCGAGCGCGTGACGACATTCCAGAAAGTCAGCAAAAACCTGACAATGGTAAGACGGCGAACGCTCATAATGCACGCCATCTGCGAGCACCTGTGCGTCGAGTTCGCGCGACAGAAGGCGCAGCCCGATCCCCCGCCAGCGGTCGGCGTCGTTTCCGACGAAGCAAGCCGACGCCCACAAAAGCGCCTTGATGTTTTTGACGAGGTGATTACCACCGATATCGGTTTCCAGATTTTGTTCCAGAAACAGAATTTGTTCACAGGCGCTGGCTTCAATGCCCATTCGAATTTCGACAGTCAGAGCCCCGGCACGGCGCGCCAGTTCCTGCAACCAGACTACAACGCGCAGCGACAGCGCATAGGAATTCCAGCTGTCGCGCCACGCGCCCTTGCGGGTTTGCGAATTTGCAGCGATCCACCCGAACGCAAGCTCTGAGAAGGTCCGGTCGTCACAGCCTTCCAGATATTCCATGTAGTGCAGGTTCATCCGCAAGAGCTGGTTTTGCGGGCCACTACCCGGCGCCATCCAGTCGATGTCGGGACCGGGCATATCGATGGAACGGTGCAAAAATGTGAAGCGCCATTGGTTGCCGTCGCGCTGCGGCTTGAGTTCGCCACGCGGCGCAAAAATGGGGCGAGGAGCGTTCTTCGATAGAGGCGAAACGGCTTTGGGCGAAATGCCTTTCGGCGGAAAGTGATCGCGGAGACGACGCCTGACATTGAGTTCGACACGTCTGACGAGCTGCGACGGCGGAACGTGACGGGCGAATTCGAAAGATCGCTGAATTCGCAGCATCAGTGACGACACGTTCATCGGCGCGCCCCGATCACGACTTTGCTTTCGCGATCTTGGTCAAAAGATCAAGGTAGCGGTGCGCCACTTTTCCGCGATCATAGAATTCCCGAACATGAGCAGCACCGCTCCGCCCATAGTGCGCGCCAAGTTCGCGATCTTCGGCGAGGCGCTTGACGGCTGCTACAAGCTCGTCGGCGCTTTCTGGCTTCATGGCAATGCCGGCGCCCGCATCCGCCAGCAATTGCGCAGCTTCGCCTTCCACGCCCAGAATGATGGGGCATTCCATAGCCATCGCCTCGAACATTTTCGACGGGATGACTTTCTTGAAAGCGTCGTTCTGGCGCAGCAGGATGATGCTCGCATCGGTCGCCGCCCAAACTTTCGGCATGTCCGACTTCGGCAACTGACCAACGATGCAAAGATTGTCGAGTTTCAGACTCCCGGCGCGCTCGACCAATCGCTGCCGCTCGGAGCCATCGCCAACAAGTAGAAAACCAAAGCGGGGATCTTCGCGAAGCATAATCGCCGCATCAATGATTGTGTCGAGACCATGCGCCATGCCGTGCGTGCCAATATAGGCGGAGACGAAACGCCGTTCGAAACCGTAACGGCGCTTAACCTCGTCGCCATCGGCGCCGCGATGGAACAGGCCAAGATCGACGCCGTTCTTGATCACGTCGATTTTGTTTGCGCCGCCATTTTGGCTGATGTGCTCGACGAACGAATCCGTCACCGCCACGATATGATCGGCCTTGCGATAGGCGAAACGCTCAACAGCTTCGAGAAACCGGATGACCGCGCCCTTGTCCATCGCGCCGACCGTCACGATGCTTTCGGGCCAGAGATCGCGGATTTCGAGCACCCATGGAGCGCGCTTCAAGAGCTTGGCAGGAATGCCCACAAGGCCACAGAAAAATTGCGGCGATGTCGTCACCACAATGTCCGCTTTCGGCAAAAATGGCAGCGCGAACGTGGCTGCCACCATGTAGAAAACATAATTCAAAGTTCGCAGCAGGAAACCGTTGTTGGCGGTGATGATCGTCAGCAAGCGGATAATGCGCACGCCTTCGACCATTTCCGACTGATAGATTCGATTGCGAAAGCCCGGATATATTTTTCCGGCGGGATGATTGGGCACGCAGGTGACGACGGTAACATCGTGCCCGCTTTTTGCCCATTCGCGGCAATGCTCATAGGTTCGCGAGGCCGGTGCGTTCACCTCGGGCGGATAGTAGTGGGTGAAGAACAGAATGCGCATTCTCCCCACCGCCTCGTTACAAGTCAAAGGGAAGGCGCGGCGCGTTCAGAACGCGTCCGCCCCGGCGAACCTAAACCGCGCGCTTCTGCAAGAACTCCAGCGTTGCATCGGCGACGCGAACCGCCGCCTTGCCATCCCAGAGTTCAGGAACGCGACCGCGCTTTCCGCCGGTCTTCAGAACATCTTCGACCGCCGGGCGCAGCGCCGCAGGTGAACTTCCGAGCAACGTATTCGTGCCTTCCTCGACGGTGATCGGGCGCTCTGTGTTGTCGCGGATGGTGATGCACGGCACGCCGAGCGCGGTCGTTTCTTCCTGAATGCCGCCGCTATCGGTCAGCACGACGGTCGCGGAACGCATGACGCCGAGCGAACGCAGGTAACTGAGCGGCGGCGTTGCGTGAATGCGGCCTTTTGTGAGAAGCGGCTCAAGGCCCGCCGACTTGATCACGCCGCGCGTACGCGGGTGCATCGCGAAAATGAGACAGAGATCGCGTGATACATCCGAAAGCGCCTCGATGAGGCCGCGCAATTGCGCCGGATCGTCCACATTCGAGGGGCGATGCAGCGTCACGAAGCCGTGGCCCTTTTTGGCAGCCTCAATAAAGTCCGGCGAAGCGCCGGTTTCAGCCAAAGTGGCGTCGACCGGAAGGGAACGATCGAGACAATCGCGCAATGTGTCGATCATCACATTGCCGACGAAAACAATCTGCTCGCGCGGCACGCCTTCACGCAGAAGATTCTCAATCCCGGCTTTCTCTGTGGTGAGAAGCAACGCCGAAAGGCGATCCGTCACAAGGCGGTTGATCTCTTCCGGCATGGCCAGATCGTAACTGCGCAGACCGGCCTCGACATGAACGACCGGAATTTGAAGCTTTGCGGCGACGAGCGAGGTCGCGAGAGTTGAATTCACATCGCCGACAACCAAAAGGAGATCGGGACGATCGGCAAGAAACTGGGGCTCCAGTTTCAGCATGATGCGGGCTGTCTGCTCGGTATTGGTGCCGCCGCCGACTTCGAGATTCACGTCCGGATGTGGAATGGCGAGTTCGGTAAAGAACGCCTCGTTCATCGCCACGTCATAGTGCTGACCCGTATGGATCAACCGCATGGTAACGCCGGGGCGAGACTGAAACGCCCGCATGATCGGTGCGATCTTCACAAAGTTCGGCCGTGCGCCCACGACGCAATGAATGCTCCAGGACTTCGACATGACCTGCCTCGATAAAAGTGCGCGGCGAACTCGCCGTCGGGAAGCCCGGCGAACCTACGCCGCAGCGTCGGTTCGGAACAGGCCTAGGCCAGCGTAACTTTCGGTGAATTCACGCCCGCCTTCCGGCAGGCATTGCGCGAATCCACAACGAGCGCAGAACTTTCCACCAAAGCGGCGTAGTCAACGATGTCGTGGTCGGTGGCGATCAGTACGGCGTCGTAGCCATTTCCGATGGTTGCTGACCACGGCACGCTCTTACGACCCGTGAGGTTCGCGTGTTCGCGCGTATGGGGAATGACGGGCACGAAAGGATCGTAGAATTCGACGATCGAACCGCGCGCCTCAAGCAGATCGATCAGACGTAGCGCCGGGCTCTCGCGCATGTCATCGACGTTCTTCTTGTAGGCGACGCCCAGAACAAGAATCTTCGATCCATTAAGGCCCTTGCGGAAACTCTTATCCAGCGCAAGAGCCAGAATGTCGATCACGTGGCGCGGCATGTTGGCGTTAATCTCGCCCGCGAGTTCTATGAAGCGGGTCACAACGCCGAATTCGCGCGCCTTCCAGCTCAGGTAGAATGGATCGATCGGGATGCAATGACCGCCGAGACCCGGACCCGGATAGAACGGCATAAAGCCGAACGGCTTGGTCTTTGCAGCGTCAATGACTTCCCACACATCGATATTCATCGCGCTGAAAATCACCTTCAACTCATTGACGAGCGCGATGTTGACAGAACGGAAAATGTTTTCAGTGAGCTTTACCGCCTCGGCCACGCGAGCCGAGGTGACGGGAACCACCGTACCGATGAAATTGCCGTAAAGTGCAACAGCCGCCTCAAGCGCTTCCGCCGTATCGGCACCGACCACTTTCGGAATGGTCGACGTAGAAAAGTTCATATTGCCAGGATCTTCGCGTTCCGGCGAGAAGGCGACCGTAAAATCCTTATCGCAGACCAGACCGCTCTTCTCCAGAATCGGCACCATCACTTCGGCGGTCGTTCCCGGATAGGTGGTTGATTCCAGGACGATCAGCTGCCCACGGCGCAATTGCTTGGCAATTGCCTCGCAAGTCATCTCGATGAAAGAGAGATCCGGCTCGAGATGCGCATCCAGAGGCGTGGGCACGCAAACCAGAATGGCGTCCGGCTCGCTCAGACGAGTAAAATCATTTGTGGCGGAGAACCGCCCGGTCTCCACAGCAGCCTTCACGGACTTTCCCGGAATATGCTGTAGGTAGCTTTCGCCCTTCCCGATGAACTGTGGCTTCATCGGGTCAATATCGAAACCGATCACATTCAGCCCGCTGTGGACGGCCGCCAGACAAATCGGCAATCCGACGTAGCCAAGACCAACAACGCCGATCGTCGATTCCTTGGCGCGCAACCGCTTTGCCAGAGCCAAAGCAAAGTTCTCTGAGGAATCGGCCATAGAAATCCTGAATTTCAGCAGTAAACACCAGAGGACGCGGCCGGGACGACCGCAATCCACTCTGCCGATTCGAGCGACCGACTTCGGCTCGCGGTAACTAATATAGATACACGCCCGAGATCAAGGTGCTGACTGCGATAGGTTTTTGCCCATCTTCGATTAAAAGTCATCGAAACGTCATTAAAATAGCGAGCAACGGTCGATTTTGTTCGACCGTTGCGGTTTTGACATTCAGGTCATGCGGATCCCTTTCACCCGCGAAGCGGACCGAAGGATGGCGGCGAGATGCGACGTTTGGACGCTGCCTCGTAGGCGGACGCCACTTTGATCTGGATATCTTCCATGCCCGGCTCAGCGCGGAATACCAGAGAAAATGGCATTCCGGGCTCAGGGACCGGGGTCGGCTCGGCAGACGGGACAGGAATATATTTCTTTCCATCGGCGCTCAACTTGAAGACCGGATCATAGACGGTTTTCACATAGCCAGCCGGGATGAGCACTTCTGTGAGTCCGGCATTCGGGCCGTTCATGGTTTCGGGCCGGATGTTGCCCGGATAGCCGGGTTGCGGAGCCATACCAATTTTCCCGGGCGCGAAGGGCGTATGCAGACGCACAAGGCAGTCGAGCTTGTTTTCCAGGATGACCATCATGTCGGCCCGACGCAAAAGCTCGCGCAACATAATTCGCTCGTTGACTCCCTGCCTCCCATCTAGCGGATTGCGGGGATCGACAATCTCTTCCCAGTTCTTGAAACCGGCGCGCTGGTCGTCGCCCCAGAATTTCGAACGAGCGTTGAGTGTTGGAAAATCGATCAGCGTTTCCGTGAAGCCGAGCTTTTTCCATTCCGCCGCGCGGCGGGTCAGATATTGCGGAATGTGGAAGCGGAACGTGTTGGCCAGTTCCTGCTGTTGTACGGTCGCAAGATCAAGATTGGGCGGCGGCGGGATCTCTCCGTCGGCCATCTGCACCATATAGTCGATGGGAGTCATCGACCCGGAACCGAACGTCTTTCCCGGGAAAAATTCAGTCGGCTCAATGGCGGCTGCGAATTCCTTGAAAAGGGGCGTCCCATCTGCACCAAGGCGGAACATCAAATCTGGCATGAAGACCGGCACGAGACGCGCCAGCGCCGTACCGAAATCAACCGACATCTTTTCGACGGTCGGATCGGGCTTCCACAACGGATGGCCGGATTCAACCAGGACCGCTCCCAGCTTGTCGCGAAGGATCGCCTTCATTTCCGCGTCCGCAGCCGAAACGATCGGCTCCTCGGCCTTTGATCCGACCGGATAGACCATCGATTCACGAATTATGCCGATCCGCATCCCCTTCAGTGAGCCCGGTTCCCCGGCGGCAATGTGGCTTGCGAAAGGCGTGTCCAGAATCGACGAGCGCGGAACCGTCGTAAATACGTCTCGCGGATCGTAATAGCCGTTATCGTCGTCCTTAAGCGCGTCAAGAATTATTGCGCAGTCAACAATTGACCGGGCATGGATACCGGTGCGATCGCAATATATGTCGGCTCCGATCGCGCCACCGTCGAAACCAATCATGGCCTTGTGCGGCAGAATCAACGCCACGGAATTATGGTTCGAGGGACCACGGCAGGATGCCCGGGTTTCCTCACCGAGGCTCGCCATGCAGAGATTCGCGCTGACAGAGACCGCCGAACCCGAGCTTGAACCCAGCGAACCGGCGCGCGTGGTGTCATAAACATTCGATGGATTGCCACCCCAGGTGCTCCGCTGGAAGCCGAGAGTTGAGGGCAAGATTTTGTCCGGCGTGTAATTTCCGCCCGGATCGCCAGCGCGGCCATTATATTCGGTATTGATCGCCTTCGCGTAGATGATCGCGCCCTTCTTGCGCAATTGCTCGACGAGGATGTGATCACGCGCCGGGAAGTCCATATCGTAGCGAGCATCGCCGGCACCGGTAGAGCGCATGTCCTTCGTGTCGAAAGGATCCTTGAACGAAAAGCACACGCCGTAGAGCGGCATCTTCTCAAGATCGGGGTTCGTTCCATATTTCGCGTCGAGTTCGGCAGCGATTTCCATCGCGTCGGGCAATTGACGGAAATATTCGCAGACGCCAGGCGCGCCTGCGGGCAAGGGACCTTTTGAAGGATGCAGATCGAAGTCGCCCTTGCAGGTGACCGACCGCTCGCCGCGAATATTGATCGTCCCAAGCGTATTGACCTGACCGGCATCCGGAATGCCCACAAGCATTCCATATTGCTGCATGACATCAGGGTCCGACGCAGTGGCCTCCATCCGGCCGAATTCAAGGGGCGGCCCTATATATTTGTCGAGATCGGGCAAAAATTCGGATGCAGCAATCGTCTTTGTCGGGAATTTGAGTGGCATTGTAGCGCGCACTGTGCCGACCGGCTCGGGGATACTCGCCCCATCATCGGTGACCAAATAACTGGAGACGCCATTGAAGGCCTTTGCGCGCGCTATGTACTCCTTGACGACATCAAGGCACGTCGTCTTGCCTGCCTTGATGGCGGCGTGCATATCCGCAATCGTAGCTTCAACCAACTCGAATGGCTTTGTGGTCGTCCCTTTGTCCGACATCGGCTTATCCAGCATTTCGCTCACCTCGTCCTGATTAAAACTCAAATTCTACGATGCAACTCACGTGCCGAAGCCAAGACGTTTTAATTAAAAGGCATAGTCAGCGCTCAGATGATCATTCGGACGAATTGGGCTTTATCGCGCGAGCTTGTGCATGACGGATGGTCAGGGCCGCTCAAGAGACGCACACCGGGATTATAAGGCGCCTTGATAACTCTGCTCCTGAGCCCATTCCTCTTCGGCTATGTTCAATGCTCTATGCCTGAAGCTACTCGGCGGCCTTAGGCACAGGCATCGATTTTTCAGGAACAATCGGATCGGGCTTCAAGTGCGCAAGATCAAGGGTGCGCAAGCGCGGCGACCGCAGCGCTATTACGCCAACGATCAACAACGTGATGACTCCGCCAGCCCAAACTGCCGGCACCGGACCGAGCGCGCTAGCCAGAAACCCGCTCTCCAGAGCGCCAAGTTCGTTTGACGATCCCACAAAGACAGAACGAACTGACGCAATACGTCCGCGCATTTCCTCGGGCGAAGCCAGGCGCATGATGGCGTGACGGATGACCATGCTTATGCCATCGCAAACGCCTGAGAAGAACAGCGCGACCATCGATACCCAGAACACCGTCGATAGTCCGAACACGATCATGCTTATGCCGAAGGCCGCGATCACCCAGTGCAGCATAGCGCCGGCATATTTTGACGGCATGTAACGTGTTGCGAATACGGCGGCAGTCAGGGCGCCTGCTGCAGAGGCTGACCTTAACAACCCGAAGCCTTCCGCTCCAACATGAAGAATATCAGTCGCAAAAAGCGGCAGGAGCGCCGTTGCGCCGCCGAAGAAGACTGCAAAAAGATCAAGCGCCATGGAACCAACGAGAATCTCGTTGCGAAATACATATCGAACGCCTTCGCGGATACGCTGAAAAATGCCGATCCCGGGGACGCTCACATAAGTGGAGGGCTTTTCTCCGATGCCGATCGCAATCATCAGGCACGATGTGATGAAAAGCGCAGCAAGCGTCGCATAGGTGACGGTCGCGCCCGCGAAGGCCCAAAGAAAGCCGCCGATTACAGGGCCGATCACATCAGCTGTGCGGGCGCAGGTCGCGATGATCGGCACACCTTTCATCACTTGACCGAGTGGCAAAACCTGTGCCTCAAGACCAGTGGCGGCCGGCGTTTGAAATGCTCTCAATCCGGCAGAAATGAACCCGACGCCATAGACCAGAAAATGAAGGCCGGATGGCCGAAGCATTGAAAAGATCGCAAGACTGCTCGCCAGCAATGCGAGCAGAGAAACTGTTGTGAGAACCATCTTCCGCCGACTGAGCGTGTCGGCAAAATGGCCACCAAACAAAACCAGGCCAATGCCCGGGATCGCCTCAATCAGCCCAAGAAATCCGAGATCTAGGGGATTCCGGGTCAATTCATAGACCTGGAATCCCAGCAACACTGTCATGCCCGATGCGGCGAACCGCTCCAGTGTATTAGCGAATAGAAACGCGCGAAATTCAGGCAGCCGGAGCAGTTCGGTATGCATATGATCCACTAATCCTTGACGGTCAGCTGAGTGAAGTCCTGATACCAGCTCTGCGCCTGCACGAATCCGGTCACCTTCGGGCTCAGGGCACGCGGATTAAGGTCATGCACAACAAACAGCCAGGCGGCTTCGTCGACAACGATGGAGTGCGCCTCGGCGATAAGCCTGTCGCGTTCCACTTCGTCGAAAGTCTGGAACGCCTTAGTGGCAAGCGCATCTACGCGTGGATCGATGAACGTGCTCCAGTTTGATCCCAGCTTGTTGGCCATGCCGGTGAACTGACTGTAGAAGTTCGTCACGTCGCCGAGCGGAAGCCCATGTGCAATGGCGTCGCGCCGTGGAGATGCGCCCTTGCCGGGCATTTGCCGCAACGATGTCAGCATTGTTCCCCAGTCGACGACCTCATGCGTCACCTCGACGTTGTTCTCGCGCAGGCTCTGCTGAACAAATTCGCCAATCTGCAACGGCACCATGTTGCCGGATCCGGCCGTGGGTAGTTGCACATTGATCTGCAGGGGCTTGCCAGGTCCATAGCCGGCTTCCTTCAGGAGCGCTTTGGCCTTTTCGGGATCGTATTTGAACAGTTCTTTCGGCTTGCCGAAAAATTTGCTCTCTTTTTCGTAAAAGCCCATCGAGGGCTTTGCGGTGCCGCCGAGGAGTTCCATCATGGAATCACGGTCGACGCCGTAGTTCAATGCGAGACGGATGCGCTTGTCCGCAAGCACTGAATCGGAAGTCAGATTGTATTGCCAGACCCAGACATGCGGATAGGGCTTCACAACAACATTGAAGCCGGCCGCTTTCAACGACGGGTTTGAATCGGGAGATGGATATTCGATCCAGTCTACCTGCCCGGAACGCAAGGCCGCAACGCGGGTGTTAGCGTCCGGAATAGGAAGCAGGATCATCTTTTTTACTTTGGGAACACGCCCCTTGTCCCAATAATCTTCATTGCGCGCCAGATCGATGGAGACGCGGGGATTTATCTTCTCGACCTTGAAAGGCCCCGTGCCGGAGGGGGCGCTCTGGAAATCGAGCCAGTTACCGACCTTCTTGTATTGCGCCGGACTGACAATAAAAACTCTTGAAATCTGGTACGGCAACGGGCTAAAGGGCTCGGCTGTCTGAAGCGCCAGGTGCGTCTCGTCAATCTTCCAGTATTTGACCACCTGTCCGGTGTAGTTTCTGTAAGAACGCGCCTGCGCCTTGTCGAAGTTGGACGCGTTTTCGTTCAGATGGCGATCAAAGTTCCAGACCAGATCGTCCACCGTCATGGTCGATCCGTCGTGAAATTTTACCCCTTGGCGAATTGTAAAAATCCAGATGGTCTTGTCGTTTGGGTCGACTTTCCATTCTGTCGCGAGACCAGGCGTCAGGTCTGCGGCGGCGTCGACCTTGGTGAAATCCCAGTTTACGAGTGCGTCGTAAATTGGATAGCCCGCGAAACGTCCACCTTCGCTGCCATTGTCCGGAATTCCACCCGTAAGTGGGAGGTCAGACGTTGTCATCGCAACACGCAGAGTTTGCGCTTGCACAGACGAAGCCAGCCCGCTGATCGCGAGGGTCGTCAAAAGAGTAGCAAATTTTCTTCGCATGGAGTCTCCTGTTACGTCACTTGCAGCTTGGGACTCAACAGCAACCTGCGTGCCAACACCGGATATAAAGTCATCTTCAGGACAAATTATGTTGCTAAAAAAATCGGCGCGCCCGAAGGCGCGCTGAATGACAAAAATTCCTGATTATTAATTTCGCACGTCCATTGCATTGCGAAGCCCATCGCTCAACAAATTGAAGCAAAGGCTTGTGACGAAGATGCAAATACCCGGCAACGTCGCCAATAGAGGCTGGGAATAAATAGCGGTTCGCAGCGTGTTGAGCATCATGCCCCATTCGGGTGTCGGCGGTTTGACGCCAAGGCCCAGGAACGAAAGGCCTGAGGCAAGGATCATCGAAACGCCGACGAGGGTCGTCGCGTAAACGAAAATCGGTCCCAGCACGTTCGGCAAGACATGAACTCGCACGATCGTGAAACTGTTCGCGCCGGTGGCGCGAGCAGATTCCACATAGTCGAGATTGCGCACGCTGGTGGTTACGCTTTCTGAGACGCGGATCAGGGGTGGAATGAAGACCAGCGTCATCGACAGAATTGCGTTGAAGATGCCCGGCCCGAGCGCTCCGCTGATCGCCACGGCAAGAAGGACCGACGGAAATGCGTAAAAGACGTCAGTAGCGCGCATGATGAGCATGTTGATCTTGCCGCCCACGAAGCCGGCAAGAACGCCCAGCGTTCCGCCAATCGTGAAGGCGCAGACTACTGGAGTGATTCCCACAAACCACGAGAAGCGGCCGCCATACATAAGACGCGTCAGCATATCGCGCCCCAGCTCGTCCGTTCCCAGAAGATAACCTTGCCAGCCAACCGGCTTCAGGCGACGCGCCATGCTGCCCTGCAGAGGATCGTAGGGAGCGATCCACGGCGCGAAGAGGATGAGAAAGAGCATGACCAGTAGAATTGCGCCACAAACGAGCGTGACTTTGTCGCGCATCACGCGTTTGCCGACGCCCCGCCAATAGCCCTGGCTCTTCACCGGATCAGATACGATTGCGCCGGCGCTGTCCGGCGTCGCGGTTGAGACGTTGCTCATTTTCTCACGATCCTCGGGTCGATCATTGTTTGCATGATGTCGACGATCAGGTTCAGCATCACGAAGAACATGGCGAGCACCAGCGTTGCGCCCTGAATGACCGGAATGTCGCGTCGAAAGATCGCCGCATTGAGCATCGATCCGGTGCCTGGCCAACTGAAAATGGTCTCAACCAGAATGGAACCACCCATCAGATAGCCCAGCTGGAGGCCCATGACTGCAAGAATTGTGGGAGCGCCGTTCTTTACGATGTGCAGAGCGAGTGTGCGATTTCGGAGGCCTTTGCCGCGCAGTGTCGTCACGAAGTCCTGGCTGAGAATTTCGCTGACAATGCCGCGCACTGTGCGGGTCAAAAGGCCGGCAGGAATACACGCCAACGTAATGGCCGGAAGTACAAGATATTGCAGATGCTCGCGATCCCAGACCCAGTCTCCGGGCCCGGCCCCCATGGCTGGAAACACATTCATCAGCACACTGAAGAAGATGACCATCACCATGCCAAGCCAGTAATGCGGGATCGATACTCCAGCGACCGCGAAGGCGACGCAAGCCTTGTCGATCCAAGTGCCTTTATAGAAGGCGGCTGTACTGCCGAGCAGAATGCCAACCGCGAAGCCGAGTAGTGCTGCAGTTATCGCAAGAACAAATGTCTTGCGAGCTGCGAGGATGAGATCGCCGGCCACAAGTCGCCGCGTGGCGATGGAACGCCCCAGATCGCCCTGCACCACGCGCGATAGCCAGACAGCGTACTGAACCGGCAACGGCTTATCGAGTCCATAATCCTTGCGCACCTGCTCGACGACTTCCCTCGGCGTATCTGGAGGAATGATCGAGTCTATCGGATCTCCAGGTGCGATATGAACGAGGAGGAAGCAAACAACGCTGACCGACAAGGCGATGGGGATCGCATAAGCGATGCGTCTGAGAATATATCGAAACATTCAATTCTCCCCGGAATTCCGGACTTCAAGATGCTCACGCAATACACATGCCATGGTCAGGCGGCTTCATTGACGTGAATGCAACGTGCGCTGCGACCGGGTTCAGGACTGCGCAAATTTGGGAGGTCCGCGCGGCAGGCGGCTTCAACCATTGCGCAGCGCGGGGCAAACGAACAACCCGGTGCAATTGCTCTCAGATCGGGCGGCGCCCCCGGAATGGTCGTGAGACGTTTGCCGCGCAGTCCTGCGTGAACAGTTGCGCCAAGTAGTCCTTGCGCGTAGGGATGCAGTGGAGCCCGCATGACGTCGCGCACAGGCCCTTCTTCGACGAAGCGTCCTGCATACATGACGGCTATCCGGTCGGCGATTTCGCCGGCGACGCCCAAGTCATGCGTCACGAAGATCACCCCCATGCCAAGTTCCTGTTGCAGACGGCGCAGCAGGAGAAGAATCTGGATTTGCACGGTGGCGTCGAGCGCGGTCGTCGGCTCATCCGCCAGCAGAAGCTTCGGCTTGCAGGACAGCGCAATCGCGATCATGGCGCGCTGGCGAAGTCCGCCGGACAATTCATGCGGATAAGCTTCCAGACGGCGTTTTGCAGAAGGGATTTGTACGAGTTCTAGCAAGTCCAGTGCGCGCGCCAATGCATCCTTGTATGAAATGCTTTCGTGTCGCACGATGGTTTCGGCAATCTGGCGCCCAATTGTGAAGACAGGGTCCAGAGCGGTCATCGGCTCCTGAAAGATCATCGCGACCTGACGTCCGCGCAGTTGGCTCATTTGTGCTTCAGAAGCACCAACAACATCCTGGCCGCAGACATTGAGTTCGCCTTCGACAACTGTTTTACCGCGCGGATTGAGGCCCATGATGGCGCGCAGCGTGACGGATTTTCCCGACCCGCTTTCGCCGAGAATGCACAACACTTCGCGTTGGGCGAGCTGAAAGTCGACACCGTTGACCGCGTGAACGGTGGCGTCGCGCGAGACAAATTTGACATTGAGGTTCTTCGCCCGAACCAGCAGATCTTCGGACATTATGCAGCCTCCCTTGACGCCATTGAGTGCCCGCTTCCGGGCGCGACGATGTGGCAGGCGGCCTGATGCATCGGCCCGGTGGTTCCCAGCGGCGGCGTCGCAGAGGCGCAGATGTCTTCGGCCAGCGAGCAGCGAGTACGGAAGCGGCAGCCCGACGGCGGATTCACCGGATTTGGGGGGTCTCCGGTAATCGGCGGCTCTGTGCGGCGACGATCCGGGTCCATCGACGGGCGGCTGGCGAGGAGCGCCTGTGTGTAGGGGTGCTGCGGCGCTGCGAAAATCGAATCCACGGGGCCGATTTCTGCAACCCGGCCGAGATACATTACCAGAACGCGGTCCGCGACATGCTGCACCACATTCAGGTCGTGGCTGATGAATAGATAAGTCAGTTCGAACTGCGCCTTCAGGTCGAGCAACATGTTGAGCACCTGCGCCTCGACGGATTTGTCGAGCGCCGATACAGGCTCGTCGAGAATGAGCATGCGAGGACGCAGCGCCAGCGCCCGGGCAATGTTGACGCGCTGACGCTGGCCGCCTGACAATTCGTGCGGATAGCGATGGGCGAACTGCGCCGGAGCTAGACCGACTGCAGTCAGCAGGTCATGCGCGCGCGGAATGGCGCGGCTGCGCCCGAGACCATGCACCATCGGACCGAAGGCAATGGATTCCTCAATCGACAGGCGTGGGTTCAGCGACGCGTAGCTATCCTGAAACACCATCTGGACCTGACGGCGATATTCCTTCAACGGCAGTGCAGCGGTGCCTACCTTTTCGCCGTCGAAAATGATTTCGCCGTCGGTCGGCTCGATCAGAGACATGATCAAGCGGGAAGCTGTGGATTTGCCGCAGCCGGATTCTCCGACGATGCCGAGCGTTTCGCCCTTACGGATTTCAAAGTCGATTCCATCGACGGCCTGAACTTTCCCACCCTGCCCAAATAACCCGCCCTTGAGGGGAAAGTGCTTCACGAGGTTCTGGACGATGAGCAGAGGTTGCGCGGGGCCGCCGCGATCCGGCATCGTGGGGAGCTGAAGCATTTGACACCTGCCATTGGCTGGCTCGCGGGTTCGAGCATCAATGTCAAAGCAACCCGGATGCCAAGTTCGGGCCTATAAGTTTTCGCTGCCGCATGACTGAGCAGTTTGGTTCAGTGAGGCAGCAATTCACTTTGGACTTGCCAACCCGCGACCGGGCTGGCGTTTATGGCGGCAATGAAGCGGGAGGGTTTGAGGGATGGACTATTGCAATTTGGGGAGATCGGGACTACGCGCCTCGGTCGTCGGCCTCGGCGGCAACAATATGGGCGGACGCCTCGATCAGGCAGCCACCAACGCTGTCGTCCATAAGGCGCTCGATCTCGGAGTGACTTTTTTTGACAGCGCCGACGCCTACGGCAAACGCGGCGGTGGCAAGACGGGTTCGTCGGAAATCTGTCTGGGCGCGGCGCTCGGAACGCGCCGCAAGGACATCGTGCTGGCGACGAAGTTCGGCCATGCGATGGACGCCGAACGCAAACTCTCGGGCGCATCCCGCCGCTACATCATGTCGGCGGTCGAAGCCAGCCTGAAGCGTTTGAACACCGACTGGATCGACCTTTACCAGTTGCACGGGCCCGATCCGTTGACGCCGATCGAAGAGACCATGCGGGCGCTCGACGATCTCGTGCGGCAGGGCAAGGTGCGGTACATTGGCTGCTCGAATACGCCCGCGTGGCTTTTCGTTCAGGCGCAATGGACGGCGAAGAGCGGCAATCTGACGCCCTTCGTTTCGTGTCAGGACGAATATTCGCTGGTCAACCGCAACATCGAGAAGGAACTCGTGCCGGCCGCCAATGCGCATGGCGCGTGCTTCCTGCCTTTCTATCCGCTCGCCAGCGGCCTGCTGACCGGCAAATACCGGCCCGACGCCCCGCCGCCGCCCGGCAGCCGTTTCGCCAAGCCGGAGCGCTTCGAAGCGCGCTTCATGAACGACCGCGTCAGGACCACAGTCGAAAACTTGCGTTCGTTCGCCGAAACGCGCGGACACACGCTGCTCGAACTCGCGATGAGCTGGCTTGTCTGCCAGCCGCATGTTGGGCCAATTATTGCCGGCGCGACGTCGCCCGATCAGGTGGAGTCGAATGTGGCGTCGGCCAAATGGGTTTTGACGAAGGACGAACTGGACGAAGTTGATCGGATCACAAAGTGAGCCAGAAACGCCTGACAGCGACGCAGAAGCGTCAACGGTTGCGGGCGGCATTCGCGGCTGACCACTGTGTTTCGCCCGCCAGCGTGTTCGACGCCCTGTCGGCGCGGGTCGCGGAGAGCGTCGGCTATGAACTGGCGATGCTCGGCGGCTCGGTGGCCTCGGCCGGCGCGCTTGCTGCGCCGGACCTGACGGTTCTGACGCTCACCGAACTTGCAGGCGTTGCGCGTTCGATCTGCCGCAACAGCAATCTGGCGCTTTTCATTGATTCCGACCACGGCTTCGGCAATGCGCTCTCGGTTCGTCGCACAATCGAGGAACTCGAACATGCGGGCGCGTCCGGCTGCAGCATCGAGGACACGCACTTGCCGGCGCGCTTCGGAGCAAAAGGCGAGGAGATCATTTCAAAAGACGAGATGGTCGGGAAGCTGAAAGCCGCTTTGGCTGCGCGGATGGATTCCAGCTTTATAATTGCGGGTCGCACCATTGCGATGAAGTCCGAAGGTCTCGAGTCAACGATTGCCCGCGTGAAGGCCTATGCGGAGACCGGCGTCGATACGATTTTCCTGCTTGGCGTCGAGTCGCTCGACCAGTTGCGGGCCGTGCGGGCAGAGGTGAATCTTCCTCTGATGCTCGGGACTGTGCCGGAATTCGCCAGCCGTGAAGAGTTTGCGCAAGCGGGCGTGCGGATCGCCCTGCAGGGACATCAACCGCAGGCGATAGCGGTAGAGGCTTTGAGACAGGCCTATGTTCACCTTCACGGAGGCGGATCGCCGGACGGGCTGAAAGCCAGAGTCGCGAGCAGCGACTTTATGGATTTAATGCTGCAGGGCCCGGACTATCGGGACTGGCGGCGCGACTATCTGGCTCAGGACTAACAGTCAGGCCTGCGTGGAACCGGGAAGCTTCCGCACATCTTCGCGAAGCTTCTCGAGTTTTTCCATGTAGGCGTCGGCATCGCCGAAATCGACGAAATTGCGGTAACGCGCGTGGACATCCTGCGTGCGTCGAGCGTGCTTTATCGGACACCAGTATTGCTCGGTGCGGGAGCCCACCTCGCGCGCATAGGCGATGACGCCATTGCCGTAGGAACAATAGGCGCAATTGAGCTTCTCGACCATGTTGAGATAGGCCAGATAGCGCCGGTCGAAGACAAAATAGTCCGACCGCTTCACATGCGGGATGCCGTAAATCGGAAAGCAGATCGCCTGATAGATGAAAAGGAACAGGTCCAGCAGCCCGAATGGAATGATCAGCATATAGATGAAGGGCGCGGTGATCATGACCAGCACGTTCGACTGGCGAATGTAGCGCCAGAGGCTGGTCTTCAGTTCGCGATGACGGCGCAGGACTTCCTCTTCGAAAATCGCCTTGCCTTTTTCCAGCCCGAACCGCAGATCGGCGCTGCGGCGCGCAATCTCGGCGTCAAGTTCGGCTTCGAGCTCGCGAATCCGGTCGGCGATGGAACCAATATCAACATCCATGTATTGCTCCCGGCGATGCTCAGGCCTGTTGTCGGCCTGATTGCGCCGAATGGCAATGGCTGCCGATCTCTACCGCATCATGCCCGCTGCTCCGTCCCAGATCAGTTTCAGCCCGACGAGAAACGTCATCAGATTGACGAAGCGATAGAACGGCCCGGGCGACATGGTCTTCACCAGCCGCACGCCGAGCAGCACAGAGACGATCGCCACCGGAAACAGCAGGACGGACACTTTCAGGTTTGGCAGATTGACCTGCCCCAGCCACATGAAGGCGGCGAATTTGGTGTAGTTGAGGATGCCGAACAGGATCGCCATCGTGCCCGCATAGACGCGCGGCGAAAGTTTCTGCGGGTTCATGAAAACCTGCACGGGCGGCGCGCCAGCATTGGCGACAAAACTCGTGAACCCCGCCCAGACGCCCCAGAACACGCCCCATGCGGGCACGCCGGGGCGCGGCGGCGTATCCGTGCCGCGCTCTTTCAGCCATGTGTAGAGCACGAAGCCCGCCGCGATGACGCCCACCGCGACCAGCACTTCATAGTCGGTGACATATTTCGCCAGAGCCATGGCGATCAGGATGCCGATCATCCCGCCGATCACCAGAACGGTGAGACTTTCGCGGTGGAAATCCTTGCGCAGGGCCAGAATGCCGAAAATGTCCTGCACCATCAGGATCGGCAGCAGAATGGCCGCCACCTGAAACGGCGGCGCGACCAGCGCCATCATGGGCAGCGACACCATGCCGACGCCCGAAAACCCTCCCTTCGAGAGCCCCATCAGGATCACGGCCGGAACCGCCATGGCGTAAAATTGCCAGTCGGTGATCATGGATGAAAAGTCGCGTGGCGCATCGGCATGGGCGCATCCATAAAGGTTTTGGGCCGAAAGGGAATGCGGCGCGCGCATAGGGGATGTGGCAAGACTCCCGTCGATGACGACTACCCAATCAACCCACTCATGGACTCTGAAATCCCATTTTGAACGCACCGGCACCAATGGTGCTGGCAAAAGACCAGAAATCGGGGTTCAGTTTGTCCAAGGCACCGGATTGGTATCTGGGATCATCCAGCCAACGGAGCCTCTGGTTGATGGTATAGACTGGCTCGTCGTGCGTGGTCTCTATCCTGAGCTTGATGAGCCGCACTCCCGCACCAAAGGAATCCTCCAAGCGATCCGGACGGACATATTGAGCACTGGCCGGATCATTCAGGTCGCGAAAGCGGACCATCTGTGGATATGTTTCTGGCGGAATATCCACACCGCTCCCGGGCGGTAGCTGCTCTATCTCTGCAAGTTGATCAATATCGGTCTTGACATGTACTTTTCGTTCTCCCGGCACCAACTGTCGGTACAGCATCTGCGGGTACCCTGCCCACCTGCCGTTGTTCCCCCCGTTTGGCCCTGCTAGCGTGACGAAAAGCAACCCACGTTCGCCCAGATCAACCACTACGGCTTCTGCCGTGAATTTGCCTTCCGTCGTGGTCGGACGACCGCCCATGACGAATGCCAGCGGATTTAACCAAATCCGCCAGAGCTTTGCCTGCGCGACGCTTGATCCTTCGACAAGCTTGCCGTCGATTTCGACAGTGGCGATCAAACGGTAATTCAGCTTGGCTCGATCCGACCACAATTCAAAAAGATAGATTCCCAAAAGGCCAAGCGACAGAGCAGCAAAAACCTTCATGCTGACGCCAAACCGGCCCTTCCGGTTCTTTTGACCTTGTGCAACGGGGTTGCTCATTCAACGTCCTCATCGAAAGAAACGGCTCCGCGACTTGCTTCTGCCGGGGCGCGGTGTTGGGGCGGATTATGCAGACTTGGTCATCAAGCACTTTTACGCGGCCAGCAGCGCGGCGAGATTAGCGAGATCCATTTCGGTCATTCCTCAATTTTAGAATTTGATAGGATTTTTAAAGGCAAGCCGTCCGAACTTACTGGCGTATGTCCTGGGCATACGGTCTGCTTGTCCGTCCAGTCCGCCTTTCGAATATTTGTTGTCATCAAGCCACTTGAGCCTTTGAGTGATGGTCGAAACGGGCTCGTCGTGGGTCGTCTCGACCCGCAACTTTACAAATCGGGCGCCCGGTCCGAAGGAAGCTGCAAGCTCGTCGGGATCGACATGTTCGACGCTGGCCGGATCGTCCAGATCGCGAAAGCGCACCATCTCCGGATAGATTTTCGGCGGAATATCGGCGCTGGTTACGGGTGGCAGTCGGGCGATCTCGGCCAGTTCATCGATGTCCGTCCGTTCGCCCTCCCGATATTTCGCATCGATACGAGCTTTTCGGTCCGGCGGGACAAAAGCCCGGTACAGCAACGGTGGATAACTCGACCACCGACCACCACCTTCGCCCCCTTTTACTGCCAGCGTGACAAACAGAAATCCGCGCTCGCCCAGATCAACCACTACGGCTTCCGCGGTGAATTTGCCTTCCGTCGTCGTCGGACGACCGCCCATGATGATCAGGCCCAACGGATTAAGCCAAATCCGCCAGAGCTTTGCCTGCGCGACGCTTGATCCTTCGACAAGCTTGCCGTCGATTTCGACAGTGGCGATCAAACGGTAATTCAGCTTGGCTCGATCCGACCACAATTCAAAAAGATAGATTCCCAAAAGGGTAACCGGGGCAAATGTCCGGGCGCGAGTATCCGGCTTCAAGTCGGTGCGTGACGGAGGAGTCTCGGGAGGGGCGGGATTTCGGGTCC
>CANJWR010000015.1 GCA_947478455.1 Beijerinckiaceae bacterium | reverse complement strand
GTCAAGATCATCAAGATCAACCACGACACGCACCGCATCTCGCTCGGCATGAAGCAGCTGCTGGACGATCCGTGGCAGGGCATCGAGGCCAAGTATCCGCTCAACTCGCGCTTCCATGGCCGCGTGACCAACATCACCGACTACGGCGCGTTCGTGGAACTGGAGCCGGGCATCGAAGGCCTGATCCACGTCTCCGAAATGTCGTGGACCAAGAAGAACGTGCATCCGGGCAAGATCGTTTCGACGAGCCAGGAAGTCGACGTTCAGGTGCTCGAGGTCGACTCGGTCAAGCGCCGCATCTCGCTCGGTCTCAAGCAGACCTTGCAGAACCCGTGGGAAGCCTTCGCCGAGAAGCACCCGAAGGGTTCGGAAGTCGAGGGAGAGGTCAAGAACAAGACCGAATTCGGTCTGTTCATCGGTCTCGAAGGCGATGTGGACGGCATGGTCCATCTCTCCGATCTCGACTGGAAGCGCCCCGGCGAACAGGTCATCGAAGAGTACAAGAAAGGTGACATGGTCAAGGCGCAGGTTCTCGACGTCGACGTCGAGAAGGAGCGCATCTCGCTTGGCATCAAGCAGCTCTCCGGCGACCCCTTCCAGGCGAAGGTCGAAGGCGAAGCTGACATGCGCAAGGGCGCTGTCGTCACCTGCGAAGTGATCGAGGTCAAGGAAGGCGGCATCGACGTCAAGATCGTCGGCACCGATCTGACGACCTTCATCAAGCGCGCCGAACTCGCCCGCGATCGCGGCGACCAGCGCGCCGAGCGTTTCGCCGTTGGCGAAAAGGTTGACGCCCGCATCACCGTGTTCGACCGCAAGGCCCGCAAGGTCGCTGTGTCGATCAAGGCGCTCGAGATCTCGGAAGAGAAGGAAGCCATCGCCCAGTACGGGTCGGCGGATTCCGGCGCTTCGCTCGGCGACATTCTGGGCGCGGCCCTCAAGGCTCGCGACACAACCAAGAAGTAAGGCTCTCAAGGCCTGAAACAATCAGCCCGCACGGTTCCGCCGTGCGGGCTTTTTCTTTGCTGCAACGCAACCGCAACCGCCTTGATCGGGGCGCCGTCCGGGCCTAGGGTCGCGCCGAATCCGGTCCGTGAAGGAAGCTGATCCATGGCGTCGTCCGAACTCTTTGCCGATTATCTGGTCGACCGTCGCAAGCTGCGGCGCAAGGTGACGTTCTGGCGGGTCGCTTCTTTTGCAATGGTCATCGGCGCAATCCTTTTCGGCGTATGGCGCTATACGATCGGCGGACAGCCGCTGGCGTCCAGCGAGCATATTGCGCGCCTGTCCATCGAAGGTCTGATCACCGGAGATCGCGACACGCTGCAACTCATTCAGGGCATTGCGGATTCGCACGCCGCCGGCGTCATCCTGTCTATCGAGAGCCCGGGCGGCACCACGACGGGTTCGGAAAAAATTTACGAGGAACTGCGCCGCCTTGCGGCCAAGAAGCCGACAGTTGCGGTGGTCGGCACCATGGCGGCCTCGGGCGCCTATATCGCGGCGCTGGGCGCTGACCGCATCTATGCGCGCGGCAATTCGCTGGTCGGTTCCATCGGCGTGCTGTTCCAGATCCCCAATGTTTCCAAATTGCTCGATACGGTCGGGGTCAAAATGGAAGAGGTGAAGTCCTCGCCGCTGAAAGCCGCCCCTAACGGTTTCGAGCCGACGAGCCCGGAAGCCCGCGCGGCGCTGGCGGCGCTTGTGGCGGATTCGTTCGACTGGTTCAGGACACTCGTGAAAGAACGTCGCAACATGAGCGATCAGGAAATCGCGGCTGTGGCGGACGGGCGGGTTTTCACTGGCCGGCAGGGCATGCCGCTGAAACTCGTCGACGGCATCGGGGGCGAACGCGAAGCCATCGAATGGCTTGAAAAGGAAAAGAATATCCACGCCAAACTGCCGGTGCGCGACTGGCGGCGCCAGCGCAGTCTGGAGCGGCTGGGCATTCTGGGCCTGTCAGCAGGACTGGCCGAGGTTTTCGGCTACGAAACATTCGCCGAGACCCTCCGGAAAGCAGATCAGGTCAGTAATTCCCGCCTGCTTGACGGTATGGTGGCCATTTGGCAAGGTGAAGTGCTGAATTGACCTGAGGGGCTGTATTTTCAGGCGTTTCATGCATTTTTTAAGGCAGACGCACCGTGATTAAATCAGAACTTGTTCAAAGAATTGCGGAACGAAATCCGCACCTTTACCAACGCGACGTCGAGAATATTGTAAACGCGATTCTCGATGAAATTACCAATGCACTCGCACGTGGAGATCGTGTGGAGTTGCGTGGTTTCGGGGCATTTTCCGTCAAGCGCCGCGATGCGCGCGTCGGCAGAAACCCGCGCACCGGACAGCATGTTTCGGTGGACGAAAAATCAGTGCCGTTCTTCAAGACCGGCAAGGAAATGCGCGAACGCCTGAACGGCGAGTCCTCGCGCTAGAGCAGGCGCGATGCGCAAAGAGGTTTGATGAAGACGTTTCTGAAATGGCTCCTGCTGCTGCCGCTCGGTGCAATTGCTCTCGTATTTGCGATTGCAAACCGCCATGTGGTGACGGTCGTATTCGACCCGTTTGGCAATGACGTTCAGGGCATTCATCTGACCGCTCCTTTGTTTATCGTGCTTTTTCTGGCGGTTATGCTCGGCGTGTTGCTGGGTGGTTTCGCGTCCTGGCTTGCGCAAGGCAAATATCGCCGCTCTGCCCGCGTGGCCCGCTCCGATCTTGCGCAGATGCGCAACGAGACCGAGCGGCTGCGCGCGCAATTCGCATCCACGCGGCTGCCGGCCATTTCCAGTAGCGACAATTCTCGCGCAGCCTGATCGGCCACGAGCCTGCCCGTGGACAGGCGACACACGGCATGCAAATCAACGGCATGAACGCGCGCAACCTCATAGTAAAAATCTGCGGCCTCTCGACGCCGGAGTCGCTTGAAGCCGCCATATCGGCGCGCGCCGATATGGCGGGTTTCGTGTTCTTCGCTCCAAGCCCGCGCAACATATCGTTTGAGCGCGCGCGCGATCTCGGCGCGCAGGCACATGGCCGCGTGACAAAGGTTGCGCTCACGGTCGACGCCGACGACGTCACGTTCGAACAGATCGTCGCGACCCTGAAGCCAGATCTGTTGCAATTGCACGGCAAGGAAATGCCGGCCCGCGCAGCCGAGCTTAGCCGCCGCTTCAGTCTGCCCGTCATGAAAGCCATCGGCATTTCAGCCGCCGCAGACCTCGCCGCAATCGCCGCATATGAGTCTGTCGTCGACCGCGTCCTGTTCGACGCCAAGCCCCCAAAGGGCGCAGTGCTGCCGGGCGGCAACGGGCAGGCTTTCGACTGGACGATCCTGCGCGATGTGCAAACCGAAAAGCCGTGGATGCTGTCTGGCGGTCTCGATGCTGACAATGTGGCGGAGGCGATCCGCATCACGGGCGCCAGAGGCGTCGACGTCTCGTCGGGTGTTGAGTCTGCGCCGGGCGTAAAGGATCCTCGGCGCATCGCGGCTTTTGTCGCAGCCGCCCGTGGCGCCGCCGCCTGATGGATGCGCCCGCGCCGGAATTCTGCGCGGAGGCAGAACTTGGCTATGCGCGCGCGCAAACGCGTTTTGATGCAGAGACAGCGCTACGTTTCGACAGGTTGTACCGGGTCGCGCACCTGCCGCTCGTCAATCCCCGCCACCCGCTCGTCATTGCAGAAGACGGCCCCTACCGGATGGGCGTTCACGCGCGCGTCTATTCGCTGGTGATACCACTCCCGGATCAGGCGCTGCGCAGATCGGCAAACTTTCTCGCGCTCGAGCGCGAAATCAGAAGCGCGTCATTTGCCGCCAAAATCTCGTGGGACATTGTCGAGCAGCGCCGGGACAAGCTACACGCAACGATTTGCGGCTCGCTATCGGTGGACAATCCGCCGGTCATCGGCGACGCGCAGATCGCCGCGCTGGCGGCGATCTCGCCCTTCGAGGTTGAAATACGCGGCCTTTTCTCGGGCGAGATCAACCTCGGCCGGTTGTATCTCAAGGCCTATCCGCAGAAGCGCGCTACCCGCAACGTCTTTCAGGATATTCAGGCCGCGCTGGGGCGGAAATTGACAGACCTCTATCCGGTCGGGCTCTACAATTTCACCGAGGAACTGACGGTCCCGGAGACGACGGCGCTCGCGGACATTATCCGCCGCTGGCGGGATGTTCCGCTGCTGCGTTTCAAGTTGGATCGTCTCTGGCTGCTCGGATCCAGCGACGATCTGGTGCTGGAATCCGCCATTGCCCGAACTATAAAGCTTGGTGAGAGCGACAGCATCTAGGTCCGCCCCAATGTGGACTTGGTTCCGGCGGCCCAAGCCGCTAGAACACACCCGCCCGTCGTGACCGCCGCAGGAGCAGAACTTGAAGCCCGAACTCCCCAATTCCTTCCGCAGCGGCCCGGACGCGCATGGCCATTTCGGCATTTTCGGCGGGCGCTTCGTGGCGGAGACGCTGATGCCGCTGATCCTCGACCTCGAAAAGGCCTATACGGCCGCCAAGGCCGATCCGTCTTTTCAGGCGGAGCTGGATCATCTGGCCACCCATTACGTTGGTCGCCCAAGCCCGCTCTACTACGCCGAGCGGCTGACGCAGCATCTGGGCGGCGCGAAAATCTACTTCAAGCGCGACGAGCTGAACCACACGGGCGCGCACAAGATCAACAATGTGCTGGGGCAGATTCAGCTGGCGCTGCGCATGGGCAAGAAGCGCATCATTGCCGAAACTGGCGCGGGCCAGCACGGCGTCGCCACCGCAACGGCCTGCGCCAAATATGGCCTCGAATGCATCGTCTATATGGGGGCCGTCGACGTCGAGCGACAGAAGCCCAATGTGTTCCGCATGAAGATGCTGGGCGCGAAAGTGGTGCCGGTGCAATCGGGCGCCCGCACGCTGAAAGACGCCATGAACGAGGCGCTGCGCGACTGGGTGACCAATGTGGCCGATACGTTCTACTGCATCGGCACGGCGGCGGGCCCGCATCCCTACCCGGCCATGGTGCGCGACTTTCAGTCTGTCATTGGTAACGAGACCCGCGAGCAGATGCACAAGGCCGAAGGCCGCCTGCCGGATTCGCTGATCGCCTGCATCGGCGGCGGCTCGAACGCCATCGGGTTGTTCCATCCGTTTCTGGACGATGCGAGCGTTGAGATTTACGGCGTCGAGGCGGCCGGCCATGGCGTCGATGTGCCGAATGGCCATGCGGCTTCGCTGGCGGGTGGACGCCCGGGCGTTCTGCACGGCAACCGCACCTATTTGTTGATGGACGAGGATGGTCAGATCAACGAAGGCCATTCGATTTCAGCCGGCCTCGACTATCCGGGCATCGGGCCTGAACATGCGTGGCTGAAAGAGACAGGCCGGGTGAATTACATTTCGGCGACTGACGCGAAAGCGCTCGAAGCTTTCCAGCTGTGCTGCAAGCTCGAAGGCATCATCCCGGCGCTGGAGCCCGCCCATGCGCTGGCGGGCGTGATCGAGATTGCGCCGACGAAGCCCAAGGATCATCTGATGGTGATGAATCTCTGCGGCCGCGGCGACAAGGACATCTTCACAGTCGCCGAACATCTCGGCGGGATGTGACGACAAAAAGCCGGCTGCAAGCGCTGCAGCCGGCCTGTTTGTTCAAGTTCGATCAATAGCGGCAGACGTTGCGAACCGCATAGCCGTAGGGCGTCCAGACGCGACGGAAGCATGAGCCGCCCGCAAAGGCCACGAAGCCGACGCGACGCACGCCCCATCCACCGTGGCCCCAGCGTCCGCCACCCCAGTGGCCACCGCCCCAATGTCCACCACCGTGATGGCCGCCGCCGTGAAAGCCGTGTCCCCCGCCATGGCCGCCGCGCGCCGAAGCTTCGGTCGCCGAGAGACTGACGGTCGCCAGAGACGCTACGGCAGCAAGAGCCAAAACAAATTTCTTCATGATCCTGTTCCTTCCTTTAGCCGGTCCGCTCTGCGGAGCCGGTGTTTCGCCAAGCGCGTTTGCGCCATGAAGTGAACATGAAGGAAATCGTTTCGATAAAATGTGCGCGGACGCACGCAACAAAAAGGCGCTCCGCGATTGATGATTTCGCGAGCGCCTGTGCGGGTCGATGTTGTAACGAGACGAAGAACTATTCGATCAGCTCATTGAGTTTCGCGCGGATCGCGTCGCTCGCCGGTCCTTCGGCGTTTTCCAGCGCATCGCGAAATTTGATCACGGATGTCTTGAAACGTCCCGCCGGATTCTTGTTGAGCCGCATGGACGCTACCCATTCTTCAGGGGTCTCGTCAGCTTCAAGTTGACCGGGATCTTCCTTTGCAAGCTGCAGGAGCAATTCCGAAAGCGTCGCCATGTGATCCTTCCAGAATTAAAACTCGCAAGTGCCTCAACGTATATGGTGAGCAACACCCGCGAAAACAATGCGTGGGCGAAAGCGAATATGCGAAACGGAAAAGGCGACGAAACAAGTCCGTCGCCTTGCGCAAATCGTCAACTGCCAAGCTGCGGAGAAAGATTCCGCTGCAGCGCTCTCGTCTCAGTTCGGCCGCCTGAACAGGCCGCCATAAACGGCCTTGCCGATCACATGACCCTGCATGGCCGCCAGCACCTTTGCGCGCGTCTCGAACATGTCGACGGTCGGCTCGATCGTAATCTCTGTATCGAGCGCGAAAATTTCGAACATGTAGTGATGCATCGGGTCGGCTGCTGGCGCGCCGGGGCCGCGATAGACAGGGCCTGTGGCGCTCACCTGATAGGAGCCGTCGGGTAATTTTGCGCCCTTTGCGACGCCTTCGGGCAGGCCCGTAACGGTCGGCTTCATGTTCCAGACGAGCCAGTGCAGCTGGTCCTCTGTCGTCTTGTTACGGACGCCTTCCATGTCGCGCATGTGCAGCACGAGGCTCTTGGCCGCTGAAGGCGTGTTGGTCCATGAAATCGCCGGAGAGAGACCTTCGCCGGCGGCGACGCCGGGCGCTGCCTGAGAAAATTTCACCGGAATTTGTCCGCCGTCTGCGAAGCCTGACACCGTCAGCACCATACGGGGCGCGGCCGGCGGCGCAGCGGGCGCCTGCGCAAAAGCAACGCTGGCGGAAAGCGACAAGGCCAGAAAAGAAACGACAGAAAGCTTGCGCATAGGACCTCCCCAGAAAGTTATTTTCAGGAAGCTTGCACATGAAATGCGGCCCGACAAGGGCCTGCAGCCTACTCGCCCACCAGCGCCATGTCGTCGCGATGGATCATCTCGGCGCGGCCCGGCGCGCCGAGCACCGATTCGATGTCGCGCGAATTACGGCCGACAAGCTGCATGGCCTGATCGGCATCATAGCCGATGAGGCCTCGGCCCAGTTCCTCGCCGTGCGCGCCGCGAATGATCACACAATCGCCGCGCGCGAAAAGCCCTTCGACACGCGTGACGCCGGCGGGCAGAAGGCTCTTGCCCTGCGTCAACGCGCGCGCTGCGCCATCGTCGAGATGCACCGTGCCGCGCGGCTCCATGGAGCCTGCGATCCACTTCTTGCGCGCCGTGATGGGGTTGGACGGCGACAGGAACCACGTACAGGGCTTGCCGTCCGCTATGCGCCGGATCGGGTTCATCACGCGACCATCGGCGATCACCATATGGCAGCCGCCGGTGGTTGAAATCTTCGCCGCCTCGATCTTGGTGAACATGCCGCCGCGCGAAAACTCCGACGCAGCGCCGCCCGCCATAGCCTCGATCTCGGGCGTGATGCGCGGCACGACCGGTAGCAGCTTCGCATCCGGATTGGTGTGCGGCGGCGCAGTGTAGAGGCCGTCGATGTCGGACAGCAGGATCAGCAGATCGGCGCTCGCCATGGTGGCGACGCGTGCGCCCAGACGATCGTTGTCGCCGTACCGGATTTCGTTGGTGGCGACGGTATCGTTTTCGTTGATCACCGGCACGGCGCGCATGTCGAGCAGACGCCCGATGGTTTCGCGTGCATTGAGATAACGGCGGCGCTCCTCGGTGTCGGTAAAGGTGACAAGAATCTGGCCCGCCGTAATGTGACGGTCGCCCAGCACTTCCGACCATGTGCGGGCGAGCGCAATCTGCCCGACAGCGGCGGCGGCCTGACTGTCTTCCAGACGCAATGGCCCGCGCGGCAGTTTCAGCACCGTACGGCCAAGCGCGATGGAGCCTGAGGACACCACCATCACATCCGCGCCGCGCGCGTGCAGTTCGGCCAGATCGTCGGCCAGCGCCACAAGCCAGTCGCGCTTGATGAGGCCCTTCTGCTGATCCACCAGCAGGGAGGAGCCAACTTTTACCACGATGCGGCGGAAGGATGCGAGAGGAGGTATCTGGGTCAAACGCGAATGGCCGGTTGAATATCGGTATGGACGAAGTCTTCGCCCTTGAAGAGGAGCGGTACGTCCGCAACCCTCGCGACGGCATAAGCCATACAGTCGCCATAGTTCAAGCCGGCTTTGTGCTTACTGCCCCGCCCGTAGAGCACAAAGGCATTCTGGGCGACCAGCGCATGGGCGGCCGAAAAGTCGACAACCGAAACATTCGGCAACGCCAGTATGTGGAGCAACTCATCCATATGGCGCGCAGTCGCCTTCCACTGGATGCCAAGCGTTGCTTCAAACCGGCTGGGCGCTCCCACAATGCAATCGTTTTCCGTTATCTGATGGGCGAAAGCAGAGGCCTCGGGCTCATTGAAGACAATCGCCAGAAGCGCAGACGCGTCGACGGCGATCAAACCGGCAACCCATCGTCGTCGTAAAGATCGCTCATATCCGACGTCAGGCCCGGAATGCGCGCCAGATTCGCGTCATGTACACTTCGCATGATCGAGCGAAAATTCTCGTCGGCTTCCTCGGGAGTGACCTTCGTGCTCGGGATGCGGCGTTTGGCCTGATATTCGCGCAGGGCCTCGACAACCACATCCGTGGTGGTCTTGCCCAGTTTCTCTGCGAGCCCGCGCGCGGTTTCCCAGGCTTCGTCGCTGCGAATGTTCAACTGTCGTGGCATTTCGGCATCCGAAATCTGCTAGCAACCTGAACTCATATGCTAGCAGATTGTGCGGCAATTCTCAATCATGGCGCCCAGGCTATCGAAGCAGCCTGCTTTTCCTCGATCGCCTTGTGCTCGCTGATCACCGACGCCAGAGCCCGCAGGGCTTCCGTGACGCCCTGACGGGTCGCGGCGGAGAGCACCAGGGGAGTCGGGCGTTTTTCCCCATCGGCTATGGTCGGGCCGTAGCTGCGGATGGCGCGCTTCAGGCGGTCCATCTGGGTTTTGAGCATTGCGGGATCGACCAGATCGGTTTTGGACAGCGCGACGATCTCGCGCTTTTCATCAAGGCCGTTGCCGTAGGCGGCCAGTTCGCCGCGAACGGTCTTGTAGTCGCGGCCCGCATGTTCACCAGAAACGTCGACCAGATGCAGCAGCACCCGGCAGCGTTCCACATGGCCAAGGAAGCGGTCGCCTAGGCCATGGCCTTCATGCGCGCCCTCGATCAGGCCCGGAATATCGGCCAGCACAAATTCGCGCCCATCAACCTTCACGACGCCGAGGCCGGGATAGAGGGTCGTGAACGGATAGTCAGCGATCTTCGGCTTGGCGGCGGAAACATTGGCCAGAAAGGTCGATTTTCCGGCGTTCGGCAGGCCCACGAGGCCTGCATCGGCAATCAGCTTCAGCCGCAGGATGATGGTCATCTCGATGCCGGTCTGGCCCGGATTGGCCCGGCGCGGTGCACGATTGGTCGAGGTGGTGAAATGAGCGTTGCCGAAGCCGCCGTTGCCGCCCTTGGCGATCACGACGGACTGGCCGACTTCGGTCAGGTCGGCGATGAGCGATTCGCCGTCCTCGTCAAAGATTTGCGTTCCTACCGGAACTTTCAGCACGGCGTCGGGGCCGCGCCCGCCGGCGCGATTGCGGCCCATGCCGTGACCGCCGGTCTTGCCCTTGAAATGCTGCTGGTAGCGATAGTCGATCAGCGTATTCAGCCCGTCGACACATTCGGCCACCACGTCGCCGCCGCGTCCGCCGTCGCCGCCGTCCGGTCCGCCGAATTCGATGAATTTCTCACGCCGGAAGGAGACGCTGCCTGCGCCGCCATCTCCCGAGCGAATGTAGATTTTAGCCTGATCGAGGAACTTCATGGTGTTGTCCTAGAGCATGTGCCGGAAAATTGCAGGCCTTTTTCGAAACATGCGTAATCCGCGACGGTTCGGAACTGAGCTATCAGGGCGATCCTGCGATCAGCCCACCTTGCGCAACGAGAGTGTCATTTCGGCTACCGGGATGAAGAGCAGTTTGATCCGCACCATACTGGAGGCGGACTTCTGGCCCTGAAACGCCAGCGTTTCGTCGAATTTCAGCGAGTAGGTCGAACCTTCCACGCTGGTGCGCGCCGTATAGGCTATGTGGGCGCTTGCGTCGCCGACATCAATGTCGGCATCGCCGATCAGGTCGGCGCGCCGGCCCAGAATGCGCCCGCCCGATGATGTGAATGTCCAGACGCGATGTTCCTTCTGGCCATCCGAGAAAGCCATATCCTGTGTCAGGATCAGAGAATTCGTGCCCTTGCGGCCGTTCAAAACGGCTTTGACGCTGCGGGTTTTGCCCTTGCGGAGATCGGAAAAGACCCCTTCGCCGACCACCCGGCCTGAGAAGAAATCCAGCATCCGCTCCGGACCGCCCGCCGCAATCGCGGCGGGCGGTGCGAGAGCGAAGCCCGACAGACCCAGCAGAACGTCACGACGCGACAGCATGGTTGGGCGCCTCACATGTTTGGAGCGGTCGAGAGTCCGGGCTGAGCGGCTCTGCGCTCCAGCGCCAGGCTTCGGTCGAGCCAGGCGTCGCGCGTCAGACGGAACAGGTCCGTCGTCAACGGACCGCCCCGTGCCGGAGCCTCGATCGTGCGCTTGCCGGCGGGCTGGAAGCCAGCCTTTTCGAGCACGCGACGGGACGCCGGATTGGCTGGCAGCGCGCTGGCGCGCAATTCCCCTACCTCGGTGTGCCGGAACGTCAGATCGACAACGCCCTGCACCGCTTCGGTCACCAGCCCGCGCCCCCAGTAGCGCTTGCCGAGCCAGTAGCCGACTTCAAGCCGACCGTCGCCGTCAGGCTCCAGCCCGATGCACCCGATCAGCTCGTTCGGCCGACGCTTTTTGGTGATCGCCAGCGTGAGCGCCTGCCCGTGCGCGTTGGCGGAGCGCGACAGGAGAATGAATTCGGCCGCCTTGCCTTCCGGATAGGGATGCGGGATGCGGGCAGTTTTGATCGCTACGTCCTGATCGCCAGCGAGGCTGGCGACTTGCGCGGCGTCGGCGGCGCGCGGCCAGCGCAGCCAAAGACGTGAGGTTTCGAGCCGAAACACATCGTCGCAAAGCAAATCAGGAAACATGGCCGGTCTCCAAGTCCAGACGCCGGAGCGCCAAAAGCACGAAGGGGAAGCGGTGTCCCACTTCCCCCGGGCCTTTTTGAGGCTTGGACTTGTCTCGGGCTAAAACCTTCCGGTTTTTTGCTTCGAGCGGTCTTTTGAAGAACCTGTCCACCGGGGGCTTTGGGGCCGGTGGAGGATTCTTCGTAAATCCTGCACCGTTATTCGGCTGCCTGTTGTTGCGGGGCAGCTACAATCGCCACGCTAGCTCGGCCTGTGGCGCTGCTTTTGAACAGCACCTTGCCGTCTACGAGGGCGAACAGCGTATGGTCGACGCCGATGCCCACGTTGGCGCCGGGATGCCATTTGGTGCCGCGCTGACGAACGAGAATGTTGCCGCTGCGAACGTTTTCGCCGCCGAACTTCTTCACGCCAAGACGGCGACCGTCGGAATCGCGACCGTTACGCGAAGAGCCGCCTGCTTTTTTATGAGCCATAATCCTGCT
This sequence comes from Beijerinckiaceae bacterium, assembly GCA_947478455.1. Classification (GTDB taxonomy): domain Bacteria; phylum Pseudomonadota; class Alphaproteobacteria; order Rhizobiales; family Beijerinckiaceae; genus Terripilifer. Next base: position 29,561 of record CANJWR010000015.1, on the reverse strand, counting down.
CCGAACCTGTACCGGCGACGCAAGCGTCAAGCCGAGCGAATTGAGATGTTGACGGGTCTATACCCGAAACTGGATCGATTTGGAACTACCGGACGCTTCCGCGCCCGAGAATTCGATCAAGCGGCCTGAATGCCGGTGATCTTGACGACCGTCAGATCCTGGCGATGACCGCGCTTACGCTTGGAATTCTTGCGGCGACGCTTCTTGAAGGCGATGACCTTGGGACCGCGCTCCTGACCGACGATTTCGGCCTTCACTGAGGCGCCGGCGACGCGGGGCGCACCGACATTGGCGTTGTCGCCGTCGACGAGCATCAGAACTTCGTCGAATGTGATCACATCGCCAGGCTCACCGGCGAGGTGCATAATGGTAATCGTGTCTTCGGCGGCGACCTTGTATTGCTTGCCGCCGGTTTTGATGACTGCGAACATCGTTTTCTCCGTGTTCAAACCCGGCTCTGACAGGGACGGAATGTCCCCGGCGTCCGGCTTTTTGGCAGAAGTGGAACCAGCTTTGCTTCCTTCGCCCGGCGCGAGCCAAACGAAAAACGCGGCGTGAGCCGCGCTGAAGCGCCCGTTCTATACGGGAGTGACGAGAGGCGTGTCAATCTGTTCGGGACTTGCCCGCTTCAATGGACCGTAAAAGCCCGATCGATTGGGAAAACCAGAACCGGCTGCCCGGCCTCGTTCAAAATCTCGACCGAAACAGCCGTCACCACCGCTCCGTCGTCGTTCAGGCACTCGAAACTCTCCCAGTCCCCGTAGAGAGCGTCGTGAAAGGCGTCGAGGAGCGAGCCATAATAGGCCGCGCGCATGTCGATCACGAGATCGCCGTTGCGAAGGTTCATCACAAAACGCTGCATGGATCATCCACCGGTCTGATGCGCCAGAAGGTCATGGGCGAGCGGTCCGCGGCCTTGATCCAGATCAATTCTACAAAGCTTTGCTGTAATTTTTGGCCTGTTGAATTCCGTCCCGGCGGGCGCATATGAAAGCGCAACCGCACGAGCCCCATGCCCAGCAATCCCTATTACGCCGGTCCGGTGACGGACCATTTCGACGGAACCCGTTTCTTCGTGCGCGGCGTCACCCGCGACAAGACCCGGGCAGAGCTCTGGCGCTGGCTGCTCGGCGGCGGCAAACACAAATGGCCGCTCTATGCCCCGGCTTTCCATGATCACCCGCCCGCGCGGGTCGAGGGCGGAGGCATCCGGATCAGCTATGTGGGCCATGCGAGTTTTCTGATCCAGACGCAGGGCGTCAATCTCCTCATCGATCCGGTCTGGGCAGAGCGCGCCAGTCCGTTCCGGTTTATCGGCCCGAAACGCGTTAATGAGCCCGGCATAGCGCTGGAAAACCTGCCGGCGCTTGATGCTGTGCTGGTGACGCATAATCACTACGACCATCTCGATCTCGCGGTTCTGTCGAAAATTGCCGACCGGCATCGGACGCGCGTGCTGGTTCCGCTGGGCAATGATGCGATCATCCGCAAGCACGATCCGCATATTCGCGCAGAGGCGCATGACTGGGGAGCGCGCGTCGAGATTGCTCCCGGCGTCGCGGTGCATTTTGAGCCAGCCTATCACTGGTCTGCGCGCGGAATGCGCGATCATCGCATGGCGCTGTGGTGCGCTTTCGTGATCGAGACCCCGGCGGGGTCGATCTATCATGTCGCCGACACCGCCTGGGGAGATGGTAAAATTTTTCCTGCGGCGCGCGAGAAGCACGGCGATTTCCGCCTGGCGATCCTGCCCATCGGGGCTTATGAGCCGCGCTGGTTCATGCGCGACCAGCATGTAAACCCGGAAGAAAGCGTTCGAATCTTTCAGGCCTGCGGCGCGCGGCAGGCGCTGGCGCATCACTGGGGAACTTTCCAGCTCACCAACGAGGCCATCGATGCGCCCGTTCTGGCGCTGCACGATGCGATGGATGCAGCGGGGCTTAATCGTGATCTTTTCGCCGTCAGGCGGCCGGGCGAAGTGCTTGAATTACCAGACCTTAAAGCCGATCCATCAAATTGATCGCAATCTTGAAACAGCCTGCTGACCACGCTGTTTGATTGGCCTGCGCGATAATTCACTTCTTTAAAATCCCGGTGCGACGGTTCGGGTCACGACAGAGGCCGCGGACCGGACCAGACCCATGACGACGATCACAGACTTTATCGGCAACCTTTCGGCGATCCTCTGGGCGTCGGTGAAACTGCTGTTCGTTATTTCATCGAACCTCAACGTCTATTATCTGGCCTCTTCCGCGCTGGTCGTCGGACTGTTCTGGCTAACCAGGCCGGCGATGCGCGACCGAGCGTCCTCTTTCATCGCGTATCTTCTGCCGGCGCGGGTGTTTCTGCATCCCTCGTCGCTGCTCGACTACAAGAACTATTTCGTCTTCATGCTGTTGCGCGCCTTTTACTTCGGGGTGATGATTGTCACCGGCACGGCGGTGGCGAGCCTGGTCTCCGAACTTTTCACGCGCCTGTTCGGATCTGCGCCCTTCGCGGCGCCGATGTGGCTGGCGCTTGCGGTCATCACATTCGTCGAATTCATGCTGCTCGAACTGGGCTACTGGGTGGCGCATCGCCTGATGCACGAAATCCCGCTGCTATGGGAATTCCACAAGACTCATCATGCGGCGGAAGTCATGACGCCTGCGACTGCGGCGCGTGTGCATCCGGTCGACGACATTCTGGTAGGCAATGCGTCTGCGGTGTTCGGCGGTTTCGGTCTGGGGCTCTGCACATTCCTGTTCGGCATGGACGCGCATCCGCTGACCCTGCTGGAATACAATGTGGTCTATTATGCCTATCTGCTGACGTTCTTCCATCTGCGCCACAGCCATATCTGGATCGCGTTCGACGGCTGGCTCGGACATATCCTGCACAGCCCGGCGCATCACCAGATCCATCACAGCGAAGCTCCGCGGCATGCCGGCAAAAACCTCGGCTATTGCCTCGTTTGCTGGGACTGGGCTTTCGGCACGCTGCATGTGCCGACCGAACAGGATCGCCAGTCGCTGTCGCTTGGCATCGGGCCGGAAGGCGCGGAATACCGCACGCTTTCAGATCTCTTCCTGCTGCCTTTCTGGAAAGCCGCAATGCTGTTTCGCCCACGTCGCCAGATCGTCCATCCCGCCGAATAATCGGGACGGACCATTTTCGAATTTGCGATCGCGCGATGCGCGTGGTCTCCTGCAAAAAAACAGGAGACCCGCATGGCTAGAATCACGATCATCGCTCAGGGCGCGATGGGCAGCGGCATCGGCCGCAGGCTCGTGGAGAGCGGACACGATGTGGCCACGGTGCTGGAAGGCCGAAGCGAGGCAAGTGCGGCGCGCGCCAAAGCTGCAGGGATGAAGCCGGTCGGATTTGCGCAAGCGGCCGATTGCGATCTCTTTCTGTCGATCCTGCCGCCGTCAGAAGCCGAAGCGCTGGCGCAAAAAATTGCGCGTCTCATCGCAGCCATGCCCCGTAAGCCGATCTATGTGGATTGCAACGCCATCAGCCCGGGCTCGATGGGGTCGGTCGCGGCCATCGCGGGCGCAGCCGGGGCCGAGGTCGTCGATATCGGCATTATCGGCGGGCCGCCCAAGCCCGGCAACAGTCCCGCGATCTATGCAGCGGGGCCGGCTGCGGGGCGGGTGCGCGATCTTTTGGGCGACGGTCTCGACGTGCGCGTGCAGGAAGGTCCGGTCGGGGCCGCGTCGGCGCTCAAGATGTGTTACGCGGGACTGACCAAAGGCTTTCAGGCGCTGGGTCTCGCGATGCTCGGCGCAGCGGCGCGGTCGGGCGCAGGCGACGCCCTGAAGGCGCAACTGGCCGAATCCCAGCCCGATTTTCTGAGATATTTCGACGTGCAGGTTCCGGCGGCCTTCCCGAAAGCCTACCGGTTCGTGGGCGAGATGGAGGAGATTTCGGCGTTTCTGGCGTCGTCGGGGGAGACCGGCGCTGCCGCCATCTATGCCGGCATGGCGAAGCTCTACGAGCGCATCGCCGAAGACGTCGCGGGACCGCGCGCGGAAGTCGCCGCAATCACGGATTTGCTCAGGCGCTGAACGCCTGAACGAACCGGCTATTTCAGGAAGACGTAAATATCGACTTCGAGCGAATTGTCGTCCGACGTCGCGACGTCGTTCAAATATTCCTCGATGAACAGATTGGCCGCATTCAGGCCCTTCTCGTCCAGATAGGCGGTGATCGCCTCGTAGGTCGTGTCGATTTCGTCATAGGCGCCGCGATGCTGGAATTTCAGCGCCGGTCCCGTGGGGGTGACGCCGACCCGCACCGCATTGGCGAGCTGGACGCCGCCGGCAGGCGCAGCCGCCAGCGGGATCATCGAATCATACTTGAAACCTTCGTCGTCGGTTTCCAGAAACACCGTGATGGGGCGTCCGGCGGGTTCAAGCCCTGCAGTCTTCATCTCGGCGCGGATTTTGGCGAAGGCCGACAGCATGGTCTTGTAACCATCGTCCCACGTGGCGGAACCGCTGGTGATCGCCACCGGCCGCACCGGATAGGTCAGCTTCTCCACGCTTGCGCCTTCCTGCGGGATTTCCGCCGGGGGCGCGGTGATGACGCGCGGTTCGGTCGTTACAGCAGGCGGCGTCGCCGGGACCGGAGTTTCTGCGGGCGGCGTCGTGGCGGCGGGGCCTGCGCCCGGCGTCGCCTGCGCCCAGGCGCTCGGGGCGCCGCCCAGACCCAGCGCCAGCGCTACGGTTGCGGCGAACGCAACTCCTGCAAAAATCGCACGCAGTCTGGACCGTCGGACAGCTACCGTCATTACTCCGCTCCGGAAAACGTCACGCGACGCGCACGCGCGCGAATCAAACGATGACAATCAACAAATACGCCACAATCAGAACTCTGACGAGAGAACAACGCGCGTCATGGATGCGTCGAAGTTGGCGATGCGCCCGAGTTTGACCTATATAGGTTCCGGTTTGCGACAGAATTGAGATGATAGTCCCTTGAGCCCGCTCGCCGGTCTGCCTTTTGCGAAAATGAACGGCCTCGGCAACGAGATTGTCGTTCTCGATCTGCGCCACAAGGGCATCGAGGTCAGTGCCGCCGAGGCGCGCGCCATCGGGCGCGGCGAAGGTCTGCGTTACGACCAGCTCATGGTGCTGCAGGATCCGCGCACACCCGGAACTGATTCTTTCGTCCGCATCTACAATATCGACGGCACCGAATCCGGCGCCTGCGGCAACGGAACACGCTGCGTGGCGTGGATGCTGGTGCGCGACAATGCGCGCACCGAACTGACTGTCGAGACCATCGCCGGATTGCTCGAATGCCACCGCACCGGCGACTGGATGTTCTCGGTCGACATGGGCGCGCCGCGCCTGAGCTGGAACGAGATTCCGCTGCGCAATGCGGTCGCCGACACACGCCAAATCGCTTTGCCCAACCCGCCCGTGAACGACCCCGCCCTGCAATCCTTCGCGGCCGTCAACATGGGAAATCCCCATGCGGTTTTCTTTGTGCAGGATGTGGAGGCGCATCGGCTTGCCGAGGTGGGATATGCGCTCGAAACCCATGCGGTCTTTCCGCAGAAGGCCAATATTTCGCTGGCCCATGTGGCGGCGCGCGATCACATCAACCTGAAGGTGTGGGAACGCGGCGTCGGCCTCACGCAGGCCTGCGGGTCGGCTGCTTGTGCGACTGTCGTGGCGGCGGCCCGCAACGATCTTGCCGAGCGCAAGGCGCGCGTGAGCCTTCCAGGCGGCGATCTCTTGATCGACTGGCGCGCGAGCGACGATCACGTGATCATGACGGGGCCGGTGGAACTGGAATTCGAAGGCCATTTCGACCCCGCGATCTTCGAAGGCCAGATGGCGTGAATGCGCCGGACGATTCCCACGCGGCCAGTCCACCAAACCCGGCCGTCGTCGAAGTTCTGACCTTCGGGTGCCGGCTGAATGCGGTCGAATCCGAAGCCATCCGGCGCGCCGCCTCTGCGGCAGGCCACGACGATCTGATCGTTTTCAACACATGCGCGGTGACGGCGGAAGCTGTACGGCAGGCGAAGCAGACCATTCGGCGTCTGCGCCGCGAGCGGCCCGACGCCAAGATCGTCGTGACCGGCTGCGCAGCTCAGATCGAGCCCGCAACTTTCGCCAACATGCCGGAAGTCACGCAAGTGGTCGGCAATGCTGAGAAGGCATCGCCCGCCACATGGAGCGGCCTCGCGTCTTCGCTGGCGGACGGCGAACGCTCGCGCGTCGGCGATATCATGCGCGCCCGCGTGAATGCGCCATTTTTCTTCGGCACCGGCTCGGTCGACGCCATCGAGGGGCAGACGCGCGCCTTCGTGGAAGTGCAGACAGGCTGCGATCATCGCTGCACGTTTTGCATTATCCCGTATGGGCGCGGACCGTCGCGCTCGGCCGCGCCCGAAGAGGTGATCGGTCAGATCCATCGTCTGCTGCACAACGGTTATCGCGAAATCGTCCTGACCGGCGTGGACATTACTTCATGGGGTCACGATCTGCCCGGCGAGCCAAAACTCGGGCGGCTGGTGAAGCGCATCCTGCAGGAGGCGCCAGAGCTTGAGCGGCTGCGACTGTCGTCCATCGATTGCATCGAGGCCGACGACGACTTGCTGGACGCTATCGGGGCCGAAAAGCGCTTCATGCCGCATCTGCATCTGTCGCTACAGGCGGGCGACGACATGATCCTCAAACGCATGAAACGGCGCCATTCGCGCGACGAGGCCATCCGGTTTTGCGCGGACATCCGGTCGCTGCGGCCAGAGATGGTATTCGGCGCCGACATCATCGCGGGCTTTCCGACCGAGACGGACGAGATGTTCGAACGCTCGCTCGATCTGGTGGAGGAATGCGAACTGACGCATCTGCACGTCTTTCCGTTTTCGCCCCGCGCCGGCACTCCGGCTGCCCGTATGCCGCAGGTGCCGCGCCCCATCGCCAAGGAACGCGCAGCGCGGCTGCGGGCGCGCGGCGAGGCGGCGCTGGCGGCGCATCTGTCAGGGCAGGTCGGCAAGATTCTGCGGGTTCTGACCGAGCGCGGCGGGCTGGCGCGGGCTGAAGATTTTACGCCGCTGCGGCTGTCGCGCGAGACGCCCCACGGGCAGATGCTGGACGTGACCGTGACGGGTCACGACGGGCGGGAGTTGAGCGGGTCCGTAACATCCTGATCGGCGGGCGGCGCGACGGCATCCGCCACCCACCCGCATCTCTCCAGCGCATCGAACATGTGCGGCGGGACTGGGGCTGTGACCTCGACCGGAGGCTGGTTCTTGCTAATCGGAATCACGATTTTTCGCGCGTGCAATTGCAGGCCGGGGCCGCTGTCGCGGGGGCCGGTACCGTAGATCGGATCGCCGAGAATCGGCCAGCCCAGAGCGGCGCAATGGACGCGCAACTGGTGTGTCCGGCCGGTGAGCGGCTCCAGCGCCAGCCACGCGAGGGCTTTTCCGTCCGGGTCTGTGCCCTGCCCCATCACGGTCCAGCGGGTCTGGGACGGCTGGCCTTTCGGGTCGACCTTCATCCACCATCCGCGCCCGGCATCGAGGCGGCCGAGCGGCAGATCGATCAGGCCTTCGGGCTCCGCCGGAACGCCTTCCACGACAGCCCAGTAGGTCTTGTGAATCTTGCCCTGCTTGAACAGAAGTCCCAGCTTTTCCAGCGCCTTGCGGTGACGCCCGAGCACCAGACAACCGGACGTGTCGCGGTCCAGACGATGCGCCAGAGCGGGGCTGCGCGGCAGCCCGAAGCGCAATGCCCCGAAGTCGTCCTCAAAGCATGCGCCGCCCTTGGGGCCGCGATGCACGGCGATGCCGGCCGGCTTGTCGAGGACCAGCATCAGGCCGTCACGATGAAGAAGGCGGGCGTTTATCTCTTCCGGCGTCATGCGCAACAGGCTATCGAGTGCGGGGCGCGACCGTCTTCGGCTGCGCACAGGCATCCGTCAATCCCGCGCGGACCGATTGTTCGCTGAACGAGCACAATGGCTGACGAAACGAATTCTGGTGGAAAGAAGCCCGGCCTTTTCGGACGGCTGTTTGGGCGGGGAGACCCCGCCGGGCGAAGCGAACCTTTGCCGGCCCCGGAGGCCGTGGCGCCGGCTGAGCCCGAGCCCAAACGCTCGTGGTGGCAGAGGCTGCGGGAGGGCCTGTCGCGCTCCTCCTCGACCATCGGCAAGGGCATCGCGGAAGTCTTCACCAAGCGGAAGCTCGATTCCGCCATGCTGGACGATCTCGAGGATCTGCTGATTCAGGCCGATCTCGGCATCGCCACCGCTACAAAGATACGCGATACTGTCGGCAAGGGCCGTTACGACAAGACCATCGAACCCGAGGAAGTGAAACAGATCCTCGCCGACGAAATCGAGAAAGTGCTTTCGCCTGTGGCGACGCCGCTCGAAATCGACGCGAGCAAGAAGCCTTTCGTGATCCTCGTGGTGGGCGTCAACGGATCTGGCAAGACGACCACGATCGGCAAACTTTCCGCCAAACTCGCCGCCGAGGGCAAGAAGGTGATGCTGGCGGCGGGCGACACTTTCCGGGCTGCGGCCATCGAGCAATTGCAGATCTGGGGTTCGCGCATCGGCGCGCCGGTGATTTCACGCCCGCAGGGGGCGGATGCGGCAGGGCTCGCGTTCGACGCCATGCGGGAAGCGCGCGAGGCCGGCGCCGATGTGCTGGTGATGGACACGGCGGGCCGTTTGCAGAATCGCACTGAATTGATGGCCGAACTCGAAAAAGTCGTCCGGGTGATGAAGAAAGTCGACGCCGACGCGCCCCATGCGGTGCTGCTCGTGCTCGATGCGACGGTCGGCCAGAACGCCATGAGCCAGGTGGAGATTTTCGGGCGCGTGGCGGGCGTCACCGGACTGGTGATGACCAAGCTCGACGGCACCGCGCGTGGCGGCATTCTTGTGGCCATCGCGGAGAAATTCAAACTGCCGGTGCATTTCATCGGCGTTGGCGAACAGCAGGACGATCTGGAGCCTTTTGCGGCGCGCGATTTCGCACGCGCGATTGCGGGGCTTGAAGATTAAATGCGCCCTTCCTTTTGATGGATCATCCCATGACCAACCCGGACACAACAAAGAGCGCAAAGCCCGCACGTCAGCCGCAGAACCCCATGCTGAAGCTGGCACTCGAAATGGGCCCGCTGGTTCTGTTCTTTTTCACCAACTACAAATACGGCATTTTCCCCGCTACCGGCGTGCTGATGGCGGCTGTGGTGGCGGCACTGGCCGTTTCGTATGTGATGACCAAACATCTGCCGATCATGCCTGTCGTGACGGCGGTCTTTGTGCTGATCTTCGGCGGGCTGACGTTCCTGTTCAATGACGATCTGTTCATCAAGCTCAAGCCGACCATCGTGAACTGCCTGTTCGGGACGGCGCTGCTGGGCGCGCTCGCTTTCGGAAAGCCGCTGTTGCCGGTGCTGCTCGACTCGGTGCTGCAACTCACCGAGGCCGGCTGGCGCAAGCTGACCCTGCGGTGGGGATTGTTTTTCTTCCTGCTGGCCATTCTCAATGAAGCCGTCTGGCGCAACTTCTCGACGGATACATGGGTCAACTTCAAGGTCTGGGGCGTCATGCCGCTGACGGTGGTTTTCGCGCTTTCGCAGGTGCGTCTGATCCTGAAGCACGAGTTGAAACCCGAAGACCCGGAGGCAAAAGCGGAGCACTGGTAGACGGCGAGCTTCTAACGGTGAGTGACGCTACTTCATCGCCTTGCGGATTTCCGGCAGCAGCGTTTCGTTCATCGTCTTCTCGCTCAGCGGGCCGATGAACTTGTAGGCGATGGTGCCGTCGCCGCGCACCACGAAGGTCTCCGGCACGCCGTAAACGCCCCAGTCGATGGACGCGCGGCCCGTCTTGTCGACGCCGATCATCGCATAGGGGGTTCCGTCCTCAGCGAGAAATTTCAGCGCGTTCGGAGCCTCATCTTTGTAGTTGAGGCCGACCAGCCTGACGCCTTGCGCAACCAGATCCCTGTCGCGCGCCAGCTTCATCAGCACTGGATGCTCGTCGCGGCACGGCACGCACCATGAGGCGAAAATATTGACCAGAGTCACCTTGCCCTGCCGCAGATCAGCGTCCGAAAAGCCCGGCAGCGGCTGGCCTTCGAGCGCCGGCAGGGCTGCTTTCGGAACGACCTTCCCGATAAGCGGCGAAGGCAAGCGCGAAGCGTCGCCCGCGCCCAGCCGCACATAGAAAAGCCCGGCCAGCGCCAGAAAGGCCACAAGCGGCAGGAGAATCAGCAGATTGCGAAACTTTCGCGGCGGGGGATCGGCACTTTCGCCAGGACGCATGATTTCGCCTCAGCTTCGCGGCTGATCCGGCGATACTCTCGTATCGACGGGAGAAAGACGCGCCAGTTCGCGCTTCAGGGCGCGGTGATCGATCACGATGGACGCCAGCACTCCGGCCACAACTAGAAACGTGAGCCCAAACGACGCCAGAATGAAGCCTGCATGTTCCATCTCAGGCCTCCTGATCGGCGAAACGCGCGCCGGCCACATCCGACTCGCCCGAACCTGCCGCCAGCATGGTGAGCCGATGCACGCGGCGGCGCAGGATTTCGTTGCGGGTCGCCATCAGATGCAGGGTCAAGAACAGCATCGTGAAGGCCAGCGCCATCACCATCAGGGGCCACAGCATGGTCGGGTGAATGGTCGGGCCGCCCATGCGGAACACCGAGGCAGGCTGGTGCAAGGTATTCCACCAGTCGACCGAAAACTTGATGATCGGGATGTTGACGACGCCGATCAGCGTGAGAATTGCGGCGGCGCGGGCGGCGCGACCGGGCTCCTCGATTGTCTGCCAGAGCGCAATGAGGCCGAGATAGATCAGGAACAGCACCAGCACCGAGGTCAGCCGCGCATCCCAGACCCACCATGTTCCCCACATGGGCTTGCCCCACAGCGAACCGGTGACGAGGCAAATGAACGTGAAAGCCGCCCCGATGGGCGCAGCCGCCTTCTGGGCCGCATCAGCGAGCGGATGCCGCCAGACCAGAGTGCCGAGAGCTGAGGCCGCCATGGTCATGTAGCAGAACACCGACAGCCAGGCCGCAGGCACGTGGATATACATGATCCGCACCGTATCGCCCTGCTGGTAGTCGGCCGGGGCGACGAAGAACGTCATGTAAAGGCCCACGGCCAGTAAAAGCACCGTCAGGCCGGCAACCCACGGCAGAACGCGGGCGACCAACGCCAGAAAAAAGGTCGGATTGGCGTATTTCCACATGAGGTGGATTTAGGCTGCGGGCGACCGGAATGCAATTCACGACCTTGAGGCGTTTACTCGCCGAGATTTCTCAGCGCCGCCGCAGCCGCAAAGGGCGCGCCCGCCGCACTCGCCAGCGTAAGGGCGCAGAGAACCAGAAATGGCGTCGTGAACGACAGGCTGACATCGGTCGCCGCGGCCGCCGACGAGACGCCGAAGATCAGCACCGGCACGGTCATTGGCAAAACCAGAATCGACATCAGCAACCCGCCGCGCCGCAAGGTAGCTGTCAGGGCCGCGCCCATCGCGCCCATGAAGGTCAGGGCCGGTGTTCCGACGAACAGCGAGGCCGTGACGCCCGCCAGCGCGGGCGGCTCCAGCGCCAGCATGAGGCCGAAGACCGGCGCGGCGATCACCAGCGGCAAGCCCGTGGCGGCCCAGTGGGCGAGGCATTTCACCAGTACGACCAGCTCCAGCGGCGTATCAGCCATGCGCAGCAGATCGAGCGAACCGTCCTCGTGATCGGCCTGAAACAGCCGGTCCAGCCCCAGAAGGGTCGCCAGCAGGGCCGCGATCCACAGGATCGCCGGCCCGATTCGGCCGAGCAGGTTGAGATCTGGGCCAATCGCAAAGGGCGTAATGGTCACCATGATTAGGAAGAACACGACGCCCATGGCGCCGCCGCCGCCGATGCGCCGGGCCAGCCGCCATTCGCGCAGGAAAAGCGCCGCAAGAGGACTTTTCATGCGGCGGCTCCCAGCCGGAGTTCGCGGGCGTTCGTCAGCCCCAGCGGCGCATGGGTGGCGGCGACGATGAGGCCGCCTGCCCCCAGATGTTCCTTCATGATGGCCGCAAGCCGGTCTTGCGTGGCGGCGTCGAGCGCGGTGGCGGGTTCGTCGAGAATCCAGACCGGGCGCGGCGCAACCAGCAGTCTGGCGAGCGCCAGTCGGCGTTTCTGGCCGGCTGACAAGTAGGCGGCCGGAAAGGTCGCCGCATGGGCGATGGACAATCGTTCGAGCGCCGCATCGGGACTGACGCCGTCAAATCCCTCGCGACGCAGCATGGCGCCCCAGAATTCGAGGTTTTCCCGCGCCGTCAGAGCGCCCTTGGTGGCGTCCGCATGGCCGACATAATGGGCGTTCTGGCCGGGATCGGCTTCGTCGTCCGCCGCAAGCCCCTCGATCTTCAATGCGCCCGAAGCCTGCGGCAACAGGCCGGCCAGCACGCGCAGAAGCGTCGATTTGCCGGCGCCGTTGGGGCCCGTCACCACAAGCGCTTCGCCCGCATCGACGCGGAAACTAAGGCCCGAAACGAGTCGACGGCCGCCGCGCTCGATGACCAGATTTTCGGCGCCCAGACAGAGCCGGGGAAAAGGCTTGATCGGCAACACTCTTTTTCCGACGAATAAAGGAGCGGGTGGCGCAAGCCACGACTATGGTTCGTGTAGCGCGCTGCGGAGAAATTATCTATAAGCCCCGGCGTAACGCCCTTCCTCACAATATGCGGGACATAAAGATGGCCTCCCTCGACAGCTTCAAGGCACGCAAGAAAGTTACCGTTGGTACGAAAACGTACCATTATTTCTCGCTGAAAGCGGCCGAGAAGAACGGACTCGAGGGAATCTCGCGCCTTCCCTATTCGATGAAGGTGCTGCTCGAGAATCTTCTGCGCTTCGAGGACGGCAAGACCGTCACCAAGGAAAACATCGTGGCCGTCGCGGCCTGGCTGGTCAATCGCGGCAAGACCGAACATGAAGTCGCCTTCCGCCCGTCGCGCGTGCTGATGCAGGATTTCACCGGCGTTCCGGCGGTGGTCGATCTGGCCGCCATGCGCGACGCCATGTCGAAGCTCGGCGGCGACCCCAACAAGATCAACCCGCTGGTGCCGGTCGATCTGGTCATCGACCATTCGGTGATCGTCGACGAATTCGGCACCTCGAAGGCGTTCAAGAAGAACGTCGATCTCGAATACGAGCGCAATACCGAGCGTTACACCTTCCTGAAATGGGGTCAGGGCGCGCTGGACAATTTCCGCGTCGTGCCGCCCGGCACCGGCATCTGCCACCAGGTGAACCTCGAATATCTGGCCCAGACCGTCTGGACCAAGAAGGAAAGCCGCAAGGTGCGCGGCAAGATCGAGAAATACGAAGTCGCCTATCCGGACTCGCTGGTCGGCACCGATTCGCACACCACCATGGTCAATGGCCTTGCGGTTCTGGGCTGGGGTGTGGGCGGCATCGAGGCCGAGGCCTGCATGCTCGGCCAGCCGCTCTCCATGCTGCTGCCGGAAGTCGTCGGCTTCCGCCTGTCCGGCAAGGTGACGGAAGGCGTCACGGCGACCGACGTCGTGCTCACCGTCACCCAGATGCTGCGCAAGAAGGGCGTGGTCGGAAAGTTCGTGGAATTCTTCGGCCCCGGTCTTGAAGGCCTGACGCTGGCAGACCGCGCCACCATCGCCAATATGGCACCCGAATATGGCGCGACCTGCGGGTTCTTCCCGGTCGACGACACGACGCTGGAATTCCTCAAGACATCGAACCGCGCCACAGCGCGCGTCGCGCTTGTCGAAAAATACGCCAAGTCGCAAGGCATGTTCCGCACGCGCACCTCGCCTGATCCGGTCTTCACCGACACGCTGGAACTCGATCTCGCCTCCGTCGTTCCGTCTATGGCCGGCCCGAAGCGCCCCGAAGGCCGCATTGCGCTGGAAGGCATCGGCTCCGGCTTCGCGACCTCGCTCGCGGGCGAATACAAGAAGCCCGGCGAAGACGCCAAGCGCTTCAAGGTCGACGGCAAGAACTTCGATCTCGGCCACGGCGACGTGGTGATCGCCGCCATCACCTCCTGCACCAATACGTCGAACCCGAGCGTGCTGATCGCCGCCGGCCTGCTGGCCCGCAATGCGGTCGAAAAGGGCCTGACGTCGAAGCCGTGGGTGAAGACCTCGCTGGCGCCGGGCTCGCAGGTGGTGGGCGAATATCTGGCCAACGCCGGTCTGCAGAAATATCTCGACAAGATCGGCTTCAACCTGATCGGCTATGGCTGCACGACCTGCATCGGCAATTCGGGCCCACTGGCTGACGAGATTTCAAAGTCGATCAACGACAATGGAATCATCGCCGCCGCCGTTCTGTCGGGCAACCGTAACTTCGAGGGCCGCGTCAGCGCCGACGTGCAGGCGAACTATCTGGCCTCGCCGCCGCTGGTTGTGGCCTATGCGCTCGCAGGTTCGGTCACCAAGGATCTGACGACCGAGCCGATCGGCAACGACAAGAAGGGCAACCCGGTCTTCCTGCGCGACATCTGGCCGACCTCGAAAGAGATCGACGCCTTCATCCGCAAGTTCGTCACCAAGAAAGTGTTCAAGGCGCGCTATGCCGACGTGTTCAAGGGCGACGTGAACTGGCGCCGGGTGAAGGCGCCGGTGGGCGAGACCTACAAGTGGGACATGAGCTCGACCTACGTGCAGAACCCGCCCTATTTCGAAGGCATGACGATGACGCCGGAACCGATCAAGGAGATCGAGAAGGCGCGCATTCTTGCCATCTTCGGCGACAAGATCACCACCGACCACATTTCGCCTGCGGGCTCGATCAAGGCGTCGTCGCCGGCCGGCAAGTGGCTGTCGGAGCGTCAGGTGCGTCAGGCCGACTTCAATCAGTACGGCGCGCGTCGCGGCAACCATGAAGTGATGATGCGCGGCACCTTCGCCAACATCCGCATCAAGAACAACATGCTGAAGGGCGCGGACGGCAATGTGCCGGAAGGCGGCAACACCAAGCACTATCCGTCGGGCGAAGCCATGTCGATCTACGACGCCTCGATGAAGTATCAGGATGCCGGCGTCCCGCTGGTGATCTTCGCAGGCGAAGAATACGGCAACGGTTCGTCGCGCGACTGGGCCGCGAAGGGCACGCGCCTGCTGGGCGTGCGGGCCGTCATCGCGCAGAGCTACGAGCGCATCCATCGCTCGAACCTGGTGGGCATGGGCGTTCTGCCGCTGACCTTCGAGCCCGGCACCTCCTGGTCGACGCTCAACCTGAAGGGCGACGAGGAAATCACCATCAACGGCCTCGGCGACAGCCTCAAGCCGCGCCAGAAGATGTCGATGGAAATCCGCTACGCCGACGGCTCGACCAAGAATGTGCCGCTCGACTGCCGCATCGCGACGCTCGACGAACTGGAATATTTCCGCCACGGCGGCATTCTGCAGTACGTGATCCGCCAGCTCGCTGCGTAATTTCACAGGTTTTCGGGAATCAAAACGCCGGGGCGAAAGCTCCGGCGTTCTTGTTTTTTGTGACAAGGACGACAGTTCTTGTAACAGGCGTTGCGCCACGTTCCGTAGTTGTCATGCGGCGATGAAATTAGTTAGTCGTTGAGCTAAGTGACATTGACACACAGAAGCTCCCCCCATAGTTAGTCTTATGACTAACCAACTTGATCTCGCCTTCGGGGCGCTTTCCGATCCGACCCGACGGGCCGTGGTCATGCGCTTGAGCACAAAGCCAGCTTCGGTCAGCGAGTTGGCTGAGCCCTTTGCGATGGCGATGCCGACTCTTCTCCAGCACATCCGCGTTCTGGAGGCGAGCGGGCTCATCGAAACTGAAAAAATTGGCCGTGTCAGAATGTGCAGACTTCGCGTCGAGGCTATGCGTGAGACCGAACAATGGCTGGGCATGCAACGCGCAATCTGGGAGCGTCGACTCGATCGAATGGAAGCCTACGTGAGCGATTTACAATCGAAGGAGAAGACAAATGGCGCCCGCAGGCGAATCAAAAAATGACGCGCTCAACATTTGGGCGCTCGACCGCGAAATTGTTCTGTCACGTGTGATTTCCGCGCCGCGCGCTTTGGTGTTCAAGGCCTGGAGCGATCCACGCCATCTTCCACGTTGGTTTGGTCCTGCAGGGTTCACGATCGAGACGCAGGACATCGAAATCCGTGTTGGTGGAAGGTGGCGCTTTGCGCTGATTGCGCCAGACGGAACGCGTTACGACAGTCGCATTGTTTTCCTGCGAGTTGACGCCCCGCGCCTTCTGGAATTTGATCATGGGTCAGACAAGGATGTCGATCCCGGCAAGTTTCGCATGATCATTACATTTGACGAGCAGAGCGACGGGAAGACTGTCATAACATTTCGGCAACTCCATCCGACAAAGGAACAGCGGGACGCCGGAATAGGGTTCGGGGCGGTCGAATTCGGTTACCAGACACTGGAAAAGCTGGCGCAGCACGTTGCCGCCCTGAACGCGACGTAGGCTGTCCAACCGCCCCCGGGGGAACCGCATGCACACCACAAACTATCGTTCAACCCTCATCACCGTGGCCCCGGACACAAAAGCAACCCGCGCTCGCGCGCCAGAAAAGGCAGGAACAGTAGCGGCGCTTCAATACGAGTTGCTTGTCGCGAAACCATATTTGCTCACCAGCGATGAATTGATTTTTTTGGTGCACGCACAACGAGGAAAAATTGATCCAACAATGTCGGCGCGTGCGGAATTCTTCGCAAAGCCTCAAGCGTGCCTTCGCTGCTCTCCTCTGCCCAAGACTTACGGTTTCGGGTTGCATCATGATGAGAACGACTGTGTTGCGCTCATCCCAATGGAGAGCGACCGCTACGCCGAACTTGGTCGGCGATCAGACGTGAAAGTTATTCCAGCGATGAGATCAAGTCGCTCTTGAATTCGCAGGCTTTGGGGAGCGCGAGCAAAACCTGGGAATGATGCACAGAATAGTAGCTGAACTCACAGGGTGAACTCCTCAACGCACCGCGCGCGCGGTCGCGTCCATGAAAGTCAGGTCGCGGATATGCGATTGGGTTTCGCCCACGATGGGCTCTTCGGCGACTATGCGGACTTTCTTGCCGACCAGCCGCGCCAGCTGCTTTTCGTCGCGCGGGAAAAGGCCGACCTCTATTTGATTCTCGTGCCTGCCACCCTCGTCGTCGACAAGGCAGACCGGGCGCGCATAGCGCAGCACATAAAAATTCTGCCAGGTTTTGTTCAGCATCTGATGGCGCACCGAGACCAGCACGCCCTCGCGCGCCGCTGCGCCTGTCAGACAAGTTTCCTGCGCCAGCGCCGGCGTGGCGAACAGCAACGTGAGCGCAAGTGCAAGACGCATGTTCGACCTCCCGCACGGATGATTGAAGGCGCGTCGCTCACCGCGCGCCGCGGAAATCGCTTAATATCTTTTCCAGACGCTTCACCACATCAGGCGACGTGCCGGCGAGGCGGTTGGCGAGTTCGGCCACTTCGACGCCGCTCATGGGCGATTCCATCGTGAGCCCGACTTTTGCCAGGGAGGCGACGAATTTCTCGTCCTTCACGGTGGCGTCGAAGGCTGCGCGCAGCGCGTCGAGCCGCTCCTTGGGCACATCGGGTCCGGTGAAGATCGGTTTGCCGGTTTCCTGCCGGGCCAGAACGAGTTCCAGAAGCTGCCGGTCCTCCGGGGTTTTCGCCTGATCGATGAACAGCGGAACATCGGGCAAATCCTTGTGCGGCTGGAATCCATGCTGGATGAAGATGCGCACGAACTTGTCGCGTAGCCATTGCGGCTGCTCGGTGGTGAGTGACGTGTAGGAATTGCCGAATGCGCCGTGGACCTCGCCCTTCTCGAGCGCGGCCTTTGTCTCCTGCGGGCTCTTGTAGCCGGCCACGATGCGGAATTTCGTTCCGAACATGGCGTTGGAAATGATCACCAGATCCGTGCCGGCGGACCCGACCGGCTGACCGCCAATGATCGCCTCTCTGGTCTTGGCCTCCTCGTAGGTCTTGATCGGCGCATCGCTACGCACATAGCCGGTATAAACCTCTTTGGAGAGACTGCCGATCCAGCCGATCTTGCGCGTATCGAACTGTGCGCCCTGCGGGGAAAGCAACGGCGCTGTCGGGATCACGCTGTGCGTGGCGGCGATATGCGTGCCGTCGCGCGGCGCGACATTGTAGATGAAGTTCGTCGCCCGCAGGCCACTGGCGCCGGGCATATTCTGGACAATGACGCCGGGTTTGCCGGGCAAATGATCGGGCAGATGCGCCGCCAGCGCTCGCGCATAGGCGTCATAGGGCGTCGCCGGCTCGGTGCTGACCACGAAGGTAAGCTGCTTGCCCCGATAGAAATCCGCCACGGACGTCTGGGCCTGAACGGTTCCGCAAAGGACGACTAATCCCATTGCGCTGGCGGCGAAAATCGACCGGCCGATTTTCCGGTTTGATGCTGGCAAACATGACCGCACGGCTTGCGTCCTCCTGATGAACTGCTTCTGGCGAGCATTCCGGAAAGGAAAGCACAGGAAATTCCGCGCGTCGATGGGCAGAATCCCGACAATTTCGAACCTGTCCGACGGTCGACCGAAATCCCAGCTCTTTCGCCGCAGACATGACCTGTTCGCTGCGGCTCACGGTCGCCTTGCAATGACGGCCATTCCATGAAAGATAGTAATTAGTTACTCACTAATATGATCCAAGCGCCCCAGGCAAGGAGCCCCCATGAAGCCTGACTTCCGTTTTCTCGCAGCCTCCGCCCTTCTGGCGGTGAGCGCCGCCGCGCCCGCAACCGCACAAGACGCGGTCGCGCCCGAGCTCGAACTTCGCCGGATCATGCGGGAGCTCAACGCCGGAATGCAGACCGTTGTGGACGGGATTTCACGGGAGGATTGGGCTCTGGTGGCGGCGACCGCGCCGAAGATCGCCAATCATCGCGAACCGGAGCCGGCCGAGAAAATGAAGATACTGGCTTTCATCGGCGCGGAGATCGGAGAGTTCAAAGGTCGCGACGAGGAGTCCCATCAGGCCGCGCTCGCCATGGAAAAGGCGGCGCAAAAGCGCGACGGACTGGCGGTGGTCAGCAGTTTCGGCGAGGTGCAGAAGGCCTGTCTGGCCTGCCACCAGACCTATCGCGAGCGGTTTCTCGCGCATTTCTACAGCAAGCATTGAGAGAGGCGACCATGAGCGCGATCATCCGGACTGTTCCGCAGAAGGGCCGTCCCGGCTGGGCCAGGTGGGCCGGCGTCGTGGCGATTGTGTTCGGCGTTGCGACGCTCGCGTCAGGCGGGTTGGCGTTATTCGGCGGCCAGGGCCCACGCGATGCGCTGGGGGCTATCGTGCCCTTCGTGCTGTGGTTCAATTTTCTGTCGGGCCCTGTTTATGTTGCGGCAGGCGCGGGACTTCTGCTCTGGCGAACATGGGCGGTCAAGCTGGCGGGATTGCTGGCCTTTGGGCTCCTGATTGTTGCCGGCATGTTCTGCTTGCATGTTTGGGGCGGCGGAGCCTACGAGATCCGCACCGTGGGGGCGCTGATCCTGAGGTTCGGCTTCTGGGCGGCTCTCGCCATTGCGGCCCGCAACGCGATGGCGCGGTAGAGCGCCGTATGAGGTCAAATGAGCCGACACCACAGGCGTTGATTGACTTTCCGGGCCTGCGCGCCTAGAAACCCGCAACTCTCGTCAGAGATGTACATTGTCAAAAGCCGCCCTGCCCTTGAGGCTGGAGGCCAACGCCCGGCAGCGCGATGCGCCTCCGGGCGCGTTTTGCATTTGGGCATTGGACGGATTGTAAGGAGTACGCCATGTTCGAAGGGCTCAGCCAAAAGCTCTCCGGCATACTGGATCAGCTGACGCGACGCGGTTCTCTGTCCGAGGCCGATGTCGACGCCGCCATGCGCGAGGTTCGTCGCGCGCTGCTCGAGGCCGATGTGGCCCTCGATGTGGTGCGCTCGTTCGTCGACAAGGTGCGCGCGCGCGCCGTCGGGGCGAATGTCGTCAAGTCCGTCACGCCCGGCCAGATGGTCATCAAGATCGTCAATGACGTTCTGGTGGAGACGCTGGGCGCCGACGCCGATCCGATCGACCTGAACGCTCCCGCGCCGGTCGCGATCATGATGGTCGGTCTGCAGGGCGCGGGTAAGACCACTACTACGGCCAAGATCGCCAAGCGCCTCACCGACCGCATGAAGCGGAAGGTTCTGATGGCTTCGCTCGACGTGAAGCGCCCGGCCGCGCAGGAACAGCTTGCGGTGCTGGGCCGTCAGGTCGGCGTCGACACGCTGCCCATCGTGCCGGGCCAGACGCCGGTGCAGATTGCACTACGGGCCGAGCAGGCCGCGCGCCTGCAGGGCTACGACGTTGTGATCTACGACACGGCAGGCCGCACCCATATCGACGAGCCGCTGATGATCGAGATGGCGGAGATCAAGGCCGCCAGCCGTCCGCACGAAATTCTGCTGATCGCCGACGCCCTGACCGGTCAGGACGCGGTGAACCTCGCGAAGAACTTCGACGACCGCGTCGGCATCACGGGCATCGTGCTGACACGTACTGACGGCGACGGCCGCGGCGGCGCTGCGCTCTCCATGCGTGCCGTCACCGGCAAGCCGATCAAGCTCATCGGCACCGGCGAAAAGGTCGACGATCTCGACGATTTCCATCCCTCGCGCATCGCCAATCGCATTCTGGGCATGGGCGACATCGTTTCGCTCGTCGAGAAGGCCGCGCAGACCATCGACGCCGAAAAGGCGCAGGCCATTGCGGAACGGATGCGCAAGGGCAAGTTCGATCTGGACGATCTGGCCGAGCAACTGGCGCAGGTGGAAAAGATCGGCGGCCTCGGCGGCATCATGGGCATGTTGCCCGGCATGGCCAAGATCAAGGACCAGATGGCGGCGGCCAATCTGGACGAGAAGGTCATCAAACGCCAGCGGGCGATCATCATGTCGATGACCCCGAAGGAGCGGCGCAATCCCGACCTGCTGAAGGCCTCGCGCAAGCGGCGCATCGCGGCGGGCTCCGGCACAAAGCCCGAGGACATCAACAAGCTGCTCAAGCAGCACCGGCAGATGGCCGACATGATGAAGATGATGGGCGGCGCCAAGCGCGGTCCGATGGCCAAGATGGCCTCGATGTTCGGCCTTGGCGGCGGCATGCAGATGCCATCTCCCGAGCAGATCGAGCAGATGAAAAACCAGATGGGCGGCGGCGCTGGCTTGCCGCCCGAAATGCCGAAACTTCCTTCAACACCTCCGCCGGGCCTGTTCGGCGCAAAGCCGGGCGGCATGCCGGGCCTTCCGGGGCTGGGCGGCGCAAAGCTGCCGGGCCTTGGCGGGTTCAACCCGTTCGGAGGCAAGAAGAAGTGAGATTCCGTCTCCCCGTTCGCGGGGAGAAGGTGGCCGAAGGCCGGATGAGGGGCCGGGGCCATTCGCATAAACGTAGACGCTACCAGCCCCTCGCCAGGCGATCCCAGATCGCACCCAGCCCTCTCCGACAAGCCCGGAGAGGGAGTAGTTTGAACAAAAGGAAAAACGCATGTCTCTTAAAATCCGTCTCTCCCGCGGCGGCGCCAAGAAGCGCCCGTTCTATCGCCTCGTCGTCGCCGACTCGCGCATGCCGCGCGATGGCCGCTTCATCGAGCGTCTGGGCACCTTCGATCCGCTGCGTCCCAAGGACGACACGACCCGCCTCGTGGTTGACGCCGAAAAGGCCGCCGTCTGGATCGCCAAGGGCGCCCAGCCGACAGACCGCGTCGCCCGCCTGCTTGAGAGCGTCGGCGTCGGCAAGCGCGAAGCCCGCAATAATCCCGAGAAGGCTCTGCCGAAGAAGAAGGCTCAGGAGCGCGCCGCCGCTGCCGCCGCAGCCGCCGAAAAGGCAGCCGCAGAGTGATTGAGGCCCGTTCCTTCATCATGAAGGGACGCCTGCCGTGACCGACCTCGTTCTGGTCGGCCGGTTCGGGGCGGCGCACGGCGTGAAGGGCGAGATTCGTCTCAAGTCCTTCACGCAGGACCCCGCCGCGATCGGCGACTTCACGGCCCTGCAGGACGAGACCGGAACCCGCAAGTTCCGGATCGAACATCTGCGCCATATCCGCGACGACCTGTTCGTCGCGCGACTTTCGGGCGTCCGCGACCGAAATGTGGTCGAGGCCCTCACCAACGTCGACCTCTATGTGGCGCGCACCGACCTGCCTCCGCCCGATGAGGACGAATTCTACCATGCCGATCTGATCGGCCTGCGGGCCGAACTCGCGGACGGAACCCTTTACGGGACGATTCTGCGCGTGCTGAATTTCGGCGCCGGCGATATTCTGGAAATTGCGCCCACCGAGGGCGAGACCGTGCTGCTGCCCTTCACCAAAGCCGTCGTGCCGAGGGTCGATATTGCGGGCAAACGCGTCGTGGTCGAGCTTCCCGATGAAATCGAAGTGAAGGAAGACGACGAGGCCTGAACGGGCTTCGTCTATTGGCTCGCCCTGCGGGGCTTTGCGGCATCCCCCATCCGTGTTAATCGCCCGCCCATCGCATCAAGCGGATTCGGCGGGCGCATAAACGCCCCCGTCCTTCGAGACGCCTGCCTCGCAGGCTCCTCAGGATGAGGGCTTCTGACAGCCTCAACAGATCCCTCATGGTGAGGAGGCCCGCAGGGCCGTCTCGAACCGCGAGGGATCAGGACGCCGCCAACCCCGCCAACACAAAGAGTCGTCATGCCTCGTGATCTTCGCCGCGTCACGCGCGCGCTGCTTTCGGTTTCCGACAAGACCGGCCTCGTCGATTTCGCCCGGGCGCTCTCGGCGCGCGGCGTCGAGCTCGTCTCCACCGGCGGCACCAGCAAGGCCATTGCGGATGCGGGCCTGAAGGTCACCGATGTGTCCGACCTCACGGGCTTTCCGGAGATGATGGACGGGCGCGTCAAGACCCTGCACCCGAAGGTGCATGGCGGGCTGTTGGCGATCCGCGAAAATCCCGAGCATGAAGCCGCCATGCTGGCGCATGACATCAAGCGTATCGACCTGCTGGTGGTGAACCTCTATCCGTTCGAGGCGACCGTCCAGAAGGGCGCAGACTACGACGATTGCGTCGAGAACATCGACATCGGCGGTCCGGCCATGATCCGCGCGGCGGCCAAGAACCACGGCGATGTGGCGGTGGTGGTCGACGTCGAGGACTACAAGACGATTCTGGATGCGCTGGAGGCCGGCAGCGGCTCGACCACGCTCGATCTGCGCAAAAGTCTCGCCCAGAAGGCCTATGCGCGCACAGCCGCCTATGATGCGGCGATCTCCAACTGGTTCGCGGGCGTGCTGGGCAATGATGCGCCCGACTATCGCGCCATCGGCGGCAAGCTGGCCGAGAAAATGCGCTATGGCGAAAACCCGCATCAGGCCGCAGGATTCTACCGCACGCCCGAGCAGCGTTTCGGCGTGTCGACGGCGCGTCAGGTGCAGGGCAAGACGCTTTCCTACAACAACGTCAACGACACCGATGCGGCGTTCGAATGCGTGGCGGAATTCGATCCCGCCCGCACAGCGGCGGTGGCGATCATCAAGCACGCCAATCCGTGCGGCGTGGCGGAAGGCGCGAGCCTGCTGGAAGCCTACGAGAAGGCGCTGCGTTGCGATCCGGTCTCGGCCTTCGGGGGCATCGTGGCGCTGAACCGCAAGCTCGATGCGCAGGCGGCTGCAGAGATCGTCAAGATCTTCACCGAGGTCATCATCGCGCCCGACGCGGATGAAGAAGCCATCCGGCTCGTCGGCTCGAAAAAGAATCTGCGTCTGCTGCTCACCGGCGGCCTGCCGAACCCGCGCGCCGGCGGCCTGACGGTCCGCACTGTGGCTGGCGGCATTCTGTTGCAGGGCCGCGACAATGCGGTGGTGGATGACATGGACCTGCGGGTCGTCACCAAACGCGCCCCGACAGCGCGCGAACTGGCCGATCTGAAATTCGCGTTCCGCATCTGCAAGCACGTCAAGTCGAACGCCATTGTCTACGCGAAAGATGGCGCGACGGTCGGCATCGGGGCCGGCCAGATGAGCCGCGTCGATTCCTCGCGCATCGCGGCGTGGAAATCCGCCGAAGCCGCCAAGGCGGCCGGTCTGGTCGAGACGCTCGCCAAGGGCGCCGTCGTGGCGTCGGACGCCTTCTTCCCCTTCGCGGATGGATTGCGGGCGGCGGCGGAAGCCGGCGCAACGGCGGTGATCCAGCCGGGCGGCTCCATGCGCGATGATGAAGTCATCAAGGCCGCCGACGAGGCGGGCCTCGCGATGGTGATGACCGGACACCGGCATTTCCGCCACTGAGAGCAGGGGCGGACATTCCACGTCCCGTTTATGGTAAAAATCAACCAATCACGGCTTCCGGGTAAGAAACCGGCAACTTCCCTTTGTCATGGTGAATCTGTCTCGCGGAAAGTTTCCTGATCCCGACCAGCCGGTCGGGATCAATTGTTCACCTGCGTCCGGAGAGTTGCGTATGAAGTCGCGGGATAGTCTGATCCGCCTGAAGCGTTTTCAGGTTGATGAAAAGCGCCGGCGCGTGTCCCAGATCGAGGCCATGATTGCGGAATTCTCCCGCATGGCCACGGATCTCGACCGGGAAATCGCGTCCGAAGAACAGAAGACCAATAACAACGACCCCAGCCACTTTGCGTATTCCACCTACGCGCGTGCGGCTCGTGGCCGTCGTGACAACCTCAAGCACTCGGCGGACGAGTTGCGCGGCCAGCTTGAAGAAGCCAAGGCGCGCCACGACGAGGCCATCGAGGAACTGACCAAGGCCCAGAACCTCGAAGGCCGTGAAAAGGGCGCAGAGCGCCCAATCGAGGTCATGAGCGACGCCGGATATATGGGTCTGCGGACCGCCAGCGTCTGACGACCTGATGGAACCCGGCGCAAACGCGCCGGGACCACCTTGAAACCGTCACACGGATCGTGCAGGGAAGTAACGTCAAGGCTCGGCTGACGATCGCGTGTTTGCGTTGTCGGCGGGAAAGAGCCTCCCAGCGTCGGTCGTGCAGAAACTCATGAAGCGCATTCTGGATTTCTTCTGGCCCTGTCTGGGTCTTGTGGCGGTCGTCTGGTCAGTCCGCCTGCTGTACCAGAAGCTTCTGGCGGAAGCCGCCACGGACGTGGTGATCAAGCGCCTCCTTGATGCAGGCGGCCTGTGGAGCGACATCCGGATCATCGCAACCGTCATCGGCCGCAAACTCTCGATCATTCCACCTGAAGGTTATCTGCTGGCCGCGCTGTCGACGCTTGTCGCCTATGCGGCGCTGGCCTGGTACGACCGAATCGCGCTCATTCACCTGAACCGCGAAAAAGGTATTTCGTGGCTGTATATTTCTGCCTGCTCGTTCGTCACCTATGCGCTGTCGCATAATATCGGGGCGAGCGTTTTCTCCGGCGGCATGGTGCGCTACCGGGCCTATACGGCCAAGGGACTGAGCGCGCCGGAAGTCGCAGTGCTGGTGGCGCTTTGCTCTTTCACGTTCATGTTCGGCACTATTCTCATGCTGGGACTTGTGCTTGTCACCGAACCGCAAATTCTTGAACCATTGCGTTCTCTGTCGGAGCATTTCGCCATAGGGCGCGGCGTTGCGCGCGCCATCGGGGCTGCGCTGCTGGCCTTCTGCGCGCTTTATACGTTCGGCGCGTGGATGCAGTTGCGGCCGTTGAAAATCAAATCATTCGAGATGTTCTACCCGCGCATGCCCATCGTGATCCGCCAATATCTGGCGGGGCCGCTGGAACTGATGGGGGCTGCGGGCATCATCTATTTCGCCCTGTCCGCAGAGGGCAATCCCGGCTATGCGATCGTGCTGGGCGCGTTTCTGCTGTCGTTTTCGGCCGGGCTGCTGTCGCAGGTGCCGGGCGGCGTCGGGGTGATGGAAGCTGTCTTTCTGGCCGTAATGCCCGGCATTCCGGCCACATCGGTTTTTGCGGCGCTGCTGGTCTGGCGGCTGTTCTACCTGATTATTCCGCTCGCCATGTCGATTCCTGTGATCCTGTTTTTCGAGCGGTCGCAACTTGGCAGGATCAAGGACGAGACTCCTCCGGCGGCGGCTTGAGGACCTCTGCGACGGTTTCGGTCCGTATATCCCAAAAGCAAAAGCGCCGACCCGGAGGTCAGCGCTTTTGGCAAAATTCAGGATCTCTTACTGGCGATATTGCTGGATGCGCGTGGTGCGCAGTCCTGCCAGTCCATGCTGATCGATCGACATCTGCCAGCTGAGGAATTCATCGACCGTGAGCGTATAACGACTGCACGCTTCTTCAAGCGACAGCAATCCACCTCTCACGGCGGCGACGACCTCCGCCTTGCGGCGAATGACCCAGCGCTTCGTGGACGTCGGCGGAAGATCCGCGATCGTCAGCGGGCTCCCATCTGGCCCGATCACATACTTTACCCGCGGACGGAGCGGCTCGGTCATCTCTATACTCACACACGCTACTGACCCAACTGTCATTTGACACTAGGCCTGCTCATTTAAGATTTGCCTAAACACGGAGCGCCAATTGTTCTCGAAAATGCCTTGAAAATCCTCGGTTTATTGCCAAATCCTTGCCAAAGGCCCGATTTGCGTATCCAATCGGGACGAATGGTTGCGGACCGTTAACCATGTTTGTCGCAAGGCCAAAAAACATCCCCCGTTGCAATTGGCGGCGGAATGGGCTTTCTCACCATTTCCAACCGTCCTTCCGGGCGGACGCCTGAATTTTTCCGATCCCGTGCGGATGCAATCCATGTCCATCGCCTCCCTGGCCGCCACGAGAGTGCCCGACGCCCCGCGCGCCGGGGTGAACTCGCTTGGCATCGCCAAACCGGCGTCGGAGACCCGCGTGGTGGTGGCCATGTCGGGCGGCGTGGATTCCTCCGTCGTGGCGGCGCTGCTGAAGCGCGAGGGTTACGACGTCGTCGGCATCACCCTGCAGCTTTACGATCATGGCGCAGCGACCCATCGCAAGGGCGCCTGCTGCGCCGGGCAGGATATTCACGACGCCCGCACGGTGGCTGAGCGGCTCGGCATCCCGCATTATGTGCTCGACTACGAAAGCCGCTTTCGCCAGAAGGTGATCGACAGCTTCGCCGAATCCTATGTGGCGGGCGAGACGCCGATTCCCTGCGTGGCCTGCAACCAGCACATCAAGTTCGCCGACCTTTTCGACACGGCGGTCGATCTCGGCGCTGACGTTCTGGCTACCGGCCATTATATTTCCTCGCGTCCTGATGGCGACGAGCGCGCGCTCTATCGCGCCGCCGACGCCGACCGCGACCAGAGTTATTTCCTGTTCGCCACCACGCGCGACCAGTTGCGCATGCTGCGCTTTCCGTTGGGCGATCTGCCCAAGGCGGAGGTGCGCGAGCTGGCGCGCGAATTCGGCCTCGTGGTGGCCGATAAGCCCGACAGTCAGGACATCTGCTTCGTACCCGCCGGCAAATATACGGACGTGATCGAGCGGCTGCGGCCGGGCGCCTCGGAGCCGGGCGACATCGTGCATGTTGACGGGCGGGTGCTGGGCCAGCACTCGGGCGTCATCCATTACACCATCGGCCAGCGTCGGGGCCTCGGCCTCACCAATGCGGCTGCCGGCGCGGGCGAGCCGCTCTATGTTGTGCGCATCGACGCCAGCAAGCGGTATGTGATCGTCGGCCCACGCAGCGCGCTGGGCACGAGCATCGTTCATTTGCGCGATGTGAACTGGATTGGCGACGGTGACTTTTCGACAATCCCCGAAGCGGGCGTCGAGCTGGCGGTCCGGCTGCGCTCGACGCGCGCGCCGGTCCCGGCTCTGCTGTTTCGTGACGGCGCAGGTGCGCGGGTGGAACTGGCGGAGGGCGAGGACGGCGTTTCGCCCGGACAGGCCTGCGTGTTCTACGAGTCGACGCAATCCCGCGCCCGTGTGCTGGGCGGCGGTTTCATCAAATCAACACAAGCGCGGAGCGAATCCGCCGCACCGGCCCTTGCGGCCATCGTTTCAACCCCTTGAACGACGTCGAGTAGCGCATGGCCAGTGACAGTCAGGAGCGCATTACCTCCATTACGCATTCGGACGTGGAGGACGCCTACGCCCGCTGGGCGCCGGTGTACGATTTCGTCTTTGCGCTGGTGATGAAGCCCGGCCGCAAGGCTGCAGCGGCAGCAATCAATGCGCTCGGCGGCAAGGTGATCGACGTCGGCGTCGGCACCGGATTGGAACTTCCGATGTTCAACCGCAATGTGCGGCTGACCGGCATCGATCTGTCCGACCCGATGCTGGAAATCGCCCGCAAGCGCGTCGCCGAGCAGAAGCTCGACAATGTCGAGGCGCTGCTGGTGATGGACGCCATGAACCTGACGTTCGAGGACGGCGTTTTCGACGCCGCCGTCGTGCCATTCGTGCTGACCACGGTGCCGGACCCGGTGCGGACGCTCGACGAGATCGCCCGCGTGGTGCGTCCGGGCGGCGAAATCGTGCTGGTCAATCACATCGGAGCCGAGAAGGGCATCGTGGCGGCGGCCGAGAACTGGCTCGGCAAACACGGCCCGTCGCTGGGCTGGCGGCCGGAGTTTCCGTGGTCGATCGTGGGCGACTGGATCGCCGCGCGCCCCGACATCAAACTGCTGGAACGCCGGACACTTTCTCCGTTCGGACTCTTCACCATCGTCCGCCTGGCAAGAAACTGAAACATCTGGCAAGAAACTGAAACAATCGCGCGTTTGGCTTGACACCCCGGCGTCCGAAACACTAAATGCGCGGGCTTCGCGGGACGGGCTTCGAAACCCCTGCCGTCACCTTCGGGGAAGCATGTGGCGGGGTAGCTCAGCTGGCTAGAGCACGGGAATCATAATCCTGGGGTCGGGGGTTCGAGTCCCTCCCCCGCTACCACTTCCGGCCCGGAAAAATTCTTAGAAATTGTTGATTTGCGACGGTTCGGTCGCCCTCATGATCGGAGTGAGATTGTTCGCGTGTGCGGACGGTCCGGACCGGGTCTGTGAGGCGTCATGGCCGGGCCTGACGGTCGGGCTCGAAACTGCTCTCCTGGAAATCAAGGATCGACGGCAGCGGAGAGGGTATTTGTCCACCCCCACCGCCTCCGTGCAATTCTTGCGCTTCACGTCGCAGCAGCAGGATCGCGGCGATAACAACAATAAGAAAAGCCGGAACTGCGTTTTTGCAGTTCCGGCTGTTTCACAAGGCCTGTTTCACAGAGCCGGAGCGTCCTACTTCACCGCCCGGTTGGTGATCAGGTCGTCCACAACGGCGGGATCGGCCAGCGTCGAAGTGTCGCCCAGCGCGCCCACCTCGTTCTCGGCGATCTTGCGCAGGATGCGGCGCATGATCTTGCCCGAACGGGTCTTCGGCAGGCCCGGGGCGAACTGGATCACGTCCGGCGACGCGATGGGACCGATCTCCTT
Source organism: Beijerinckiaceae bacterium (assembly GCA_947478455.1). Taxonomy (GTDB): domain Bacteria; phylum Pseudomonadota; class Alphaproteobacteria; order Rhizobiales; family Beijerinckiaceae; genus Terripilifer. Next base: position 202 of record CANJWR010000015.1, on the reverse strand, counting down.
GCGGACCCAGCCGACGAGTTCCTTGCGGAGTTCCTCGGTCGGCGTGACGCCGCTCATCAGCGTCACATAGGCGTAGATGCCCTGACCCTTGATGGCGTGCGGGTAACCGACCACGGCGGACTCGGCCACTTTCGGATGCGCAACGAGCGCGCTTTCGACTTCCGCTGTGCCAAGGCGGTGGCCGGATACGTTGATGACGTCG
>CANJWR010000014.1 GCA_947478455.1 Beijerinckiaceae bacterium | reverse complement strand
TGGAGGCCATCAACGGAAACGTCCAGGCCGCCAAACGCAAGGCAAAAGGCTATCGCAGCAAGCGCAACCTCAAGTTGATGGTCTACCTCATCGCCGGAGGGGTGCTGGACACGCTACCCACATGAAACAGCGACGAGCCTGTTCCCAAGGAGAGTGTCATGTCGATTGTTTCGGTTTCTCGCCTTTCGGGCCTCGCCAGGGCTCTCACGGTGGCGGCAACGCTGGCGGCTGGCGCACTTGTGTCCGCCGGAACTGCATCGGCCCAGTTCACCTTCCCCGGGCAGGGCGCGCAGCAGGATCCCCAGCAGCGCGGTTTTGGCCGCGGACGGGCCGCTCCTCAGCCGCAGGCCCAGCCGCAACCACAGGCCCAGCCGCAGCCGCGGGCCTTCGGGCGTGGCGGCGATGGTGGCGGTTTTCGTGGCGCTGTCGCGCCGCCGCAGCCCCGGGTTCAGCGTTTCCAGGGCGGTGGTCAGGTCTACACGCCGCAGCCTAGCTACCAGCCGCCGGTCTATGCGCCGCGCCCGACCTATCAACCGCGTCCGGTCTATCGGGAGCCTCCTCGCGTGCGCCAGACGATCGTTCCCTACCCGGTGTACGAGCCCTATCCGGTCTATCAGGAGCCCTATCCGGTCTATCGCCCGTTGGCGCGGCTTGCACCGCGTTGCGTCATCCAGAAGCGTTGGGTCAAGACCAAGCGCGGCTGGCGGAAGGTGAATCGCCGGGTCTGCTATCGCCGCTAGACGTCAAAACTGAAAAGAGCCGGCCCCGCGAGGGGCCGGCTTTTTCATGTCCAGCCGATTTCGGCCTCGCCCCGGTGAATGGCTTCCGTCTGTGGGGTGAAACGTCCATCGGCATCGTGCAGAACCAGCCCCGGTAAAAGCCGTAAGGGCGCACGGCTGCCCTTGATGCCGCAGACCAGAACCCGCAGTGCCGGGGCATCCGAGCGCGGGTGGACGGGGCGGATTGCCAGATCGCCGAAGCGGCCCTCGCAGGCGGCAATAATTTCGCCCAGTGCCTCTGCGCGGTGGATCATCACCATGCGGCCGCCAGGTTTCAGCAGGGCCGAAAATGCTCGAAGCCAAGGCGTCACTACACCGCGGCCGCCTAGCGTAACATGCGCCAGAGCCTTTCGGGCATGGGGCGATGGCCGTACCGTCGCCGGATCATAGAATGGCGGATTGCTGATCAGCACATCAGCCGAATTGTTTGCCAGCCCGGCTTCCCTACGTGTTGCCGCTGAAAGGATGTCGACAGTCAGGACGCTCGCCCGCCCTTCAAGTTGATTCAGCGCAATATTGGCGCCGGCAAGCGTGGCTGTTTCAGCGTCTTTTTCGATCAGCAGAATCTGTCGGAGCGGGTCGCGAAGCCCAACGCCCAGACCTGCAGCGCCTGCTCCCGCTCCGGCGTCGATCAAAAACTCGTCACCACGCGGCGTCGCCGCAATCAGCAGAACCGCGTCGGTCCCGGCCCTGTGGCCGCGCGTCGCCTGTTGCAACAGCAAGCGTCCGCCCAGAATGGCGTCTGTGCGGAATTGCGTTTGCGCCTCAACCACGCGGGTTTTCCTCGATCAGGCCGGCCTCGGTCAGAATGCGACGGGCGCGAATTTCCCAATCTCCGTCAATCAGAATTCTGCGTGGCAGGAAACCCAGTGAACCCTCGACGGCGCTTGTATGCTGATCCGCGACAAAATAGCGGATATTCTCCGCTTGAAGGATCGTCTCAATGACAGAGATGAGAACGAGGTCGTTGGTTCGGATCAGCTCTATCATTTGAAACGGGTCCGACCGGGGCAAGATTGCCAGCCTATGGCCGGCATGCGAAGAGAGAAGCAGGCTGGCACGCGCCAAAAGGCGTTGCAAGTCGCCGACAAAATTGAGGATCAGCGCGTGGGCGTCGTCGTTCCGCTCGAAGACAGGCCGAAAGAACCCGGGATCGAAGATCTGGTCGATCTTGTCTCGGCTGATATGGACCGCGTCAACCAGACCATCCTGTCGAGGACCGGGTCTGAAGTGACGATGATTCCCGAGGTCGCGAACCATCTGATTTCGTCGGGCGGAAAACGCCTTCGGCCGATGCTGACACTGGCGACGGCCGGTCTTTGCGGCTATCCGGGCGATGGCCATATCAAGCTGGCGGCCTCAGTCGAATTCATGCACACCGCGACGTTGCTTCATGACGATGTGGTGGACCAGAGCGACATGCGGCGTGGCAAACTCGCAGCGCGCATGTTGTGGGGCAACGAGGCCAGCGTTCTGGTCGGCGACTTTCTTCTAGGCCAGGCCTTCAAGATGATGGTCGAGGTGGGTTCACTGCCGTGTCTTGATATTCTTTCCACCGCCGCCGCCGTCATTGCGGAGGGCGAAGTGATGCAGCTGTCCGCCGCCAAGGATACGGAGACCACCGAAGACGCCTATCTGGCTGTCATCCGCGCCAAGACGGCGGCGCTGTTCGCCGCCGCTGCCGAAGTCGGCCCCATTCTGGCCAATCGTCCGAAGGGGGAAGCCGCCGCCTGCCGCAGCTATGGCACTAATCTCGGCGTGGCGTTCCAGTTGATCGACGATGCTCTGGATTACGGCGGCACGTCGGCGAAACTCGGCAAGAATGTCGGCGACGATTTCCGCGAGGGCAAGATCACGCTTCCGGTGGTGCTATCGTTCCGGCGCGGCAGCGCGGTCGAGCGCGACTTCTGGAAACGCACGCTGGAGCGCGGCGAAATCAACGACGGCGATCTGGCCACCGCGCTGGCGACCATGCGCAAGCACAGGGCGCTGGAAGACACCGTCGAGCGCGCCCGCCATTACGGCGCCATGGCGCGCGATGCGCTCGAGCTCTTCCCCAATTCGCCATGGAAGAAGTCACTTCTTTCCGTGGTCGAATTCTGCGTTAGCAGGGCACACTGACCGAAGCTTTTCAGGATCACGACCCGGCTGCTGCCGGGGAGAAATCCGATCCATTGCGCGGACTTTCCGGCGCTGAGGCCGTCTCGCGCTTGGCGAAATTCGGCCCCAACATCATGCCCTCTGCGCCGCCGCGAAAGCTGATAGGCATTGCGTTGGGGACCTTGCGCGAGCCGATGTTCGGCCTGCTGGTCGTGGCGGCTGCGCTCTATCTTGCCATCGGGGATCTCGGCGAAGGCCTGTTCGTCATGGCGGGCGCGTTGAGCGCCGTGGGACTCGTGGTGTTTCAGGAAGCCCGCAGCGAACGCGCGCTGGCGGCCTTGCGCGAAATGGCCGAACCCTTCGCGCGGGTGATGCGTGACGGCGTTGCTGTATTGACGCCCTCGCGCGACCTTGTCCCGGGCGATGTGTTGATGGTCGGCGAAGGCGAGCGATTGCCTGCGGACGCCGTGCTGACAGCGGGCGATGCGTTAAGCGTCGATGAATCGGCCCTTACTGGCGAATCCGTTCCGGTGACCAAGTCGCTGGCGAGCCCCGGAAATGGCGTTGATGCAGGCGCGCAGCCGGGCGGCGACGGGACGCCCTATCTGTTTTCCGGCACGATGATCATGCGCGGGCAAGGCGTTGCGATTGTCAGCCAGACGGGCGAACGCACGCAGCTTGGACAGATTGGGCTGTCGCTTGCCGGCATTGAGCAGGAGCCGACGCAACTTCAGCGCACCACAAAAACGTTGATCGCCCGTCTTGGAATCATGGCGATCGCCTTTTCCCTGCTGGTGGCGGGACTTTACGGCTGGCTGCTGGGCGACTGGGTAGGGGCCGCTCTGTCGGGCATCACACTGGCGGTCGGACTGCTGCCGGAAGAATTTCCGATGGTGATTGCGATCTTCATGGCGCTCGGCGCGTGGAGGCTTGCGACCCGCAAGATGCTGGTGCGACGCGGCGCCATCATCGAAACGCTCGGAGCCACAACTCTTCTGTGCGTCGACAAGACCGGCACCGTGACCGAGAATCGCATGGTGATCAGTGAGCTTTGGGCGGACGGTCACCTTTTGAAACTGGACGCTAGCGCGACAGTAGACGCGCATGTGGCGAGCCTGTTGTTTGCGGCAGGCCGCGCGAGCGCGGTGCGCCCGGTCGACCCGATGGACCGGGCAATCCGGACTTTGCCCCAAGCTGCTTCTGCGTCGACGAATGAGCCTGTTGCGACCTTCCCGCTTCGCTCCGAGATGCCAGTGTTCGTGCAAGCATGGGCGGAAGGCGCATTGTTCGATTTCTTCGCCAAGGGTGCGCCGGAAGCGGTCTTCACGCTCTGCGGCATGGATGCAGATGCGAGGACGCAACACGAAGCCGTCGTGGCCTCGCTTGCATCGCGGGGCCTGCGTGTGCTGGGCGTGGCGACAAGCGCAGGCGCGGCCAGCGCCGACGTCATGCCGCCGCATGGCGCGTTTGTCTTTGCCGGGTTTGTCGGCTTCGAGGATCCGGTGCGCAAGGATGTGCCGGAGGCTCTCCTGCTGGCCCGTCAGGCTGGAATCGACGTGGCGATGATCACCGGTGATTATCCGGCGACTGCGCTGGAGATTGCGCGTCAGGCCGGCATTGCAACGGAACCGGGCGTTTTGACCGGAACGGAAATCACCTCTCTCGATGCTGCTGCGCTCAGTGAGCGACTAAAGCATGTACGGGTGTTTGCGCGCGTGACGCCGGAGCAGAAGCTCGTTCTGGTGCAGGCCTTCAAACAAAACGGTGAAATCGTCGCCATGACGGGCGACGGCGTCAATGATGCGCCCGCACTCGAAGCCGCGCATGTGGGCATCGCGATGGGGCAGCGCGGCACAGACATGGCGCGCGAGGCCGCCGATGTGGTGCTGCTCGATGACCGCTTTGCGTCGATCATCGCAGGCGTTGCGCTTGGGCGGCGCATTTTCGCCAATCTGCGCAAGGCGCTGACTTTCATCACCGCGATCCATGTGCCGATTGCAGGGCTTGCGCTGTTGCCGCTTGTGGTCGGGTTGCCGCCCATGCTGATGCCGATGCATGTCGTCCTGCTGGAACTGATTATCGATCCTGTGACGTCGCTCATGTTCGAGGGCGCGGAAAGCGAAAAGGATGCGATGCAGAGCAAGCCGCGCAAAGCCGACGAATCCATTTTCGGCGTCTGGCAGGTGGCGCTTGGCGTTCTGCAGGGCGCCGTCGTGCTTGCCTTCACGTTTGCAATCTACTGGTGGGCGATCCGGAATGGCGTCGTTGAAGTTCAGGCGCGGGCTCTGGCCTTCGTGTCGCTGGTCGTGGCCAATATTTCTCTTGCTGTGGCGGATGCCGCCGGGTCGTTCGGTTCCTTGTTCGGCGCACAATTCCGCATGTATGCGCTGACAATGGCGGCTGTGGCGGCGGTGCTGGTCGTCATTTTCGCCATACCGGCGTTGCGCGCTGTTTTTCGCGTCGAGCTTCCGGACGTGTCGCTTCTGGCTATTGTCTGCGGGCTTGCGGTCGTCGCGGGCGGCTGGGTAAATGTCGCGAGACTTTTCGTCCGGCGCGCATAAGCAGAGAGGCAACGTGGCAAATCATCGGTTTGTTCTGGTTCATGGCGCTTGGCACGGCGGCTGGTGCTGGCGGCGCGTTGCGAAACTTTTGCGCGCCGCAGGGCACGAGGTTTTTACCCCGACACTGACGGGCCTCGGCGAACGCTCGCATTTGTTGAGCGCCTCCGTTGACCTCGATACGCATATTGCCGACGTGGCGAATGTGTTCGAGTGGGAAGATATTCGCGATGCGGTTCTGGTCGGTCATTCCTATTCTGGCTGGGTGATTTCGGGCGCTGTCGAGCGCGTGCTGCCGCGCGTGTCGTCGATTGTCTATCTCGATGCCGGGCTGCCGCCAGATGGTGTGAGCGGGCTCGATGTTCAATCTCCGCAGGACAAGGCTGCGACGCAGGCGGCTCTGGCGCGAGGCGACGTCTCGCGGCCAGTTCCAGATCCGGCGCGTTTCGAATTGACGGACGCTGCCGACACAGCATGGGTGAAGTCGAAGATGACTCCGCAGCCCATCGGGGTTGCGATGCAGAAAATCCGCCTCACGGGCGCGCGCGACAGGGTCGCCCGCAAGACCTATCTGCGGGCGTTGAAGCATCCCAGCGTGAATTTCGACAATGCGCTGGCGGTCTGCAAGGCAGACCCGTCGTGGCGCGTGTTCGAAAAAGACTGGGGCCACGACATGATGGTGGATCAGCCGGACGCGCTTGCGCGGTTTCTGATCGAGGCCGCCTGATCAACGCAGCAGCGTCGGCCTGATCCACCATCCTGCGCGGCGTGCGCGAATCTGCGCCGCTGCGCGCGCGGCTTGATGGCAGGTTTCGAACAGCCCAAAGCAGGTTGCGCCTGAGCCCGACATGCGGGCCAGTCTGCAATCTGGCGTTGCCCTCAGGGCTTCGATCACGTCAGCAATCACGGGCGCGATTTCCGTGGCGGCGGCCTGTAGGTCATTGCGGGTTTGCGAAAGCAGTTCGATCAATTGCGCCTGCGTGAGATTGTCCGGCACAAAAGGGTGCGGCATACCCTTTAGCGTCTCGCCGCGCGCAAGGCCGAGGCGGGCGAATACCGGCGCGGTTTCGACCGGCGTGCGCGGATTGATCAGCACAGCAAACAGGGGCGGCAGGCGCAAGCGCGCGCCCAGCGCATCGCCTGCGCCGCGCATCATGCGGGCGCGTGCGTCGATGCAGACGGGCACATCGGAGCCGGCGCGGCGCGCGGCGGCCATGATGTGCGGATCATCGTGCGAAATCGCATTGGCGTCGGCCAGAAGCCGCAGCGCTGCAGCCGCATCCGACGAGCCGCCGCCAACGCCTGCAGCGACCGGCAATCGTTTGACGAGATGAAAGGTGCCGGTGCGGATTTCCACCTGTTCGCCGAGCAGGCGCGCCGCGCGCAAGACCAGATTGTCGTCGGCGGGGCCGGCCAGCGCGGCGGTGGGGCCTTCGGCGGAAAAGGAAAGTTTGTCGGCGGGCGTCAGCGAAAGCGTGTCGCCAGCGCCCGCAAAGACCACCAGGCTTTCGAGTTCATGATAGCCGTCCGGGCGTCTGCCGACGATATGCAGCGACAGGTTGATCTTCGCCGGCGCGCGGCTGACGAGAGTCACGGCTGCACGCCTTGCGAAATCAACCGCCGTTTTTCGGCTGTTCGGTCACAGAGGCCGGCTTCACGTCGTCGCCCATGCCGTTCTTGATCTTCTCCAGAATGCGCGGCAGTTCGTCTGGCTCCGGATTCAGATCACGCGCGTGGTTCCACTGGAAAACCGCTTCCAGCTTGCGGCCGGTCTTCCAGTACACATCGCCGAGGTGATCGTTGATGGTCGGATCGCCGGGCTTGAGTTCGACGGCGCGTTCGAGTTCGCGCAGCGCCTCCTCGTAGCGACCCAGCTTGTAGTGACCCCAGCCGAGACTGTCGACGATATAGCCGTCAGTCGGGCGCAGTTCGACAGCCTTCTGGAGCATCCGGAAGGCTTCTTCCAGATGCAGCCCCTGATCGACCCACGAATAGCCCAGATAGTTCAGAACCAGCGGCTGGTTCGGGAAAAGTTCGAGAGCCTTCTGGAAGTCGGCCTCTGCCTTCGGCCACATCTTCTGACGTTCATACGAAATGGCCCGGAAGTAATAGACCGGCCAAAGCGAGCGCTCGTTCGCCGGCGAAAGTTCGAGCACCTTCGTGTAGGTGGTCACTGCGGCCGCAAAGTCCTTGCGCGAACGCTGCAGATTGGCGAGCGCGTTGAGGGCTTCGGTGTCCTTCGGATGATCTGCCGTCATGGCGACAAGATGCTTCACGGCTTCATCGCCGCGACCGAGTGTTTCCAGCAGCAGGCCGATCTGGATGTCGGCGTTGGACCGCAGCGGCGACTGTTCCGGCATCGTTTCATAAATGTCGATGGCGGCTTCGTACTGCTTCAGATTCTCGTAAAGGCTGGCCAGCGTCACGATCGCGAGCGGATTGTCGGCTTCCAGATGCTGTGAGAGGCGCAGATAAATAACGGCGGCGAGTTCGTCGCCCTGCCGATTGCCGGCGGAGCCCAGACCATAAAGAACTTCTGCGGCGCCCTGCTGGGAGTTCTTTACTGTGGCGGGCAACGGCTTTGCTGTGTCGAGTGTCGCGAGGGCGCTGGCGACGAGCGGATGCCGGGGAACCAGTTCTTCGAAAGCCTGATAGACCTTTTTGGCTTCCTCGATCTGGCCCTGACGAGACAGGAAGCGCGCATAGGCGTCGACGACGCGCAGCGTGTTCTTCTCGCTTTCGTAGGCGGCCTTCATGCGCTTCGTGGCTTCGGGGACATTCTTGGAAATGTCCGCGATGAGCGCCGCATGATAGTCGCGGAAGCCGGCGAAACGCGGGTCTTTCAACTGATCGAGCGTATCGAGCGCGCGCTTGTAATCGTTGGAGCCTACATAGGTCCAGGCGCCGAGCAGGATCGCGGTGATGTCGCGCTGCCGATTGCTGCCGGACTTGGCGAGTTCTCCACGCGCGGTCGAAAACTGGCGCGCCTTGATGGCGCGCACGCCCAGCACCAGATGGCCGAGACCGTTTGCCTTGTCGCGCGCCACGAGCCGTTCAGCGAGGCCAAAGGCTTCCGGCACATTGCCGTTGGCGAGCGTCGCCACAAAGGCGCGTTCGATGATTTCCGCATTGCGGGGATCGTGGCGCAGTACCTCCCGGAAGAAGGTCGAGGCCGCAGCCGTATCGCGCTGGAAACCAGCGGAGAGCGCCGACAAATAGTTGCCGGCCGGGCTGCTGCTGACCTGAAACGGGCGGGGTACGGATTTGGTCTGTCGCTGCGGCGTGGCTGCTTGCGAAGGCCCCACAGCCACAAGGCCGAAAAGGCCGGCCAGCAAGGCTGCGCGGAAACGGCGGGCCGCGGGGCGCGTCGAGGCAGATTGGGACGTGAAATCGAACGGCACGAGATCCATCTTTCTCGTTGATAGTTACGTCCGGTCAGGCCCGCCCCGGTCGAGGCGGCAGCAGCAAACCGGAACGCCAGATTCGCCCCGGACCATGGCGGTTTTGAGCCGCCACGGCAAGTGGTTGGCGGACAAGGTTTCGCGAGCAGATGGTTCAGGCAAGCGTCACGGCGGCGGCGATCCGGCGGGCCTGTGCGAGCGTCGTCATGGACCGGCTGGCCTGCGCCGGATCGGGAGCGGTGAAATCGGCCCGGAAATGGCCGCCCCGGCTTTCGCGCCGGGTCAGGCCGCCGGCCAGAACCAGCAAGGCGGTGGCAATCATGGCGCGGGTGGTCGGGTTTTGGGCGATCTTTTCCAGAGCCAAAATCTGACGCAGCCCTTCTTCCAGCCCCTGCTTGTCGCGGATGACGCCCGCATGGTCCTGCATGACGGCGCGCAGGCGCGAGATCAGTTGAGGTTCGGACGGACTCGCAGGCGACAGCGCGTGCACCGGTGGAACCGGGGCCGGTTCATCGTTCGATTTCAGGTCGTCCGCTATACGGGCGGCGAACACGACCGCTTCGAGCAGCGAATTCGACGCAAGCCGGTTTGCGCCGTGAACCCCCGTCGAGGCGACCTCGCCCGCCGCCCACAAGCCCGGCAGGGAGGTTTGGCCGCGGGCATCCGTGGCGATGCCGCCCATATGATAATGTTCGGCAGGCGAAACCGGTATGGGCGTCGTGACGGGATCGATGCCGGCCGAGACGCAACTGGCGTAAACTGTCGGGAACAGGTGCGGGAATTCTGGCCCGATGGCGGCCCGGGCATCCAGATATGCCCCGCGACCGGCAGCCAGTTCGGCAAAGACGCCGCGCGCTACAATATCGCGCGGGGCGAGTTCGGCGTCCGGGTGGATGGCCAGCATGAAGCGTTCGCCCGCGCTGTTGATCAGCGTCGCGCCATCTCCGCGCAGCGCCTCGGTCGCCAGAGGGGCTGGATCGCGGCCAATGTCGATGGCGGTGGGGTGAAACTGCACGAATTCGGCGTCGGCGATGATCGCGCCGACCTGTGCGGCGATGGCTAGGCCAAGACCACGCGCTTCGGGCGGGTTGGTGGTGACGCGGTAAAGCTGGCCGATGCCGCCGGTCGCCAGTACGGTGGCGGCGGCCGGGAATGCCTGCAGCAGCCCGTCTTTTCCTCGCGCATATACGCCGCCGACGCGCCCGTTTTCGACGATCAGTTCTTCCGCAGTATAGCCCTCGCGCAGGGTGATCGACGGGGTGCGATGAACGGCGGCGACGAGCGCCTCCATGATCGCCTTGCCGGCTGCGTCGCCTTTCACGCGCACAATGCGTCGTTCGCTGTGGGCCGCCTCGCGCGATTGCAAGAGCCTGCCTTCGAGGTCGCGGTCGAAAGGAACCCCGTAGGCGAGCAGGTCGTGAATGCGGTCCGACGCCTCGCGCGCCATGTCGAGCACGACCTGACGATCCACCGTTCCGGCGCCGGCGATCACGGTGTCTTCGGTATGCTTCTCGGGGCTATCGCCTTCCGACATCGCAGCCGCCACCCCGCCCTGTGCCCAGGCGGAGGATGCGCCCTGCCCGATGGGGGCTGAGGCCAGAAGGGTGACTGGGCGGGGGCTGAGTTTCAGGGCGCAGAAAAGACCTGCGAGTCCGCCGCCGACGATCAGGATGGGGGAAGGCATGTAGCGAAGCCCTTTTGCCTTCGTCCTGTTCGCAGGGAGAAGGTGGCCGAAGGCCGGATGAGGGGCGTGGAGGAGGAGTGAAACTTTGCGATCGGCCCCTCACCCTGGCCCTCTCCCCGCTTGCGGGGAGAGGGGGAGTGTTCGTTCACCCGATATCGATCATCCGCTGCACGCTGAGGCGGGCGCGTTCGGCCAACGCCGGATCGATGGTCACTTCCTCACGGAGGTACACCAGGCTGTCGAGGATCTTCGGCAGCGTGATCCGCTTCATGTGCGGGCAGAGATTGCACGGGCGGACGAATTCCGTACCGGTCGTCTCGGACGCCACATTGTCGGCCATCGAACATTCGGTGACCATCAGCACGCGCCGGGGCTTGCGGGTCTTCACATAGTCGATCATCGCAGCTGTCGAGCCGGTGAAGTCGCTGACAGCGACCACTTCCGGCGGGCATTCGGGATGCGCGATAATCTTGATCGACGGATCATCGGCCCGGTAGCGCATCAATTCTTCCGCAGTGAAGCGCTCGTGAACCTCACACGCGCCGTGCCAGGCGATGATATTCACTTTCGTCTGCGCCTGCACGTTCTTCGCCAGATATTGATCAGGCAGGAATATGACACGGTCGGAGCCGAGGCTTTCGACGATCTTGAGCGCATTGGAAGACGTGCAGCAGATGTCGACTTCCGCCTTCACCTCAGCAGAGGTGTTGACGTAGGCCACCACCGGCACGCCGGGGTAACGCTCGCGCAGCAGACGAACGTCCGCGCCGGTGATCGACTCGGCCAGCGAGCAGCCGGCCTTGCTGTCGGGGATCAGCACGGTCTTGTTCGGGTTCAGCAGCTTCGACGTTTCGGCCATGAAGTGGACGCCGCCCTGAATGATGATGTCGGCGTCGGACTTCGCGGCCAGCTTGGCGAGCTGCAGCGAGTCGCCGACAACGTCGGCGACGCAATTGTAGATTTCCGGCGTCTGGTAGTTGTGCGCCAGAATGACCGCGTTGCGCTCTTTCTTCAGATCGTTGATGGCCTTCACGTAAGGCGCATGGAAGGGCCATTCCACCGGCGGGATGATGGCCTTCACCTTTTCGTAGAGATGCGCAGTCTCGCGCTCGACCTCGGGGGTCCAGGCAAGGTTCGGCATGGGGAGGACGCCAAGCCGTTGTGCGGCCGCCGACAAAGTCGGGACCACCGGAGGGGCCTTCGGGCGGATACCGGTCGCGAGCTGACCCTGCATGATCTACTCCCTTTCCAAACTCTTATGCTCAGTCTGAGCATAAGAAGGTCCGAAAAAACGTCCGCCGAACATGCGGACGCACTAACGCTGTCTGACCCTGAGGTCATCACTGACGACTACATATACTCAATCTGAGCATAAAGCTAGTGGCCGGGCGACCGACTTGAAGGGCCGATCGCATTTTATTTTCGTCCCGGCCTCCGTTAACGCAAAGTCCGAACCCGGAACACAGGGGGCACGAATCAGCCGAGGGGCCTATTTTCCCCTAATGTTCACACGACATGTTGCGTCAGGCTGGCTCGCGGCCCATAGCCAATTGCGCAACTTATGGAAAACGACCGGACAGTTGGTGGGTTCCATTAACCACCTGTGTCGAAGCTGGACTGTTTCGAGTTCAGCGCGGCCGTTGAGCCAGCAGGGCTCCTTGCTGTAGACAGGACCATCCTGTCCACCAGCCATGCTCGATCGGAGGAAACATGAACGGCGACGCCAAGAAGGCCGTTTTGAGAATGATCCCCTACGGGATCTACGTCCTCACCGCCGACGACCGGAAGGGCAACATCGCCGCCGCGACCGTGAACTGGGTGACGCAATCGGCCTTTGGTCCGCGGCTGGTGGAAGCGCCGGGCTCCATCAAGTGCTAGATGGCGGAAGTTGTCGAGGCGCATCTCAACAGGCCGCTTTCGGGCCGTCCCGATGCGGCGATCCTTGAGATGAAGGATCTAGGCGACAACGTGTTCTACGGCGGCTGATCGCGGCTATCGCGTTCAGCCGGCGAGGCAGCAAGGAAACCGCATGACATCTGCCTCTTTGAGCACGCTGCGCTATCGTGTCGGTGTCGATGTGGGCGGCACGCATACCGACATGGTGCTGGTCGACACGCTGACCGGCGCCTATCGGGTCGAGAAGCTGCCCAGCACATTGCACAACCAGTCCGTTGCGGTGATCGAGGGACTGGGGCGATTTCTGGCGCTGGGAATAGCGGCCGACGAGATCGGCGCTTTCGCACACGGCACAACCGTGACGACAAATGCGCTTCTTGAAATGAAAGGCGCGCGGATTGGCGTGCTGATCAATGCGCACATGAGCGGCATTCTGGAAGTGCAGACGCAGGGCCGCGACGGCGTCAGCCCGTTCGATCATTTCTTTCGCCGGCCCGAACCGCTGGCGCGGCCGAAGTTCGTGCGCGAAATCGGCGGACGCATTGACTATCTCGGCCATGAGTTTGAGCCTCTCGATGAGGACGCGGTCCGGCGCAGCGCGCGCGAACTGGCCGATTCCGGCGTAACGAGTTTCGCCGTCTGCTTCGTGTTCTCCTTCATGAATGCTGCGCACGAGGTGCGCGCGGCGCAGATCATTCGCGAGGTCGCGCCCGGCGCTTTCGTGTCGCGCTCCAGCGCAGTTCTGCCGCGCATCCGCGAATGGCCGCGATTTTCCACCACGATGCTGAACGCCTATCTGGCGCCCGCACTGGCGCGCTATTGCGGCGGTCTGTCAGACGGGCTCGATTCCATCGGGATTCATACGAAGCAGCGCTTCCTGATGCAATCGAACGGCGGCGTCATGCCGCTGGTCGCCGATGCCGAAACCCACACGGTGCGCACGCTTCTGTCGGGGCCGGCGGCTGGCGTGCGCGGCGCTGCCGTGCTGCTCGGCAAGGAGCAGGGCTGGGCCAATATCGTCACCATGGACGTGGGCGGCACGAGTTGCGATCTGGCGTTCATCGAAAACGGCGAACCGCTCGAACAGGCGGAAGGCTTGATCGACGGGCGTGTTGTGGGCGTGCCGGCGCTTGATGTGGTGACGATTCCGGCTGGTGGCGGCAGCATCGCGCAGGTGAATTCGGGCGGCATGCTTGAAGTCGGACCTCACAGCATGGGCGCATCGCCGGGACCGGCCTGTTACGGACGCGGCGGCGACAGGGCGACAGTGACAGACGCCGATGTGGTCTGCGGCGCATTGAACCCGGACTATTTCCTGGGTGGTCGCGCGAAGCTAGATGTAGATGCGGCGCGCGCCGCCATTGCGCGCCATGTCGCCACGCCGATGGGCGTCGATGTGAGCGTTGCGGCGTCCGGCATCGTGCGGATGGTCAATGCACGCATTGTGGATTCGATCCGCGTGGAAGCCGCCAAACGTGGAATCGACCTCACCGGATTCACGCTTGTGCCGTTCGGCGGCGCGGGGCCAGTTCATGCGGCGCAGGTTGCGCAACAACTCGGCATTCCGCGTGTGCTGGTGCCGCCGAACCCGGGCGCATTCTCGGCGCTGGGATTGCTGTGCACTGATGTGCAGCACGATTATCTGCGATCCGATTTGCGCGATATGAGCGAGCTTGTTCCGCAGGATGTGAGCCGCAATTACGACGATCTGCGGGCGCAATCGGTCGCTGAACTGGCGGCGGAAGGAATCGACGCAAAGGGCGTGACTTACGTGCGCGACATGGATTTGCGCTACGCCGGGCAAGGTTATGAATTGCGGGTGTCGCTCGCAGGCCTCGCCGATCCTGTCGGGGCGGAGGATATTTCGGAAATGTCGCGACGTTTTCATGTCCAGCATGCGGCCCAGCATGGACATTGCGCGCCTGATGCGGGCGTCGAACTCGTCAGCTACCGTCTTCGGGCACTGGCGCCCATGCCGAAATATCGTTCGCAAAGGCTGGTCGTAACAAATCCGGCGACGCCGCAGCCGCGCGGTCTGCGTGCGCTGGTTCTCGGTCCGGTCGAGACAGTCGACGCAACAATCTGGCGGCGCGACGATCTGCATCCTGGCTGGTCGATGCCAGGGCCGGCGATTGTCGAGCAAGTGGATGCGACAAGCATTGTACCGTCCGGATGGCGCGTGCGCTGCGATGATTTCGGAAATCTGCTGATCGAGAGGATTGTCGCATGATCGACCCCGTTACGGTCCAGATTCTGCGTAATCGCATCGGTTGCCTGATGGAAGAAATGTCGCATCATTTCTATCGCTCAGGCTATTCGACCATCGTGCGGGAATCGCGCGATTTCAGTTGTGTCATCGTCGACGCGCAGGCTCGATTGATCGTTGCGCCGCCGATGTTCTATCACGCGATGTCGTATCAGCGGCTTATCGCACGCATCATCGACATTTACGGCGTCGAGGGGCTGCGCGACGATGACATTTTCGTCTGCAATCACCCCTATGAAGGCGCGATGCCCCATGCGTCCGACATGGGGACGATTGCGCCGATCATGGTCGACGGCGTGCTGCTGGGATTCAGCGGCGCCATCGCCCACAAGGCTGACATTGGCGGCGCGGTCCCCGGCAGTTCGTGGGGGCAGGCGACCGAGATGTTTCAGGAAGGCCTGCTGTTGCCGCCGATCCGGCTCTATCGCGACGGCAGGCCGAACGCCGATGTGGAGCGGCTGATCGCCGCCAACAGTCGCCAGCCCGATCTCGTGCTGGGCGATCTGCGCGGGCAAGTGGGGGCGACGCTCATCGGCCGGGATCGTATGAAGTCGCTCGCCGTCGAACATGGCGCGGCTTCGGTCGTCGACGCGCTGGAAGCCATGGCGGAGGCTTCGGCGCGAGAATTTCGCGCCGCCCTGTCGCGGCTGGCGGACGGCGTATCGGAAGCCGAAGGCCTTCTGGAAGGCGACGGGCGCGATACGCCGGTGCGGATTCACCTGAAGGTCGCGATCAGGAATGGGCGCGTTAAGTTCGATTTCACTGGTAGCGATCCGCAGCGCAAGGCGCCGGTCAATTTGCGGCGCGCGCTGACTGAGGCGTGCTGCTTTCATGCGCTGATCGGGTTGATCGACCCGAACCTGCGCTACAGCGACGCGGCGCGGGATATGGTCGATATTGTCACGACGCCCGGCTCGGTCTGCGATGCGCTGCCGCCCATGCCGTGTTCCAGCTACATGAAGGCCTGTCAGCGGCTGATCGACATCGTGTTCGAGGCGCTCAATCCATTTTTCCCGGCGCGAGCAGCGGCAGCCGCTGGCGGGAGCGGTGGGACAATCACAATTTCATGGGGCGAGGGGCCGCGTGCGGCGCGCGGCAACCAGCACGAGATTTTTGGTTCCGCCTACGGTGGCGGACATGGCCACGACGGGGCGTCAGGGACGACCGTGCATCTTTCGAACATATATGTGACGGCGGTGGAAATCGTCGAGACGGAGTTTCCCTGCCGGATCCGGACCTTCGAGCTTATCCCGGGTTCCGGCGGAGATGGCGAATATCGCGGCGGACTGAGTTTTCGACGGGAATACGAGATGTTGCAGCCGGCGTTGGTGCTCTATCGGGGCGACCGGGCGGTTTTTCCGGCGAAGGGTTTTGGGGGCGGGGCGGACGGGCGGCCAAGCCGCTTTCTGCTCAATCCCGACAGTTTGCTCGAGAAGGCCATGCCGGCCAGTTGCCGCGCCGATCTGGAGGCGGGAGATCGCTTTCGAGTGGAGGCTGCCGGAGGCGGCGGGTTTGGCGATCCGGCACGCCGGGCTCAGGCGGCGCGCGCGGAGGATTTCGATGACGGCTACGTCAAAACACCTGCCTGACGCTCAAGAGCCGTCGGCAGGATTGTCGCCTTAGAAGAAGCGCTCGGTGATGCGAACCACGTCGCCGGGATTGATGACGACCGGCGTAGAGCGCGTGTCGAGTTCTTGTTCCACTGACGATCCCGCGCGAGTAATCATCACGCGCGACGTATTGGCCCGGTACGTATAACCGCCGGCGACTGCGACTGCGCTCAGAAGATTGAGGCCTGCGCGGTAGGGATACTCGCCCGGCTTGGTAACTTCGCCGATCACATAGAACGGGCGGAAGCTGGCGATTTCGACGGCGACGCGCGGGTTCTTGATGAAACTTCCGCGGAGCTTGGCTGCAATGCGGTTTTCGACTTCGCGCACGGTTGCGCCAGAAACCGGGATCGAGCCTGCAAGCGGCATCGCGAGCGAACCGGTCGGGTCGACCACATATTCGCCCGTAAGGGTCTGTTCGCCGAAAACATTGACCTTGAGCTTGTCACCGGCGCCGACGCGGAATTCGCTGACGGGGGGATTGGCGGCGGCGGCGGCTGCCGTTTGAGGCGATGTCGTGCGGGCGTCCGGAGCGGTGACGCCGATCGTTCCGGATTCGCAACCTGCTACCGAAAAGGCGAGGGCAATCACCAGCGCACATTTTGCCAGAAAAGTGCTTTTCGGGGCGACCATGGACATTTCCTTCAGTGTTGTTCCGCCTCGGGACGTTTCCGCCGAACGTCAGAACGCGGAATCTTGCTTGACGGCGAAGCAGGAAAAGGACTGCTGGCCCCGTCCTCAACCGCTACTCGACCATGAAGGTCGGGTAACAGATTTAAGCCAAATACTCCATTAAAAATGTTCATATCTGGTTACAGAGCGCACTTTGCTATTGATTTCCCGATCACGACAAATTTATGCGACGTTGTGTCGCCTTGGCCAGACAAGGCTTTTTACAAGCTTGGCAGCAAGGTCGACTTCGCGTGCATTCCTTTCGATTGCTGCATGCCAGATTCCATACTGGATGCCGGTTCTGATTGGTTCGGGCTTGAAATTTGGCCCGAAAAGGCCACATTTCAGCCATCGATGGTTTTAACAGCTCAGCCGCCCGTGCATCCGTCAGCGTTCATGGCGCATTCATGGCGCTGGCCCGAAGATCATCCAGTGTCGATCCGTTTCTTCGACCCCGCCTATCTGGCGGAATAGTGAAAGTTGGACTCCCTCATGCCGACCATTGCGCTCGTCGACGACGACCGGAATATTCTTACCTCCGTTTCCATTGCCCTGGAGGGCGAAGGATACCGGGTGCAGACATACAATGACGGCGCGAGCGCGCTGGATGGATTGCGAACCAATCCGCCCGATCTGGCGATCTTCGACATCAAGATGCCGCGAATGGACGGGATGGAACTGCTGCGCCGCCTGCGGCAGAAATCCGATCTGCCGGTGATTTTTCTCACCTCCAAGGATGAGGAAATCGACGAATTGTTCGGCCTCAAGATGGGGGCTGACGACTTCATCCGGAAACCCTTCTCGCAGCGTCTGCTGGTTGAGCGCGTCAAGGCGATCCTGCGCCGCTCCAGCCCGAAAGATCCGGCGACCCAGAAGGAATCCGAGGCAAAGTTGCTTGAGCGGGGCCTTCTGCGGATGGACCGGGAGCGGCATACCTGCACCTGGAAGGGCGAGCCTGTGACGCTGACGGTGACAGAGTTTCTGATTCTGCAGGCGCTCGCCCTGCGCCCGGGCGTGGTGAAAAGCCGCAACGCCCTGATGGACGCGGCTTATGATGATCAAGTCTATGTCGACGACCGCACAATCGACAGCCACATCAAGCGGTTGCGCAAGAAGTTCAAAAGCGCCGACGACGATTTCGAAATGATCGAAACCCTTTATGGCGTTGGATATCGCTTCAAAGAGGCCTAGCCTGTAAGACAGGCGGGTTCCGAAGACCCCGTCCCGAGTTGCCTCATCCATGAGCGTCGACGCGCATCAAGACCCGACGATCCTCGGCAAGAAATCGGGGATCAGACGAATTGGCCGGCGAATGGCGGTTCGCGTGCGCGGCCTGTCGCGCCGTGTTCTGTCGCGTTTTTCGTCCTCCCTGACGCGACGGATCGTGGTCCTTAACCTCAGCGGTCTTGTGGCGCTGCTGATCGGGTTTTTGTACTTGAACCAGTTTCGCGCCGGACTGATTGACGCGCGCGTGCAAAGTCTGCAGACGCAAGGCGAGATCATTGCGGCGGCGGTCGCGGCTTCCGCCACGGTTGAGACAGATTCCCTCACGGTCGATCCCGAAAAGCTGCTGCAACTCGCGCCGGGTGAAACCTACGAGCCGGGCGACGATCTGCCGTCGTCTATCGAGTTTTCTATCAACCCGGAACGGATCGGACCTGTTCTGCGCCGGCTCGTTTCGCCGACGCGCACGCGGGCGCGGGTTTACGATCGCGACGGGTATCTGCTGCTCGATTCCCGTTCGCTGGCCGAGCGTTCCAATATCCTGCGTTTCGATCTGCCTCCCGTTCCGGATGAAACTGCTCCAACATTCCTGGAACGCATGTGGAATTCGGTGCGCGGCAAGCTGGGCAACACGCTGCCGCTCTCCGAGGAAATCGGACTCGGCAACGGCCGCGCCTATCGGGAAGTCCAGAGTGCGCTGAATGGCGGCGCGCAATCGGTGGTTCGGCTGAATCTGCGCGGCGAGACGATCATTTCCGTCGCGGTGCCGGTGCAGCGTTTTCGGGTAGTGCGGGGCGCTCTGCTTCTGTCCACGCAGGGCGGCGACATCGACAAGATCATCTCGTCCGAGCGTTGGTCGATCATCCGCATCTTTCTGATTTTTGCCGGCGTCATGTTCCTGTTGTCGCTGTTTCTGGCCGGCACGATCGCCGAGCCGGTGCGGCGTCTGGCCGAAGCCGCCGAGCGCGTGCGCCGGGGCATCAAGTCGCGTCAGGAAATTCCCGATTTTTCCAATCGTTCCGACGAAATCGGCCATTTGTCAGGGGCTTTGCGCGACATGACGCAGGCGCTCTACAATCGCATCGAGGCAATCGAGAGTTTTGCCGCCGATGTGTCGCATGAACTGAAAAATCCGCTGACGTCGCTGCGCAGCGCGGTCGAGACTTTGCCGATCGCAAAATCTGACGAGTCGCGCGGGCGGCTGCTGGAAATCATCCAGCACGATGTGCGTCGTCTTGACCGGCTGATCAGCGACATTTCGGACGCCTCGCGTCTGGACGCAGAACTGGCGCGCGCAGACTCCGGGCCGGTTGATCTTGTGCGGATGTTGACCGCCGTTGTCGACATGGCCAATCAGGTGAAGCGCGAGGACGGCGTCAGTTTCAGTCTCGATATTGCGCCGCAGGGCGAATCCGGCATCGGGCGCTACGAGATTCTTGGCCACGATTCACGCCTCGGGCAGGTCGTCACCAATCTGCTCGACAATGCCCGTTCGTTCTCGACCCACGGGGCGAGCGTGCGGATCGCATTGCGGCGCGCGCGCCATACAGATCCAGCAGGCGTAACGGCCGATGGCGTCGAGATCATCGTAGACGACGATGGACCCGGCATTCCGGCTCATGCGTTCGAACGGATTTTCGAGCGTTTCTATACGGACCGTCCCGATCAGGGTTTTGGGCAGAATTCAGGACTCGGCCTTTCGATTTCCCGTCAGATCATCGAGGCGCATGGTGGGCGGATCTGGGCTGTGAACCGGATAGACGCCAGCACTGGTAATGTCGAAGGCGCACGTTTCTTCGTCTGGCTTCCGACCCATAAATGAGCGACGCTTCTCCTGCGCGACCGGCGTCCGCCTCAATCCACGCAAACGCCGTGGTTGTCGGCGAGACCGGGGTGCTCATTCGGGGCGCTTCGGGTTCGGGCAAGAGCGAACTGGCCCATGCGCTGGTTGGCGAGGCGCAGAGGCGGGGATTGTTTGCCCGGCTGGTCGGGGATGATCGAATCAGGCTGGTCGTTGTCGGCGCGCGGCTCGCGGCGCGGCCCCATCCGCTCATCGCCGGGATGCTGGAGCGGCGCGGCATCGGGATTGTGGCGGTCGAACATGAGCCTGCCGCCATTCTGCGGATTGTGGTCGATCTCGACGCCGGGCTAGAGCGAATGCCCGAGGAAACCTCGCAAATTGCCGAGCTTCATGGCGTCAAATTGCCGCGTCTTCATCTGGCGATCGGGCAACCTGTTCTGGAACAGGCCCGCCGCATCCTCGATCGTGTGGAGGTAATTTGACGTGTGTCGCATTTCGCTTGCCAATTGCGCCGCAATGCACAAGATGGCCGCGGTTTTTCCCTGCTTCGGCGCATTGGCGCGCCGGGACGGCGAGCTTAAGGACGGTACGGTCACATGATCGGAATGGTCCTGGTGACGCATGGTCACCTGGCGACTGAGTTCCGCGCGGCTCTGGAGCACGTTGTCGGTCCGCAAAAGCAGATCGAGACGGTCTCCATCGGGCCTGACGACGATATGGAACGCCGGCGCAAAGATATTGTCGAGGCCGTGAAGCAGGTCGACACCGGCTCCGGCGTCGTGGTTCTCACGGATATGTTCGGCGGCACGCCATCCAATCTGGCCATTTCGGTCATGGAAGGCGCGAAAGTCGATGTGGTGGCTGGCATCAATCTGCCGATGCTGATCAAGCTCGCGTCTGTGCGGGAAGATTCGAGCCTGCAGGACGCCGTGACCTGTGCGCAGGACGCAGGACGGAAATATATTTCCGTCGCCAGCAAAATCCTGAGCGGCAAATGAGCGATTTCGAAGAAGACGAATGCCTGCCGTCGCCGGAGTTTCCCGATGCGCTGGTGCGCGATCTGATGATCGTCAACCGTAAGGGACTGCACGCGCGCGCGACCGCAAAATTCGTGCAATGCGTCGAAAAGTTCGATGCGGAAATTCAGGTGGCGCGCTGCGGCGATGTCGTCGGCGGGACGTCCATCATGGGCATTCTGACGCTGGGCGCCGGCATCGGCACCACGATCCGCGTCGCCGCCAAGGGGGCGGAGGCGCAGGCGGCGCTGGATGCGATTGCCGAACTGGTCGCCAATCGCTTTGGTGAAGAGGAATAGGGACTGGCGCTATTTTTTCTCGGGCGCCAACCTTTGTTGTTTGCATGTTTCCGGAGATTTGACCGAGCGGGCTGCTTGCCACGCCGTGCTCAAAATCGGCTGCTACTCAACAGATGATCGGCCTGTGCGCGAAAGGCGGATAGTCCCGGCAAATTTCAATGTTCCTGCAGCCCCGGCGATCCCGACCGCATATGCGACCAGATTCCATAGCGAGAAGATGCGTCCCAACAGGAGTTGACCGGCAAGCGTCAGGCGGAATTCGTCGAGCGCGGGCGTTTCGTAGAGTCGGGAAATTTCCACCGCAATAGCGATCAGCGCCGATGCCGCAAGGGTTGTTTTAATCGGCGCATATGGTTTCACAATTCGCACGATGACGAAGACCATCGCACCCCAGAGCGCCGAGCCGCCGTATTTCCAGAAGAAGAACGGCAATCCGAGATCGGCTTTTCGCCAGACGAGTCCTGTTGCAATGATGAGCGCCAGCCAGCCCAACAGTTGCAGGCGAACGCGCAACGGGCCGGCTATTTGCAATGCGCTACGCGCCCGGATTGGCGAACGACCGACGGTGTCGAATCAGCCCCGCTGTCGAACCATCAAGCTGCGCGGTCGAGACGCGCGCATCCGTCACGATCGGTACGAGGCGGCCGCACAATTCCTTGCCGAGTTCGACGCCCCATTGATCGAAGGCGTTGATGTTCCAGATCGCCGATTGCACGAAGACCTTGTGCTCGTAGAGCGCCACGAGGCGGCCGAGCATTTTGGGCGTCAGCGCCTTGTACATGAAGGTGCTCGACGGGCGATTGCCGTCGAACACCTTGTGGGGCGCGAGTTCAGCGATGCGTTCGGCGCTCAACCCCTGAGCCTTCAGGATTGTTTCGACTTCCGCGCGGGAACGGCCGCGCATGAGGGCTTCGCTTTGCGCCAGACAATTCGAGACCAGCAAGGCATGGTGATATTCGTCCGCGATTGTCGGTTCGGCGGCGACGAGGAAATCGACCGGGATCACATCAGTGCCCTGATGCAGCATCTGGAAGAAGGCGTGCTGGCCATTGGTGCCGGGCTCGCCCCAGATGACCGGTGCGGTTGCGACCGTCACGGGTGCGCCCTCGCGCGTCACCGACTTGCCGTTCGATTCCATATCGAGTTGCTGCAGATAGGCCGGGAAACGGCCCAGCCGCTGGTCATAGGGGATTACCGCATGGGATCCGAAACCCCAGGCGTTACGATACCAGACGCCCAGAAGGCCCATCAGGACAGGGATGTTTTCGTGGAGCGGCGCTTCCTCGAAATGCTGGTCGACCTCGTAGGCGCCGCGCAGGAAGTCGTCGAAATGTTTTGGTCCGATGGCGATGGTCAGTGCCAGTCCGATGGAGGACCAGATCGAGTAGCGCCCGCCCACCCAGTCCCAGAAGCCGAAGACGCGATCCGGGCGGATGCCGAACTGCTCGACGAGATCGAGCTTTGTGGAGACGGCCGCGAAGTGGTCGCCCACTGCTTCCTCGCCCAATGCGCCGGCGACAAATCTCCGCGCCGACTGGGCGTTGGTCATGGTCTCCTGCGTGGTGAAAGTCTTGGACGAGATGATGAAGAGCGTCTGGGCCGGATCGAGCAGCGACAGGGTGTCGGTCAGGTCAGCGCCATCGACATTGGAGACGAAATGAACCCGGATGCCCGCATTGCCGAAGGGGCTGAGCGCACGGGCCGCCATGGCGGGGCCGAGGTCGGAGCCGCCGATGCCGATATTCACCACATCGGTGAACCACGCGCCGGTCGAGCCGAGAATCCCGCCTTCGCGGATGGCGGTGGCGAAATCGCCGACTTTGCGGCGTTCGGCCAGAATGTCCGGCATGATCGGGTGATCGTCGACGAAATAGCCACGCCCCGACATGTTGCGCAAAGCCATGTGCAGCGCTGCCCGGTCCTCTGTGAGATTGACATGCGCGCCGGAGAAGAGGTCTTCGCGCTTGTCCTCGAGTTTTGCGGCGCGGGCCAGGTTCATCAGATGCGCCAGCGTGGCGTCGTTGATGCGGTGCTTTGAATAATCGAACAGCAGATCGTCGAGCCGCACCTGATAGCGGTCGAACCGGTTTTCGTCTTCGGCGAACAGGTCCACGATGCGTCGATGGCCGATTTCTACCCGGTGAGCTTCAAGAGCGGCGAAAGCGGCGGCGACGTCGGTCTGGGTCATGGCGGTTCCTGCTGGGCGATTCGTTGCGCGGCAGTCTAGGGGCGAAAGAGGCAAGAAATGGTTGAAGGGGCGAGGCGGCTTCGACCAAAAATATTTCTCAATCGACGCGACCGAATAGCCGCTCCGGGCGTTGAAAGACATGGTTGGGCCCATTGTCGGCGCCAGCCCGTCTCCAGACAGCAGAGCGTGCGTGAGCGAAACCCCGAACAACCAGACAGCCCCGCCCAAGCCTGACAGGGAGGGCGAAACAGACGATCTGCGGGCCGCGCCGGTCGAGGTTTCGCTCGGCAGGCGGATGGCGCGGTTTTTCAGTCGCGCACTCGGCTACTGGAGCCCGCCGGACCGCTATCAGGCCTGGACAATCACCCTTATCGTCCTGCTGTTTGTAGGAATACAGCTCGGCTCGCTGATCTTCTGGAATCTCTGGAACCGCTGGTTCTTCGATGCACTCGACCACAAGGACGTGCCGGCGCTGTGGACGAATTTTGCGCTGTTTCCGCTGATCGTGCTGCTGAACGTGGTGGCCGCAACCGGCCTGCTGGTCAGCCGTCTGACCTTGCAGATCAGATGGCGCGAATGGCTGACCAAAAATATTCTCGGCTGGTGGATTGCCGATCAAAGATATTACCGGCTGCCCTTCGTGGCCGAAGAACAGACAGCGCCGGAATTCCGCATCAGCGACGATGTGCGGCTTGCGATTGAACCGCTGGTGGATTTCTCCATCGGCATTCTCACGGCCGTCGTGACGGCGGGCACATTCGCCACGATCCTGTGGCGCGTCGGAGGCAGCGCCCATGTGACGCTGGGCGGAACGAGCTTCGACATACCGGCCTATATGGCAATTGCGGCTGTGCTTTATGCGTTTGGCGTGACGGTCGTGGCGGTGATCGCCGGTCGTCCGCTGATTTCCTTTGTGGGCATCAAGAATGAGGCGGAAGCGCAGTTCAGAGCCGAAATGACGCGCCTGCGGGAAAACGCCGAGAGCATCGCGCTCATTCGCGGCGATGACGACGAACGCGGTTCGGTGCTCAAGAATTACGGTCATGTGGTGACAGCGTGGTTCGGGATCGTGAAACAGAATGCGGTCGTGTCACTGGTCCTGAGCACAAACGGCGGGCTCTTCCCGATCATTCCGCTCTTTCTGGCTGCGCCCAAATATGTGTCGGGCGAGCTTTCACTTGGCGAAGTAATGCAGGTGACGGCTGCCTTTGTGGCCGTTCAGGGCGCGCTGATCTGGTTCGTCGACAACCTGCTGCGCGTGGCGGACTGGATCGCTTCGGTGGTGCGCGTCGATGAACTGGCGCAGGCGCTGGAAGACATCGATGTCGGCGTCCGGATGGATAGCGTCGACGAAATTTCCCTCGGCGTCAGCGAGGACGGCGCGATTCATCTCGACGAGTTGGCGGCGGCGCATCGCAACGGGCGGATCATGATCGCTGCGGCAAATGTGGTAATCGAGCAGGGCGAAAAGGTTCTGATCGCCGGCGAGAGCGGCACAGGGAAAAGCACGCTCATTCGAGCCATCGCGGGCCTGTGGCCCTGGGGCTCGGGCTCCATCCTGATGCCGCCTGGCGCGTCGATTGCGTTCATGCCCCAGCGCCCCTATCTGCCGCTCGGGAGCCTGCGCAACGCGATCTGTTATTCGGCGGGCGAAGAACCTGTTCCGCCCGGCGTCGTCGAGGACGCCCTGAAGCGCTGCTGGTTGAATTATCTGCTCAAGCGGCTGGATGAAGAAGCCCACTGGGATCAGCAATTGTCAGGCGGCGAGCGGCAGCGCGTGGCCTTTGCAAGGCTTCTGGTACAAAGACCCTCCATCATCGTGATGGACGAGGCGACTTCGGCGCTCGACGAAGACAGTCAGACAAGTCTGCTGGGGCTGGTGCGCGACGAACTGCCGGAGTCGACCGTCATCAGCGTCGGCCACAGGCCCAGTCTGGACGCTTTCCACGACCGCAAGATCACCCTGACGCGGAAAACGACCGGCGCTATCATCACCTCTGCGCCGATCAGCAATCCGCTGATGATGATCGCCCTCAAATGGGGCAGCGCCTTCTTCAGCGGGGCCGGGCGACGCTAGGCAGGGCGCTGATGCAAGTTCGTTGGCAGCAATTCTTTGTCCTTGCGCACAAAACCGTCTATCAGCAGGCCTCACTCCAAAGGTCTGCATATCGCCCATGGCTCCGCCTCTCCTGTTTCTGCAAGACATCCACCTGACGCTCGGCGGCAAGCCGTTGCTGGAGGGGGCGGACATCACGGTCGCCCCCGGTGAGCGGCTGGCGCTGGTGGGGCGCAACGGATCGGGAAAATCGACGCTGCTGCGCATTGCGGCGGGTGAACTGGAAAAGGATTCCGGAACGCGGTTTTTCCAGCCCGACGCCACCGTGCGCTATCTGCCGCAGGAGCCCGATCTGGCCGGCTTCGACACCGTACTGGCCTATGTGGAGGCGGGGCTTGGCCCCAACGACGAGGATTATCGCTGCCGCTACCTGCTCGAACAGCTCGGTCTGACGGGCGAGGAAAACCCGGCGCGTCTGTCGGGCGGCGAGCAGCGTCGCGCGGCTCTGGCGCGGGTGCTGGCACCCGAACCCGACATCTTGTTGCTCGACGAGCCCACCAACCATCTAGATCTGCCGGCCATTGAATGGCTGGAACAGGAGCTGAACAGCCTGCGTTCGGCGCTCGTACTGATCAGCCATGACCGGCGTTTCCTGCAAACCCTGTCGCGCGCCACAGTATGGCTCGATCGCGGCAAGACGCGGCGGCTCGACCGTGGCTTCGGCCAGTTCGAGGCCTGGCGCGATCAGGTGCTCGAAGAGGAAGAACTGAACCGTCACAAGCTGGCGCGGCAGATCGTCAATGAGGAGCACTGGGTTCGTTACGGCGTCTCGGCGCGGCGCAAGCGCAACATGGGCCGCATGGCGCGTCTGCAGGATTTGCGGGCGGAATATCGCGATGCGCGCCGCGCGGTCGGCGATGTGAAAATGGCCGTCAGCGAAGCCCGTCTTTCGGGCAAGCTGGTGATCGAGGCCGAGCGCATTTCGAAATCCTATGGCGACCGGGCCATCGTGCGGGATTTCTCGATCCGTGTTCTGCGCGGCGACCGGATCGGCATCGTGGGCCAGAACGGCGCGGGCAAGACGACGCTCATCAACATGCTCACCGGCCAGCTGGCGCCGGACGAGGGCGAAGTGCGCATCGGAGCCAATGTGGAACTGGCGAGCCTCGACCAACGGCGCATGACGCTTGATCCGCAATCGACCCTGAAAGACGCCCTGACTGGCGGCGGCAGCGATTTCGTTGAGGTCAACGGCGAGCGCAAGCACGTCATCGGCTACATGAAGGACTTCCTGTTCACGCCCGAGCAGGCGCGCACGCCGGTGTCGCGGCTTTCGGGCGGCGAGCGCGGACGTCTGACGCTGGCGCGTGCGCTGGCATTGCCGTCCAACCTCATCGTGCTCGACGAACCGACCAACGATCTCGATCTCGAAACGCTGGACCTGCTGCAGGAAATGCTGACCGACTATCCGGGCACAGTGATTGTCGTAAGCCATGACCGTGACTTTCTGGATCGCGTCTCCACCTCGGTCATCGTCTCTGAAGGCGACGGCAAGTGGCAGGAATATGCGGGCGGCTATTCGGACATGGTGGCTCAGCGCGGGCAAGGCGTCGGCTCGGGCACATCGCGCAAGATGATCCCCCAGAAGGGCGAGGAAATGCGCCCGGCGCCGGTTCTGTCCGCTGTCGCCTCCCCGGCCAAAAAAGGCCGCATGTCGTTCAAGCAGAAGCATGCGCTTGAAACGCTGCCGGCCAGGATGGCGGATTTGCAGGCGCAGATGGCCAAGCTGCAGAAGCGACTCGACGATTCCGAACTCTACAGCAAGGATCCGGCGACATTCGCGCGCGTTTCGGCGGCCTTTGCGCAGGCCGAAAAAGAGCTGGCCACCGCCGAGGAGCAATGGCTGGAACTCGAAGTGCTGCGTGAGGAACTGGAAGGCTGAGGGCTCCGCCTTGTGATCCGCTGTCGACTGGCGTCGCGCCGCAAGGCTGCTAGTCTGCCCGCGCCGAAGCCCGAACGGGCCGGCGAGAGGGAGCCTTGCATGGGTCAGTCGCGGAGCATTTGGGGTCGATGGCTTTCGAGCCTGCGGGCTGTCTGTCTGATCGGACTTTCGCTTGCGGGTCTTCCGCTGGCCGCGCGCGCGGAGCAGGTCGATCTGCAGCTCGTTCTGGCGGTCGACGCGTCCGGCAGCGTCAGCCAGCGGCGTTTCGATCTCCAGCGCGACGGCTACGCGACGGCCTTTCGCAACATTCAGGTGCTGCGCGCTATCCTGTCGGGCGTCAATCAATCCATTGCGGTCACCATGTTCCAGTGGACAGGACCGGGCATGCACCGACCCGTCGTGCCGTGGATGATCATCAAGGACGAGGTGACGGCGGGCGCGGTGGCCGATGCGATCGCGGCTTCCCAGCGCCAGCTCTACGGCGGCGGCACCTCGATCAGCGGCGCGATCGACTTCTCGATGGGCTTGTTTCCGCTCAGCCCACACGAGGGCCTGCGCCGGGTGATCGACATTTCCGGCGACGGGTCCAACAATAACGGCCGTTCGCTGATCGCCGCTCGGGACGACGCCATCAAGGCTGGCGTCACCATCAATGGATTGCCGATCCTGTCGGTCGAGCCAGGACTGGATACCTATTTCGAGCGTTTTGTGATCGGCGGCGAGGGCGCCTTCGTGATCCCGGCGCGGAATTACGAGCAGTTCGCCGACGCCATCGTCAAGAAGTTGATCGCCGAGATCGCCGCCATCCCGCCCGGCGGGACGAAGTTTGCGGAAGCCCGAAAACCCTGAACATCCCGATTTCTTCGCGCTCTGTGGGGGAGTAAACTCAAAACGACTCAGTTGCTGTGCGTGTCGTCGCCCCGATGGGTGCAAGAACAAGGGACGTTTCGGATGCTCGGATGGTTTCAGGCCTTGATGCCGAAGGAAGAACGCTTCTTCGACCTGTTCGAGAGCCATTCGAAGGTTCTGGTCTCCGGCGCGGAATCCATGCGGGCGCTTTTGCAGGGCGGCGAGGGCGTGGCGCGCCATAGCGCTGATGTCCTTCGCTACGAGCATGAGGCCGACCTGATCGCCCGCGACGTGATGCTGGCGGTGCGCCGCAGTTTTATTACGCCGTTCGACCGCAGCGACATCAAGGATCTCATCGCCTCGATGGACGATTCCATCGACCAGATGCGCCAGACCGCCAAGGCGATCACCCTGTTCGAAGTGCAGGAATTCCAGCCGCAGATGCGCGAGTTGGGCGAAATCGCCGTCCAGTCGGCGAAAAAGACGGTGGAGATTATCGGTTTGCTGCGCAGCATGCGTAAGGAATCGGTGCGGCTGACGGCGCTGACCGAAGATATTCGCAAGCTGGAGGAGCATTCGGACGAATTGCACGACAAGGGCGTCAAGCAATTGTTCCTCGATCATCGCTCGTCCGACGTGATGGCTTTCATCGTGGGCAGCGAGCTTTACGCGCATCTGGAAAAGATCGTCGACCGGTTCGAGGACGTGGCCAACAAGGTCAACGGCATCCTGATCGAAAACCTCTGAGGCCGCCCGGTGGATTCAAATCTGGCTTTTCCGCTGCTGGTTGGGCTCATCGGGGTCGCGCTGCTGTTCGATTTTCTGAACGGCCTGCACGACGCGGCGAATTCCATCGCGACGATTGTGTCGACCCGCGTGCTACCGCCGAAATACGCAGTGTTCTGGGCGGCATTTTTCAATTTTATCGCCTTCCTGTTCTTCGGCCTGCATGTGGCGCAAACCGTAGGCACCGGCATTATTGACGCCTCAGCGGTCGATGCCCGTGTCATCTTTGGCGCGCTGATGGGGGCGATCAGCTGGAACGTGATCACGTGGATCGCCGGCATTCCGTCGTCGAGTTCCCATGCACTGATCGGCGGTCTGGTGGGCGCGGGCCTCGCCAAGGCCGGGCTTCCGGTAATTGTCTGGGCCGGCGTGATGAAGACAACCTTCGCGATTGTGCTGTCACCGCTGGTTGGCTTCTCGATTGCTTTGCTGCTGGTGCTGCTGGTGGCGTGGATCTTTGTCCGGTCGACGCCCACGGCAGTGGATTCCACCTTTCGCGTTCTGCAATTCGTCTCCGCGTCGCTTTATTCGCTAGGGCATGGCGGCAACGATGCGCAGAAGACCATGGGGATCATTGCGGTGCTGCTCTATTCGCAAGGCATGCTGGAGGGCGGCTTTCATGTGCCGTTCTGGGTTGTGCTGAGCTGTCAGGCGGCCATGGGGCTCGGCACCCTGTTCGGCGGCTGGCGCATCGTGCACACGATGGGTTCGCGCATCACGCGGCTGACACCCATGCAGGGTTTCTGCGCCGAAACCGGCGGCGCGATCACGCTGTTCATGGCGACCTATCTGGGCGTGCCGGTGTCGACCACTCATACTATTACGGGCGCTATCATCGGTGTCGGCGCGGCGCGCCGCGTGTCAGCCGTCCGGTGGAACGTCGCCAAGGACATCGTGTTTGCGTGGATCGTCACGATCCCGGCTTCCGGGGCAATCGCGGCGCTGTTCTACGCGCTTTCCGGATTGGGCAGCTGACATGAACGCCAGCCCGACAGTCAAAATTGCTTCGGGCGACGATGAGGCGAGGGTGCAATATGCGGCTTTGCCCTATCGATACCGCGACGGGCTGGAAGTTCTGCTGGTCTCGTCGCGCGAGACGAAGCGTTGGGTTCTGCCCAAGGGCTGGCCGATGAAAAGCAAGAAGCCCCATTCCGCCGCCGCCCGCGAGGCGATGGAGGAGGCAGGACTGGTCGGCAAGATCGACAAGAAGTCTGCGGGTTTCTACCATTACCAGAAGAAGCTGAAAAACGGCGCGACGGTGCTGTGCCGGGTGCAGGTGTTCCCGATGCTGGTCGAGAAGCAGCGCAAGTCCTGGCCAGAGATGGATCAGCGGACGACCCAATGGTTCCGGCTTCCGGACGCGGCCGAAGCCGTGGCTGAACCCGAACTGCAAACTGTGATAAGAGAATTCGAGACGATGAAGGCTGCTTCCCAGAAGCAGCCCAAGGCTAAAAAAAGCTGAATTTCCCTTCGGAGGTAACCCGATGATTTCAATTTCAAGGCGGGCCGGACTCGCGGTTCTTGGGTGCGCATTCTTGTCTGCAGCTGTTCCGGCGGCGCAGGCGCAGGATGCCTTTTACAAGGGCAAGAGGCTCACGGTTCTGGTCAACTACGCGGCGGGCGGGCCGACCGATGTGGAAGGACGGCTCTTCGCCAAATTCGTCGCCAAGCATATCGAGGGTGCGCCCGGCGTGATCGTTCAGAATATGGACGGCGCGGGAGGATTGATCGGCACGAATTATCTCGGTGAGATCGCCCCGAAAGACGGCACGATGGTGGGCTATCTGACGGGCGCGGCCTGGCAGTCGGCCAGCGATCCGTCGCCGCGTCGGGTGGATTTCAAGTCCTACGAATTTGTCGCCTATCAGCCCGGCACGAGTGTCTATTTCGCCCGTACCGACATCAAGCCCGGCCTGAAGAACGCGACCGATCTTGTAAAGGCAGAAGGCGTCATCGTCGGTGGGCTGGGCGTCGACAACGCCAAGGACATTCTGCTGCGCATGACGATGGACATGCTGGGCGTGAAGTTCAAATACGTGACCGGCTACAAGGGCAGCCAGGGTGCGCGGCTTGCGTTGCAGCAAGGCGAGATCAATCTCTATTCGGAATCGCCGCCGAGCTACCGGGCGATCATCGAGCCGAGCTTTGTGCAGAAGGGTGAAGCCATCGGGCTGTTCTACGATCCCGGCTACAACGGCATCAGCTTTCGCACGCCCAAGCAGATGGAGGGCGTCGATCTGCTGCCGTATCATGAGCTCTACAAGAAGATTAAGGGTGAGGAACCGAAAGGCGAATTGTGGGACGCCTACCGGACCATCATCGCCCTGAACGGCGCCATGCAGCGCATGGTCGTGATGCCGCCGACCGCGCCGCAGGGCGCGATCGATGCAGTGCGCAAGGCCATTGCGTCGATGGGCAACGACAAGGACTATCAGGACGAATGCCTGAAGACCTTCGGGTTTGTGCCGGATTACGTCATCGACAACACGGTGAACGAACAGGTTCGCAAGGCGCTGACCGTGACGCCCGAGATGCGCAACTACATTCACGCCTATGCCAAAAACCTTCCCCGCTGAGCGGGGGAGGATTTTTCTATTTCCAGCCGATCTGGTGCGACTGCAGGCCCCAGGCAGAGAAGGTTACGTCGCCCGATAGCGCGATGTCTTTCGAATGCACCCAGTAGGCCGGCTGCGCGGTGATCGGGACCATGTAGGCGATGTTGGTGACGGTATCGAAAAGCTCTTTCACCAGAGCGCGCCGCTTGCCGTCATCCATTTCGGCGGCGCTGAGTTTGGCGAGTTCCGTCAAACGCGGTACGCCGAAATAGTCTGTCGGGCCGGGCGAGAAAAAGAAATCAAGCGTCGCCTGCACATCCGCCACGCCGCCGCCGCCCCAGCCGTTGACGAGAATTTCAATCTTTCCGAGCCGCTGCTTGTCGCGATAGGCCGCAAATGTCAGCGTGTCGATTTTCGCCCTTATGCCGATTTCACGCAGGCGTCCCGAAATGATTTCGCCGAGGCGGCCCGAGTGCGCCGATGGCGCTGTAATCTCCGTGTCGAAACCGTTTGGATAACCGGCTTCGGCCAGCAGCTTGCGTGCGCCCGCGAGATCGAAGGGCGGTAATTGTGCAGAATAGTCGCAACCCAGTTGCGCACGGCTGCACATGGCGTCGGGACGTGGAATATCGTTCGCTGCCTTGCCAACCACCATGCTGGTGAGTTCGGGCGGGTTGACGGCCATCATGATGGCGCGGCGCACGCGGGCGTCCTGCAGTTCCTTGCGGCCGCTGCGGCCCTTTGCGTCGATCAGCATGTAGGAGGAGCCGTTGGGCGACGTGACCGTCGATGTCAGATTCGGCATGGAGGCGAGGTTTTCCGCCATGTCGATGGGCGTATCGCGCATAAGGTCGATGTTGCCGACAATCATCTCTGCGCCGCGCGTGCCGGAATCCGGGATGGCGACGACATTGATATTCTTGATCTTGCCCGCGGACTTGGCGCTGTTGGCCTGCGGATAAGCGTCTGCCTTCGTCAACGCCAGGCCCTTGTTGATGTCCAGAGATACGACCCGGTAAGGCCCTGTTCCGACGGGCGCACGGCCGAATTCCAGTTTGTCCTTCATGGCTTCGTGAATATGTTTTGGAAACACTGGAAGAACATTGGCAGAAGCCAGCATGGCGAGATCGTAGGGCGTTGGCTTGTCGGCTGTGATGCGGATCGTGTTCGGGCCGGTCTTTTCGATCTTCTGAATCCATGCGTAATAATTGGCGAAACGCAGTTTGGTTTCGGGATTTGTGAGCCACGAAATCGTATAGACCACATCGTCGGCGCTGAAGGGTTTGCCATCGTGCCATTTCACGTCGTCGCGCAATTCGAATTCGAGCGTGCGATTGTCGATGCGCTTCCATGACTTTGCGAGAAGCGGGGCAAAATCCTTTCGGGACGCGTCATACGCAATAAGCGTGTCGAACACCGCGTCGGACAGGAAATAGACTTCCGGTCGCGGGTCCATGTAGGCGTCGAGCGAGCCGATGGTCTGCGCCTGCGCGATGCGGACCGTATCCTTGGCCCTCTGGGCCTGCGCTGCAGCGGTTGCGGCCAAAAGGCCTGCAACTGTCGCCGCGAAAACGGCATGGCGTTTCACGTTCATTGTTCTCTCCCTTTTCGGGGCGGGCTCAGTTCGAGCTCTCGACCCTTGTGTGCTTCGTGGCTTCGATCTGGCGATTGTACGCGTCGACGAGTTTTGTGCCCTTGGGGGCGATGAAATAGCCACCGCGCACATTCCGGTAGGGCTCGGGCGGGCTGGAGGCCGGCGGAGTGGCCGATTGTTCCGCCAGTGCGTTGACGGCGGACAGCAGGCGGCGGCGCGTCACGACAATCATGCGGTCGCTGGGCGCCAGATGTTCGAACGTGCGGTCCGTGATAGGCCCCATGCTCTCTGTCGCCATCTGGTCCTGCTGGGTGATGCCGGTGATGCCGCTGTAGCTTTTCGACTGCTGGGCGTCGCGGTCGATGAAGTAGTCGTTGTCGGGATTTGTGCGCGGTCGGAAACGACCGAACCAGCTTGAATCGTTGGGCTCGCGATCATCGAAGCCGAGCACGAGGCCCATGGACGGGCCTCCGGGCGAATTCACCACGCCGGATTTCTTCACGAAGCCGGTAATCATCGTGTGCGTATCGTCCATCGGCACCCAGGCGCGGGCATAGATGTGCTGGCCGAACGGGCCGCTGGGGGTGATCGTCCAGAAGGGGAACATGAACTGGCCGATGCGCCAGTAGGTTTCGTTCTCTTCGGCAGGACGGTAGGCGCCGTACATGGCGCCCCAGTCGGTTTCCTGAATTTCGTATTCGGGCGCGCGGTGCATGGCCCCGAAGCGACGCGGATCGTCCTTCGAATAGACTTCCGCCGTGCGCAGGCCGCCGTGGAGAAAATCCACATGCGATGTATCGATATCGCCTTCGAGCGCCTGCAGCCAGTTGCAGTGGCGCTGGATCATGTTGTGATTGACCTGCTCCTGCGCGACCAGCGTGGCCTCGATGGGCGGCAGGTCAGGCGGCTCGCCGGCGCCCATATAAACCCAGATCATCCCGCAACGTTCGGCCGTTCTGTAGGCTTTCGCCTTTACGCGATGCTTGAAGTCCTGATGCGGCGGTACGTTGGCCATGTCGGTGCACTGGCCGGACGCATCGAACTGCCACCCGTGATAGGCGCAGCGCAGCCCGCCCTTTTCGTTGCGTCCATAGAACAGCGAGGCGCAGCGATGCGGGCAACGGTGATCCATAATGCCGACATTGCCATCGTGATCGCGAAACGCGATGAGCTGCTCGCACAAAAGCATCACTCGCAGGGGCGCGCCGCCGGCCGCCAGTTCGGATGATTTGACCGCCGGAATCCAGTAGCGGCGCATGAGCTCGCCCATGGGGGTTCCGGGCCCGACACGAGTCAGGAGTTCATTGTCGCGAGCCGTCGCCATGGGCTTCCTCGTGCATTTTGTCAGGTTCAATTTGCGCCAGACTACAACCACCGCAGTTGCGGCGAAAGGGGATTGCTCGGAGCTAACCGTCGCAGACCTTTTGCGCTTGTGTATGTGAGGCTGGCAGCGGAATCGCGAGCCTAGCCAGATGTGGCGCTGTCATTCATCACCGCCAGCCCGCGCGCCAGTTGCGCCAGATCGACGGGCTTGGTCAGAAAATCGTCGATGCCGGCATCGAGACACGCGCGTCGATCTTCCTCGAAGGCGTTGGCGGTGAGCGCCACGATGCGCACGCGCGGCTTCCGGTTCTTTTCTTCGAGGCGGCGGATTTGCCGCGCCGCCTCGTGGCCGTCGAGGCCCGGCATGCGAATGTCCATCAGGATCGTGTCGAAAGGCGCGCACTCGCCCCGCATGGCCTTGCTGGCGAATTCGACCGCTTCCTCGCCGTTGCGGGCGCGGGTGACGCGAGCGCCGAGGCGCTCCAGATGTTTGCGGGCCACGAGCGCGTTGATCTCGTTATCCTCGGCGACCAGCACTTCAAGGCCGCGCGGCGGCAGAATGCGGTGGCCTTCCGGGTGGTCGTCCTCGTGATGCGGCGATGTGGCGACCGCTACGCCCAGATGCGCCAACAGGGATTGCGAACGCACAGGCTTGACGAGCCAGCCGTCGAAGCCCTTCAGCGAGTTCTGCCCGAAGGCGCGACGCTCGAAGGGCGAGAACAG
This sequence comes from Beijerinckiaceae bacterium, assembly GCA_947478455.1. Classification (GTDB taxonomy): domain Bacteria; phylum Pseudomonadota; class Alphaproteobacteria; order Rhizobiales; family Beijerinckiaceae; genus Terripilifer. Next base: position 6,994 of record CANJWR010000014.1, on the reverse strand, counting down.
CACCAGACTTTTCGCCACGCCTGCGGCTCGGGCCGCGCCCGCCAACTGGTGGGTGGCTTCCTCGCCGAGCGCGCAATCGACAATGACGATGTCAGGCGCCGGACCCTTTTCCAGCGACAGGATGGCCGCCTCGGGGCCTTCGGCGCGTTCCACGACTGCGCCCGCGGCAGCGAGCCGTTCGCCCAGATAGGGAGCCTCGAAGGGGGATTTGCCGACCACGAGTGCGCGACGGCCTACGAGCTTGCGCATTTCGGGCGCGGGTGGGGCGTTTGTGGCTGGAGCCGCCGCCAGCGGAATCGCGAAGGAGAAGATCGATCCGTGGGTGGATGAGGAATCGAGCACCAGAGCGCCGCCCATCTTTTCGACAATGCGCCGAGAGATCGCCAGGCCCAGCCCCGAGCCGCCATGCTGGCGCGTGGTGGAGCCGTCGGCCTGTTCGAAATCCTCGAAAATGGCCTCCTGCCGGTCGCGGGGGACGCCCGGTCCGGTGTCGGCGACCGCAAAACGGATTGCGCCCCTCGGGGTGCGGGTCACCCGCAGGCCTATGCCGCCCGATTCTGTGAATTTCACCGCATTGCCTGCGAGATTCAGCAACACCTGACGCAAACGGACCGCATCGCCAATCAATCCGCGCGGCACGTCCGGGTGGACAGAGGTGGCGATTTCGAGTCCCTTGCCCTGAGCGCGCGGCGCGAGCAGTTCGACGACGCCTTCAACCAGTCCGGTGACGTCGAAGGGTTCCTGAACCAGTTCGAGTTTGCCGGCCTCGATCTTGGAAAAATCGAGAATTTCGTCGATCAGCGAGGCCAGGGCCGCGCCGGAGGTGCGGATCGCCTCGACATAATTGCGTTGTTCGGCTTCGAGCGGCGTATCGCCGAGCAGATCCGCCATGCCCAGAATGCCATTGAGCGGGGTGCGGACCTCATGGCTCACGGTTGCGAGGAAGCGGGATTTGGCCTCGTTGGCGGCCTCAGCCCGCTGACGGGCGGCAGCCGCTTCCTTCAATTCCCAGATTTCGTCACGCAAATCTTCAAGATTGCGATGATGGGCGGCCTCCCGGCGGCCGATCTCGAGCTTCTCACGCCAGAAACGGATGGAAAGCGCCACCGTAAAGGCAAGACTGACGATCAGAAATGCTGTGACGTAGGTGGTCAATGCAACGTCCGGTTCTGGTCGGCTGCGCCGCGCGCCTGCGTGGCCAGCCTTGAAGATAAGGAATTGTGGACCTTTGGCGTTGAAAAACCGTTGCGTGTGGAAGAAATCCGCCGTGCGGCAATCTGCTCTTTTCGATCTGGAATGAAACATGTATATCCCCCGCCTGCTGCGGGCCGAATTTCGACAGCTTGATCTATCGTCTCCGGGAACAGTTTATGGTGCAGAATAGCGCTTCTGAGGCGGTGAATTCTGCGCCTGCGGCCGGCGTAGCCAGCCCGGGCGATCACGACCCGCAAGCCGGTCACCCAAAGTCCAGCATGCTGGCGTTGACGTTGGGTTCGGTCGGCGTTGTGTATGGCGACATCGGCACCAGCCCGATCTACGCACTGCGTGAATCTCTTCATCATATCAACGGTGACGCAATTCTGGCTTCGGATGTGATCGGAGTTATCTCGCTGCTGATGTGGGCGCTGTTCGTCATCGTGACGGTCAAATACGTCCTGTTTCTGATGCGCGCCGACAACAAGGGCGAGGGCGGCACGCTCGCCCTGATGGCGCTGGCGCAGAACGCCATGGGGCGCCGCGCTGCGCCGGTGTTCATGCTGGGCATTCTGGGCGCATCGCTTTTCTCGGGCGACGCCATCATCACGCCGGCCATTTCGGTTCTGTCGGCGGTCGAGGGCCTGAAGGTGGTGACGCCTTTGTTCGAGCCCTATGTGCTGGTCATCACCATTGTGATTCTGATTACTCTCTTCACCGTGCAGCAGTACGGCACCGGAAAGGTCGCCAACCTGTTCGGCCCGATCATGCTGGTCTGGTTCGGGACGATCGCCATCATGGGCGTCTCGCATATCGGAGATTCGCCCGACATTCTGTATGCGTTCAACCCCTACTACGGGCTGCGGTTTCTGTTCGCACACGGCATGATCGGCTTCATCGTGCTGGGCAGCGTGTTTCTGGCCGTGACGGGGGCCGAGGCGCTGTATGCCGATATGGGGCATTTCGGCCGTCGCCCGATTCAGATTGCCTGGATCGGCCTCGTGCTGCCGGCGCTGGTGCTCAACTATCTCGGGCAGGGCGCGCTGGTTCTGAAGACGCCTGAGGCCATCGAGAACCCGTTCTTCCTGCTGGCGCCACAATGGGCGACTTTGCCGCTCGTGCTTCTGGCGACGCTGGCGACCGTGATCGCCAGTCAGGCAACCATTACGGGCGCCTTCTCGCTGGCGCGTCAGGCCATTCAGCTCGGACTTCTGCCGCGCCTCGACATTCAGCACACGTCCTCGACGCAGGAAGGTCAGATCTACATTCCGCGTGTCAATCGCGTGATGCTGGTGGGCGTGCTGCTGCTGGTGATGATGTTCAAATCTTCGAGCGCGTTGGCCTCGGCCTATGGCATCGCCGTCACGGCGTCGCTGGTCGTCGACACCTGTCTTGCCTATGTGGTGGTGACGCGGCTCTGGCACTGGCCAAAATGGACGATCGTGCTGATGCTCGGCACGTTCCTGACCATAGAAATGGCATTCTTCTCTTCGAATCTCGTCAAGATTCTCGACGGCGGCTGGGTGCCGGTGCTGGTCGGCGCCGCCATGGTGGTGATCATGTGGACATGGCTGCGCGGCACGCGCCTGCTGGAAAGCAAGGTGCACCGCGATTCCATCCCGTTGCTCGATCTCATTCACATGCTTGAGAAAAGCAAACCGACACGGGTTCCCGGAACAGCGATCTTCCTGACCAGCGATACGGCTGTGGCGCCGGCCGCCCTGATGCACAATCTCAAGCACAACAAGGTGCTGCACGAACGCGTTTTTGTCATTTCGGTGAAGACCGAGGATACGCCGCGCGTGGGAATCCAGAACCGCTGCGAAATCCAGAAGCTTTCGCCGGATTTCACCCGGATTACGCTACATTACGGTTTCATGGAGAGCCCGCGCGTGCCGGCGGCCCTCGCCAGCATGCGCAAGGGCGGGCTGAAGTTCGACATCATGACGACCTCGTTCTTCCTCGGGCGGCGCACGATCAAGGCCTCGCCCAATTCCGGAATGCCGCGCTGGCAGGACAAGCTCTTCATTACCCTGTCCCGGCAAGCCGCCAATGCGACGGACTTCTTCTCGATCCCGTCCGACCGCGTGGTCGAACTGGGCGCGCAGGTGACCGTCTGATTTTCAGCAATTCTGGTGGATGAAGCGCAGGCCCGGCGTGCAACCAAGCGGCGGGTTTGCTAGCGTCCCGGCATGTCCAGTCCATCAAAAAACGCCCCGGCGGATGCGAAAAACGCCGCGTCTGGCGATCCAGAAACGGCGCGCCCGACGCCGATGATGGCTCAATACATCGAGATCAAATCCGCCAATCCGGACTGCCTGCTGTTCTACCGGATGGGCGATTTCTACGAATTGTTCTTCGAGGACGCCGAAGTCGCCAGCCGTGCGCTCGGCATCGTGCTTACCAAGCGCGGCAAGCATCAGGGCGCTGACATTCCCATGTGTGGCGTGCCGATCGAGCGCGCCGACGACTACCTGCAGCGGCTGATCGGACTCGGGCATCGGGTGGCGGTCTGCGAGCAGATCGAGGATCCGGCGGAAGCTAAAAAGCGCGGCCCCAAGGCGGTCGTCCGGCGAGATGTGGTGCGTCTGGTGACGCCCGGCACCATCACTGAAGAGCGATTGCTCGATCCGGGCCGCGCCAATCTGCTGCTTGCGGTGGCGCGGGTGAAGGCCTCCGACGACGAATGGTCCTACGGTCTGGCGGCAGCCGATATTTCGACCGGCGCCTTCACGGTCGCGGAGACGAACGCGCGTGGCCTGTCTGCCGAAATCGCTCGCTTCGATCCGCGCGAGATCGTGGCTTCCGATAGTGTTGCGGAAGACGTTGAGGCGAAGCGCGTCTTTCAGGATGCGGCGGTCGCCTTCGTGGCGCTGCCGCGCGAGACAAGCGATGCGACGGCCGAACGTCGGTTGCGTGACTATTTCGGCGTCGCGACGCTCGACGGCTTCGGGCAGTTGTCGCGCGCCGAAATTGCGGCAGCCGCAACGGCCATTCACTATATCGAGCGCACGCAGTTTGCTGCGCGTCCGCCGCTGACACAGCCGTCGCGCATCCATCGTGGCGCGACCATCGAGATTGACGCCGCGACCCGCGCTAATCTTGAAATTACCCGCACGCTTTCCGGCCAGCGCGAGGGCTCGCTGGCGGCCCAAATCGACGTTTGTGTGACGCCCGCCGGAAGCCGACTGCTTGTGGAGCGCCTGTCGGGTCCACTTACCGATGCGACTCTGATTGCTGCGCGCCACGATGCGGTCGAGTTCCTTGTGTCCGATCCACTGCTGCGGAGCGACTTGCGGAAGGCCCTGAAGGCCGGGCCGGACATTGCGCGAGCCCTGTCGCGCCTTGCGGTTGGGCGCGGTGGCCCGCGAGATCTGGCGGCGTTGCGCGACGGACTGGTGGTGGCGCGCGAGATCTCTGCAGTTCTGGCTGCCCGGCAGGATGCGCCGGTCGAGATCGCGGAAGCCGCCCGCGTTGCGGGCGCTGTCGATCCGCAGATCGAAGTTCGTTTCACCGCAGCCCTGAACGAGGAATTGCCGCTCAACCGCCGCGACGGCGGATTCGTACGGGCTGGTTTTATGGCGGAGCTCGACGAGACGCGCGCATTACGTGACGAAAGCCGCCGGGTCATCGCCTCGCTGCAACAGAATTATTGCGAGGCGGCCGGCACGCGACAACTCAAGATCAAGCACAATAACTTTCTCGGCTTTTTCATCGAGGTGACGCAGGCGCAAGGCGAGAAGATGGTGCGTCCGCCGCTCAATGAATTGTTTGTGCATCGCCAGACCATGGCGGACGCCATGCGCTTTTCAACGGCGGAACTGGGCGAACTCGACGCCAAGATTTCTTCCGCCGGCGATCGTGCTCTGGCTTTCGAATTCGCAATCTTCGACGAGCTCGCCGCGTTGGCGATGGAATCGTCAGACCATATCAAGCGAGCGGCCTCGGCGTTGGCGGTGATCGATGTGACAAGCGCGCTTGCCGAGGTTGCTGCGCTGCGTGACTGGGTGCGTCCGTTAGTCGACGCCACTCTGGCATTCAACATCGTCGGCGGCCGCCATCCGGTTGTTGAATCGGCTCTGCGCACACGCGGCGAAAGCTTTGTCGCTAACGATTGCGCGCTTGCCGACCCGAAGGGCAAGTCGTCGCGCATCGCGCTTGTGACCGGCCCCAATATGGCTGGTAAATCAACCTATCTGCGGCAGAATGCGTTGATCGCCATTCTGGCGCAGGCAGGATCATTCGCGCCGGCGCGCTCTGCGCATATCGGAATCGTGGACCGGTTGTTTTCGCGCGTCGGCGCTGCGGACGATCTGGCGCGAGGACGTTCGACCTTCATGGTCGAGATGGTCGAGACCGCCGCAATCCTTAACCAGGCGACCGAACATTCGCTGGTCATTCTCGATGAGATCGGGCGCGGTACTGCGACCTTCGACGGTTTGTCGATTGCATGGTCGGCGCTGGAGCATCTGCACGAGAAAAACCGTTCGCGCGCATTGTTCGCCACCCACTTTCACGAACTCACGCAGCTCACGCGCAAGCTGCCGCGTCTCGTCAATCTCACCATGCGGGTCACCGACTGGAATGGCGATGTCATTTTCCTGCATGAAGTGATGCCGGGCGCGGCTGATCGCTCATATGGCATTCAGGTTGCGAAACTGGCGGGTTTGCCGCCATCGGTGGTCGAGCGTGCGCGCGTGATCCTGCGCGAACTTGAAGCCGGCGACCGACAGGCGCCGGTGCAACGCATGGTGGACGATCTACCGCTGTTTTCCATCGCTCAGAAGCAAACGCCGCAAGTTGCCGCCACTGATCCTGTACGTGAACATCTGGACGCCATCGACCCTGATGAGCTGAGTCCACGAGGGGCACTGGACGCCTTGTATGGATTGAAGAAAATTCGTGCGGGAGAAAAGAGCAAATAGGCGAATTTGAAGAAGCACAATTTTAATCGGCTCCATCAATAATGTGAAAGCCGCGTTGATAGAATGTCGGCCTATATGCATTTTGCAAGTCGATGAAGTTTCAGGTTTGTCCATGAATATCAATCCTTTCAAACTCGCTCTTGGAATCGGGGCGGCGGCGATTTTCGTCGCCGGCATTCTTTCTCAATCGGTTGAGCAGAAAAAGCCGAACGCTTCGCCGGCTCAGCCGCAGCCTGCCGTGAAAACACCGACCAGGTCGGGATGGTTTGACGGCATTCAGATCACGTCGAGCAAACCGCAGTCGACGCCTGCAGCGCCGCGCCAGGGCGTCACGCCGCCGCCCGCCGTTGTGCAGCCGCCGCCTTTGGAGCCTGAAGACGTGGCCCCGGAGCGTGGACGTCCGCAAGGGGAGAAATAGCCTCCACCGGATTTCGGACAAACAAAAGCCGCGCGCTCCTGTTCTGGAACGCGCGGCTTTTCTTGTTTCAGTTCAGTATGCGGCGCAGACAGTCGATGTCGATGGCACGCTCGTGGGCGCATAGGGGATAAGGGTCGTGTTGCGCGGCCGCATATAGGTTGTATGCGAGAAGGTGATGCCGCTTGTATCCCACGACATGAACGTGCTGCCGAATGCGGGTACATAAGTGTAGCTGGTATCGGCGACAATCACGGAGCCTGCCTGATAAATGCCGGCCGGCATTGTGGTCGAAGACGGCGAATCCGTATTTATAAACAGCGGTGACAAAGTGTACCACTGAACCGGCTTTGATCGCCTTTTGAAGGCGGCGCAAAAGTGTACCGGTCCTGCTAGGCCGCCTTGATGCCATTGAGTGGCATGGAGGGGCTGGAAGGATGTTCACAGTGGAACTCTATGC
>CANJWR010000013.1 GCA_947478455.1 Beijerinckiaceae bacterium | reverse complement strand
TCCTCACGCATCTGGCCGAGATCGTCGGGCCCGACGCCCGCTTCGTGCACCAGGGCATGACCTCGTCCGACGTGCTCGACACCTGCCTCAACGTGCAGCTCGTGCGTGCCGCCGATATCCTGATCGCGGACGTGGACGCCCTGCTCGAGGCGCTGAAGCGCCGCGCCTTCGAGCACAGGATGACGCCGACCATCGGGCGCTCGCACGGCATCCACGCCGAGCCGGTGACATTCGGCCTCAAGATGGCCGAAGCCTATGCGGAGTTCACCCGCTGCCGCGAGCGGCTTGTGAATGCCCGCAAGGAAGTCGCCACCTGCGCGATCTCGGGCGCAGTCGGCACCTTCGCGAACATCGATCCGCGCGTCGAGGAACATGTGGCGGCGAAGATGGGCCTCGCGGTCGAACCGGTTTCCACCCAGGTTATCCCGCGCGACCGGCACGCCATGTTCTTCGCCACTCTGGGCGTCGTGGCCTCCTCCATCGAGCGCGTCGCCATCGAAATCCGCCATCTGCAGCGCACCGAAGTTCTGGAAGCGGAAGAATTCTTCTCCGAGGGCCAGAAAGGCTCCTCCGCCATGCCGCACAAGCGCAACCCGGTGCTGACCGAAAACCTCACCGGCCTCGCCCGCCTCGTGCGCGGCATGGTGACCCCGGCGCTGGAAAACGTAGCTCTCTGGCACGAACGCGACATCTCGCATTCCTCGGTCGAACGCATGATCGGCCCAGACGCCACCGTGACTCTCGATTTCGCCCTGGCTCGCCTCACCGGCGTTATCGACAAGCTGCTGGTCTATCCGGCCAACATGCAGAAAAACCTCGACCGACTCGGCGGCCTCATCCATTCGCAGCGCGTGCTGCTCGCGCTGACCCAAAAGGGCGTGTCGCGCGAGGATTCCTATTCCTACGTCCAGCGCAACGCCATGCCGGTCTGGCGCGGCGAAGGCGATTTTCTCACTCTGCTGAAGAAAGATCCTGATGTTTCAAAAGCGTTGAGCAATACCGAGATCGAGGAACTGTTCGACCTCGGCTATCATCTGAAACATGTGGATACGATTTTTCGTCGGGTGTTCGGGGAGGGGTAATGCCAGTGGGCTGAGATCCCGGAACCGCCGCAGGCGAATCCCGGGATCACACGGCGCCTACCTCATCCCCGCCATGGCCTGCCCGCCCACCACGCGATGCGGCGGGAAGAACGGCGCCGCCGACGGGCGCTGCGGGCCCGGCGCTGGCGGCGGAGCGGGAGCAGCCGGAGTCCCGTGGGCCGAAATCGGTGCGACTTTTGTGGCGATCGTCTCGGCGATGGCGGTTTCGATTTCCTGATCCGTTTCCGGTTCCATCAGGGGCTCAAGCGGCGACAGGATTTCGGAGATCGACGCGATGGATTTTTCCAGCGCCAGCATGGCGCAATATTCGGGGTGACGCTGCATCCGCTCCCTCATGCGGTCGTGCACGTTCTGCAACGCAATCAGAATTTCCTGTGACATGAATTCTCCCGGTGGAATCGGCTACGCGGCAAAACTGCGCCCGCGAGCTTGCGCCAGCCTCGTCCGCCTCCGGGCGCCATGCCGCGCGGTTTCGGCCCATTGACGAGCGCCCTGTTCAAGCCCCATCAAGGGCCATCACAATCGCCAATTTTGGGAGGAACTTTGATGGCCGACGTGTGGACGATCATCCGGGAATGGCCGGAACTCATTCTCGAAAAGCTCGAAGACGCAGGCGTCGCCCGCATCACCCTCAACCGGCCCGACAAGCGCAATTGCTGGAACGCCGAAATGTGCGCGGCCTTTTTCGAGTCGCTCGCCATCATCCGGGCCGACAAGTCGCTCAAGTGCTGCATCACCCGCGGCGCCGGCAAGGTGTTTTCCTCCGGGCTCGACCTCACGTTCCTGCGCGACGTTTCCAACGGCGGCCTGCTCGACTGGGATCGCCCGACCCCGACCATCCAGCTCGCCGACGCCATACGCAATTTTCCGCGCATCATGATCGCGCAGGTGCACGGCTATTGCCTCGGCGGAGCGCTCGGCATCATGAATTGCCACGACCTCGTCTATGCAGCCGACGACGCCTTGCTCGGCATGCCGGAAATCCTGCGCGGCTCGTTCGGTCAGCTTGTCACCTCGACGCTACTGCACGGCGGCGTTCCGGTGAAGAAGCTCGCCCATATCGCGCTCGTCGGCAAAAACTTCACCGGCAAGGAAGCCGATCAGCTCGGCGTGATTTCTCAGGCGGTTCCGGCTGCGGAGCTTGAGAGCTTCACCATCGGCATCGCCAAGGAGATTGGTTCGCGCCATCTGGCACCGCTGGAGCACCACAAGATCACCGTGCAGCTTGGCCGCGACCTCGGCATCGGTCAGGCCATTCAGGTCGACCAGCTCGTCGGACAGCGCCTGCGCCGCGCCATGGACCCGCTGGGCGACGTGGAAGGCTATCTGAAATCCCAGAAGGGCGGCCCGAACGTCGAGTACAAGCGCCCCGACGTGGAATAGTCGTACCGCATTGCAACATTGGGGGGCGCTGACTATTTTCAGTCCATGCGCACCTCCGAAGCAGACATCCTCATCGTGCCGGGCCTCAACGGGTCCGGCCCCGACCATTGGCAGAGCCGCTGGGAGAGCAAGCTCTCCACCGCGCGCCGTATCGAACAGGCCGACTGGGACCGTCCGGTGCTGGCCCAATGGATTGAAAACATCGCTGCTGCGGTGCGCGAGGCCACCCGGCCGGTGCTGATTGTCGGCCATTCGCTCGGCGTCCATGCGGTGGCGCATGCGGTTCCGCTGTTGGAGCCCGGCAAGGTGCGCGGCGCCTTTCTGGTCACGCCGCCCTCGGCCGACCGGCTGGGAGAGATTGCCGATATCGACCGGGCCTTCCTGCCCATCCCGACGGCGCCGCTGTCGTTTCCGTCCCTGCTCGTCGCCAGCCGCAACGATCCCTTTGCCGAGTACCGGCAGACCGAAGACCTCGCCTGGGCGTGGGGATCCGTGATTGTCGATGCAGGCGAAGCCGGGCACATCAACGCCGAGTCAGGCCACGGCCCCTGGCCCGAAGGCCTGATGAGCTTCGGCGGGTTTCTGGCGAAGATTTAGACCAGCGCAAAAACCTGATCGCCGTCCATCGCCACCTTGTAGGTCCGGATCGCCACGCTGCATGGCGCCGCCACAGGCTCGCCGGTGGCGATGCGGAAACTGCCGAAGTGCATCGGACACTCGATCTCGTCGCCGATGATCTCGCCCTGCGAGAGGCTGGCGAGGCCGTGGCTGCAGCGATCTTCCGTGACGAAAAAGGCTCCGTCCACGTTATAGACCGTGAGGTTGCCCTCCTCGCGCTCGACGAGCTTCATCGATCCCGGAGCAAGTTCGGAAACAGAACAAACAAAAACCCGGTTGTCGGATGACACAAGCATCTCCAGCGGCTATTTTCCGGCCCGAAATCGGCTTGCCTCGTTTAGAGAACAAGAGCGGGACCCGCAAGCCGAGCACGCTATTTATGAGGTTCAGAATGCCCGAAGCGCGTTCATTCGTGGTCGACGACACCGAGAAGGGCGTTTTCCTGCTCGATCGCGAGGCGCTCGTTTCCGAAGAAGTCCTGCGCGACGAAGTTCGAAACGTCTTCGCCAAATGCTGGATCTACGTCGGCCATGGTTCCGAACTGAAAAAGAACGGCGATTTCCAGACCCGCCGCGTCGCCGGCCGCCCGATCATCTTCGTGCGTGACCAGACCGGGCAGGTGCGCTGCCACTTCAACACCTGTCGCCATCGCGGTGCCATCGTGTGCAACGACCGCAGCGGCAATGTCCGCCGTTTCAACTGCGTCTATCACGGCTGGATTTACGGCAACGACGGAACCCTGCAGCGCGTGCCGGGCGACGAGGCCTATACGCCAGCCTTCGACCAGAAATCGCTTGGGCTGAAAGGCCCGGCGAAGTTCGAGGAATACCGCGACTTCTGGTTCATGACCCTCAACCCCGACGCGCCCGCACTGAAGGACTATCTCGGCAAGGCGACTGACTATATCGACCTCATCATCGACCAGTCTCCTTCGGGCAAAATGGAAGTTCTGCCCGGAACGCAGGAATATGACGTTTCTGCCAACTGGAAACTGATGGTCGAGAACAGCGTCGACGATTACCACCTGCCCTCGACCCATTCGACCTGGCTGAACTTCATGGCCAATTCTGGCGTCAAGGTGGAGCCCCCGAAAGCCAAGGATCAGGTGCTGCCGACGCGCGGCTGGGCCATCGAACTCGGCAATGGCCATTTCACCACCGATAACGTGAACTTCCGCGGCCGCCCTGTGGCCAAATGGATTCCGCTCTACGGCCCCGAGGCCGAAGGCGAGATTGCCGAAATCCGCGCCGAACTCGTGGCCCGTCTGGGCGAGGAGCGCGCCACCCGCGTGGCCGACACCAACCGCAATCTGGTGATATTCCCCAACCTCGTCATCAATGACGGATCTTCGGTGACGATCCGCACCTTCTATCCCGAAGGCCCGGCCAAGATGCACGTCACAGCCTGGGCGCTCGGCCCGGTGGAGGAAACCGAAAACGCCCGAGCGCGGCGCCTCGACGCCTTCCTGACCTTCTACGGCCCCGGCGGCTTCGCCACGCCCGACGACGTGGAAGCGCTCGAAATGGTCCAGCAGGGCCTCGCCAACTGGCAGGACGATCGCTGGTCGGAAATGTCGCGCGGCATGGGCCGCGAAGGGGAACAGCTCAACAGCGACGAGCACCATCTGCGCATCTTCTGGCGCAAGTGGAACGCCATGATGACCGGAGCCGCAAAATGACCATCCAGACCAAGACATTCCCGGTCACGCGCGCGCAGGTCGAGGACTTCCTGTTTCACGAAGCCGATCTGCTCGACAACTGGAAGCTCAACGAGTGGCAAGAGCTTCTCACCGAAGACGCCTGCTACTATATCCCCCCAAACGACGAGCTTGAGAGCAGCCACCGCAACACGCTGTTCATCATCGCCGACGACCGCGAGCGCATTCGTCAGCGCGTCATCCGCGTGCTCGATCCCAATTGCCATGCGGAACATCCGCGTTCGCGCCTTAGCCGCATCGTCGGTAACGTGCGCATCGTCGAGCAGAATGGCGACATCCTCACTGTCTGGGCGAACTTTGTCTGCCATCGCTATCGCCGAAACGAACGCGTCGGCGAATATGTCGGGCACTATCGTTTTCTGCTGAAGCTCGATGGCGACAGTTTCAAAATCAAGGAACGCCGCGTGTTTCTGAAGTCGCACGAACTCGGCACGCTGGGCTCCGTCAGCTTCATCCTCTAGTTTGCAGACACGTCGGGATAAGATGATCGACATGCAGGCCAGCCCCGCGCCGGATCGACCGGCGAATGCTGGCTCACCACCGGGCGTGCTGGCGCGTCTGCGCGCGTCGCGCTTCAACATCTGGCTGGCTCTGCTGGTCTCGCTAGTTATCGCGTCGGGCGTCGGCGAATATTTCCGACGTTACGAAGGCAATCTGCCCAACCAGATCTTTACGATCGCCGTTACGCTTTCGCTGCTGACGCTGGCCGTGACACTGTCGCGGCGCATCCTGTTTTCCACCCTGCTCGTTGCGAGCATGATCGCAATGATCGATGCGGTTTCGACCTACAAGCGCTCGTTCGAGCTGATGGTCCTGCACGCCTACGATTTCTACTTCTACGGTCCGGGCGTTTTTAAGACCCCATGGCAGGATCATCGCGCCTTCACATTCGCAATCATGTCGGGCTTGCTGGCGACCGGCCTTCTCGCCACGCTCGCATGGAAGGCCGAGCGTCCGCGCATCCGGCGCATCTATGCGGGCATTGTTTGCGCGCTTTGCATCGGCGGAAGCATTTTCGCTGCTGAAAACAAGATGGAGCGTCGCCACACACAGTTCTTCTGGGACGATCTTTACATCAACTCGTTCTATTCATCCTGGGCGGAAGCGGTCGGCGTCTGGTGGGGCGGCATGATCGACGCCACGCCGCCGTCGCAACGTCGGCCCATCATAGCCAACGCAACCTGCGCACCGACCACAAAGCCGCCGAACATCATTCTGATCCACGAGGAATCGGTGTTCGAGCCTTCGAGCCTCCCGCAGGTTCAGTACGACAAGCGGCTCGATGCTTTTTTTTCGCCGCCGGGCGGTTCGCATTTGCCCTTGCGGGTGGAAACTTACGGCGGCGGCTCGTGGCTCACCGAATTCTCGATCATGACCGGCCTGTCGGCGCAATCCTTCGGCGGCATGAAAGGCTTCCTGCAGACCTACATGGTCAATCGACTCGGCGATACGCTGCCGCAGGCGCTGGAACGCTGCGGCTATCGCAACGTGCTTTTCTATCCGATGCTGAAGACCTTCATCTCAACGGCGCCGTTTTACAGCTCAATCGGCATCAGGGAGATTTTCGACGCGAAGGACCAGAACGCCCCGACAGCCTGGGAACGGGATCGCTTCTATTTCGGCAATGCGCTGAACGAAATGGAGCGCCATTTCGCAAAGTCGAAAGCCCCGATCTTCACCTTCATCGAAACCATGGGCACGCACTGGCCCTATGACGTCAAACACTTCGCCGAAGAAGACGTTCCGGGCGGTGGACCGGGCGCAGAACTCAACGAGTTTCTGCGCCGTCTCTGGCTCGCCAAGGTCGACTACGACGACATGAAGCGACAGCTGGCGACCCGCTTCCCCGAAGAACAATTCCTGATCATCCACTACGGCGACCACCATCCGATGGCGACCCGCATGTTGCTGGGATTTCCGGAAGAGGCCGAAGCCGAGGACGTCATCCTGCCGCCGGACTCGCCGGGACTCGTCACCTATATGGCGGTCGATGGCGTCAACTATGCGCCGCCCGCCCTGCCGCAAGGCCACACGGTCGACGTGGCCTATCTGGGCGCGTTGCTTCTTCGGTCGGCCCAACTGCCGCTGCCGGATTCCTACACGGAACGACTGCGGCTGATGAACGTCTGCGGCGGAAAATATTACGATTGCCCGCTGCGCGACGAAATCCCCGGCTTCCATCGCAGATTGATCGATGCGGGGCTACTAAAGCCGCGTTAGGAACGCTGCCGGGTTTCGGATCACCCCCAGAACCACCAGACCGCAAGGCCGACCCAGAACACAACGCTCAGGCCGAGCGCGAGTCGCCTCTTGAATCCATCGCCAGGTCCCGGTGCGCCCGGAATACCTTTCGTTTGCAGCTGATAATGCGGCGGAGCCTTTCGGGAAGGCCAGAACAACAGCGCTATGATTCCAAGCGCCAACACTTCCAGCGCCGTAATGCCGAAGCTGCACATAAAATTCCGCGAACAGGCGTCCGACAGGGCCTCAGGAAAAAACACGGTAGGCCTCCGTGTTGTGTGCAGGCCCGCTCAGGACGCCGTTCGAATGAGCCGACGCCGAAGCGCAACCAGATGAAACAGGCAGAAAAGCCATGGCGCGACGGCAAAATGCGCGCGTCGCTACCGCCTTGCAGTCGGCAGGGAGCAAAAGCATGAAAATGTCCGAATTCGATAAACCCCATTCGAGGCGCAGGCCCGCTGCGGAGCCCGACCCCGGCGGCTGAAGTCAGCCGCGAGAAATGGGTGGTCTATTGATTCCCGGAGGCCAAACGCCGTCGATGGACGCGCCGCGCGCCGCTTCTATTTTTGCAGACGCCGCCGGCGGAGCATTCAGCCAGGACGTCGGGACTGCAACACAGGCGCTTCCGCAACAGCCTGAAGGCCCCGAACAACAGGACTGGGCGCACGGGCAATTATCGCCGGTTAGGCCGGGTTGCTGCATGGATACGGCGAAAGTCGCAGGCTGAATGACCCTTGCGGTGACGCCCGTCGATACGTCGCCAGAGGCCAGATCCGACCTGATCTGGTTTTCCAGCTGTACGAAATCGTGAGCGGCCTGCATCGTCGCGTCCGCATGATGATGGACGCGCCCGTTATGCGCCATCGCGGAATTGGCGACCACAAACGCGAGCAAGAATACGCCTGCCACAAGCAGACGCTTCAACATTTGCAAAACCCGTGATTGCATGAAAGCCAAAAGCCAGCGGCCCAACCGAATGCCCGAATAATGAGCAATGATGCGGCAGGCGGGCATCATTGTCCAGTTGTAAACAACCGCGCCGGACGATTGTCGGCAGCAAACAAAAGGGGCGGCTGCATGTCTGCAGCCGCCCCGATTTCTGTCTGCCCAAGAACGGCAGCGATTAACGCGAATAGAATTCGATGACGAGGTTCGGTTCCATCACGACCGGATAGGGAACGTCGCTTGGCAGCGGTATGCGGGTCATCTTGGCGACCATCTTGTTGCCGTCGACTTCGTAATAGTCCGGCACGTCGCGTTCGGCCAACTGGGCGGCTTCAAGCACGAAGGTCAGCTGCTTCGAGGTTTCCTTCACCTCGATCACGTCGCCGACCTTCACCTGATAGGAGGCGATGTTGACCTTGCGGCCGTTGACCTTGACGTGACCGTGGTTGACGAACTGACGGGCCGCGAAAACGGTCGCGACGAACTTGGAGCGGTACACGACCGCGTCGAGACGACGCTCGAGCAGACCCACCAGATTGTCGCCCGAGTCGCCCTTCATCCGGATGGCTTCGGCGTAATACTTGCGGAACTGCTTCTCGGAGATGTTGCCGTAATAACCCTTGAGCTTCTGCTTCGCCTTCAGCTGGGTGCCGAAGTCGGACATCTTGCCCTTGCGCCGCTGGCCGTGCTGGCCGGGGCCGTATTCGCGGCGGTTCACCGGGCTCTTCGGGCGGCCCCAGATGTTCTGGCCCATACGACGGTCAATTTTATACTTCGACTCTGCGCGCTTGGTCATCGCGGTCCTCTGATCTCGACGCCGGAGACGGGACAGCGAAACGATCACGCTCGCGCGCGTCGCAAACCGCGATCCCCCCGCCGGCAAAATGGAGCATCGCTCCGGGCGGTGGAACGCGCCCTCCTCTGTCCGGATGTCCGGACCGACAGACAACTCACCCTCAGGGAGCCGTCACGGGTGCGCACCGGCGGCAAGCCGCCGGAAATGACAAGCGCGCCCGGAAGGACGCGCAAGACGGATGGTGGATAGACGGAGGCGGCCCGGATGTCAACGGCCGGGCGCGATGGCTGACCGGCAGGGCCCCCAGGCCACACAATAACATTTCCGTGCGGATCTTCTTATCCGCTGCCGCTCTGTTATCGTCAAAGAAAGCCCGCGAGAAAAACTGGGCCGCCACAGGCGACCCTGAACGCGGGCGTACCACGGGAGGATGACATGCTGGGCAAGGGATTGCGGGCGGCTTTCGGACTGCTGGTCTTCACCTGTGCGGCGACCGCCGGCCCCGAAAAGGTCGACAACCCCGCTGACTATCTGTCCAAATTCACCAAGATTGCGACGCGCGACAGCCATCTGGGCGGCAACGCCATCGCGGACGTTTACGTCAACGCCGTCGCGCTCGAGAGCGGCAAGGCTGAGGCCGATCTGGCCAGCGGCGCCATCGTCGCCATGGCGGTCTTCAGCGCAAAACTGGACGCCGCCAACCAGCCGATTTTCGACCCTGCAGGCCGCATGGTGAAAGACCAGCTGCGCGCCGTCAACGTGATGGAAAAGCGCAAAGGCTGGGGGACGGAATATCCCGAGACGCTACGCAACGGCGAATGGGAATATGCTTCTTTCAATCCGCAGGGCGTGAAAAGCCAGAACCCCACGACCGGCTGTTTCGAATGTCACGGAACGCTCAACGGCCTCAACATGGATTTCATTTATACGCGCGCCGAGCTTGCCGAAGTCGCAAAGAACAAGCGCTGAACCGCACGGGAGAAAAGTCATGACGAATTTCGTTCGTGCAACGTGCCTGGGGGCTCTTTTGTTGGCGGGTTGCGCGCAAGCCTGCGCCGCCGACTTTGAAGTGAAAGCGCTGAATCGCGGCACCTCGGGCGCGTTTGTGTTCGAGCCTACATTCTTGAAGATAGCGCCCGGCGACAAGGTGACCTTCAAGGCAGTCGACGCCAATCATACGGTCGGCACAGTGCGCGGCATGATCCCCGCGGGCGCGCAGCCGTTCAAGAGCGAACGCAGCAAGGATTTGACGGTGACGTTCGCGACACCCGGAATCTACGGCTACGAATGTTTCGTGCACATCCACAGTTTCGGCATGTCGGGCCTGATTGTGGTCGGAGACGACCTCTCGAACATGCCGGCTGCGAAAGAAGCAGCCGCGCTTGCGCCGCCTGTCGAGCGCGCCAAACTCGAAGCACTGCTGAAACAGGCTGGCGGCTAGAACGTCTCAGGGCCGCAGATAGCACCAGCCCTGCGATTGCAACTCGGCCAGCTTCACTACGCCACCCTTGTCGGCAAGCTTGAAGCCCGGCAGCAGGTCGTCGATCGTCAGCTTCATGCCGCGCAGCGTATTCACGCAGGCCCATAATTCGAGACCGTTCTGCTGCATGCCGGCCAGTCGTTTGGCCAGTTTCTCGTCTGCAGAGGCCGCCACAACGGCCTTCATCGCAGGCCCCAGTATCACAAGGTCGATGCGCACATGGGCTGGACCACCCATGCCCTCATAGTGATTGCCGATATTGCCGAGCGCAAAGCCGACGCGCTCGAATTCGTCGACATGATAGGCGACGCGCGCCGCGTCCGGATTGCCCGACGTGGCGGCCTTCGCGGCAGAAACTGCCGTGACGCCTGCTGCAGCCGCAAACAGGCCGCGAAAAATATTGCGCCGATCCATTGCGTTCTCCCCGTCATTTGCCGCGCTTGATGGCGGCAATCTCGGCCTTGTCGGTCACCAGCGGCAGGCACTCGCGCAGATTAGCACGATCCAGCCGAAACACACGATCGTCCGCGCCGCCGCTGAGGCGATGGCCATCCGGCTCATCGTCATCTTTCGGCTTGGCGCCGGCGACTTCGACGCGGATTTCATCCATCTCGACGCGAAGCGACTTGTTGTCATCGCTGATTTGCAACGCCAACCCGCCGCCGTCGCAATCGACGCCACAATTGATGCGCGCCATGTTCTCGCCGGTCTCAGCCGCTTTGGCGCGACTGCACGAACCCGAGCTTTCGAGACGCCCGGACTCACCGCGCATGCGGAAGCCGACACTGAACGAAAAATGCGAACTGCCTTCCGCCGCATCTGTATCCTCGTCAGCCTCACGACCGACGAGGAGCATCATCTGCCGCACCTTCTGCTTGGGATGCGCCGCCAGATGCGCGGAATCGTAGGTCCGCACGAAACAGGCGCTCTGCTTTCTCGCGCTCGATTGAGCGCCGAAAATTCGCCCCGACAGATCGTCGATCCTGGCTGGCTCCGCCGCAGCGACACTAATCGCGCCAAGCAGGCCCAGCGCAGCCATTGCGGTGATTTTGATCGAATGCAGCATGGCTCTCTCCATAAGAATGCGCATTCTTTCTGCATCCTTCTTGGCATGCCCGATGTGCGAGGGCGCACAGTCCTCAAATCAGCGAAAGATCTCCTGATAGACCTTCCACCATTCGGCGACCTTTGCCTCGACTTCGTCGGGCTGCACGAATATCGCCTTGAATTTTGCGCCGTCGGGACGCAGAGACGGATCTTTCGGCGGCACGTTCGGGTGAACCGAAATGTAGTTTGCGGCGCTGTAAATCTTCTGGCCTTCTTCGGACACCAGATAATCGAGCAGCAGTTTCGCTGCGTTCTGATGCGGACCGTTCTTGGTGATCGCCGCAATCGAGAACACCGCCAGCCCCGGATTGATCGGCAGCCATGCTGAGGGCGCACCCTGTTCGGCGCTGATGGTCGCGTGGTTGTTGAAGATGTTCAGCGCGATCGAATATTCGCCCGCAATCACCTGATCGAGCACCTGACGGGCCGACACGCCGAGCGCCGCTACATTTTGCTTGGCGAGTTCGCGTAGAAACGCCTTGCCCTTTTCCTCGCCCATATCGGCAAACACGGAACCGATAAAACCGGGTGCTGCTGAAGACGCCTGACGCGCCGCCCACACCATCTTTCCCTTCCATTTCGGATCAAGAAAATCCTGATGCGTCTTGGGCTCCTGCCCTTTCGGCACCAGCGCTGTATTGATTCCGGGCGTATGCACATAGAGATTTGTGGCGACCCAGTAACCCTGCGGATCCTGATAGTCCTTCGGCATGGCCTTCACCGAATCCGGCTGCCATTGAAGCACAAGTCCGTCCCGGATCAGCGAGGTCGCGACTGTCCCGTCGAACACGTCGCCCTGCACCTTGCCGGCCTTGGCCTCCGAATTCAGCCGCAGGATGACTTCGTTATTGTCGGCGCGCACATAGTTCACCTTCACGCCGTACTTCTTCTCGAAGGCGTCCGCGATGGGAGCAGCAATCTGGTTGACGATCTGCGTCGTGTACCAGGTGACGCTGCCGTCCTTCTTCGCCGCCTCGATCAACGCCGCATCTGCAGCCTGCGCGAACGAAGTCGACAGCACGCAGAACAGACCTGCAGCCATCGGCAAACCGGATCGAAAATTCATAGTCCCTCCCAGACATGGAGTTCGGCCAAAGCCGCTCCTTGCCGGGAGTCTGGCGCGCCACGCCTCTCAGGTCAACGGCGCGGGGCGACTTCCAGCGGGCCTTCGCGCGGTGGAATCTTGAGCGGTACACAGTCACGCCGTCCGGCGGAAATGCAGCGTTGCAGCCGCTCGTTTTCCTCAATCGCCTGCACCGACCAGACAAGAAGCGCCAGCAAGGCTGCCAACCCCACCGCAACAGCGATGTTCACGCGCCGCCGCTGGTCATAATCGGTGTGGTCGTTCGGACGGTCGGGATCTGGAATAGCCATTCGGTGCTCTTGGATTCGCGAAAACTCTAGCCGACCATCCCGGCCGGCGAAACCCGGAGGTTTCAGGAATCCTCCGGCAAGGGTCGCCAGACAAGTCCGCGAGCCGCCAGCGCGCCGGCCAGCTCAGAGCCGGGCGGCTGGTTGGCGGTGAAAATCGCGACGCCCACCTTTTCTGGGGCAGTCCCGTCATGCGGCTCGGATGTGAAACCAGCCTCCGCCAGCACATGATCGACCCTCCGCGCAATCGCATGGGCGGGATCGACCCATGTCACCGGCCAGGGCTCGATCCGCCGGAACGCATCAATAAGCAGCGGATAATGCGTACAGGCCAGAACCACATGGTCGGTGCGCCGCCCGTCCTTCTCGACAAAACACGGCGCTATCTCGGCCTTGATGTCGCCGTCGGAAACAGTCTCGCCCTTCATGGCGACCTCCGCGAGACTGGCGAGCCGCGACGCCCCCACCAGCGTCACCTCGCAATGGGAGGCGTATTGGCGGATCAGTTCGTGCGTATAGTCCCGCGCCACAGTGGCGGGCGTCGCCAGAACCGAAATCAGTTTCGAGACCGAATGAATGGCCGCAGGCTTAACGGCCGGCACCGTGCCGACGAACGGCAATTCCGGCCATGCGGCGCGCAGATGCGGCAGAACGAGCGTGGAAGCCGTGTTGCAGGCGATCACCACAATGTCCGGTGAGCAACGCGCGATCCACGCATCCAGCAACCTGCAGACGCGCGCAATCAGCACATCGGCATCAAGCGCCCCGTAGGGAAACACGGCGTCGTCGGCCAGATAGATGTAGTTGGCGCGCGGGCGCAGGGCGACGATCTCGGCATGGACCGTCAGCCCACCCAGCCCGGAATCGAAAACGAGAATCGTCGGCTTCGCCATCAGGGCGTCATAGCATAGGGTTTCCGGATGCCCAGACGTTCGGCGATCCCGGCGATCCTCTCCGCAACCAGCGCCGGATGGGTGCGCACCACATCGTGCTGCGCGTCGAACTCGCTATACGACCAGCCGGGCTGGCCCTGAACCGTCGCGGCGAGCGAATGGAAGATGCTGCCCTTGTAGGCTGTGCAAAGCGCATAATGCCGGGGCGGCCACCTGTCCGCATCCATCGTGGAGGCGCCGCGCACGGACACATAGGGTTCTGCGGTTGTGCCCACGGGCTGCGGCGAAAACGCTGGCGGCCAGTTGCGGGCGATGGCCTTCGGCGGCGGCGCATGGGGCGGGCGCGGCACCGAAAGACCGCCATCGAATTCGTCCGCCATCTTCTGCTGCACGGCTTTCGAATCCGGCGTCACGATGTCCCATAGCGCCTGCCCACTCTCGGGCAGAAAGGCGTCGACATAAACCATTCCCGCCAGCCGCTCCCGCTCGCGGTCGGCGGCTCCGGTGATGACCATGCCGCCGTAGGAATGTCCGACCAGCAGAACATCGTTGAGGTCTTCGTAGCGCAACAACCCCGCCACATCTTCGACATGGCTAGTCAGGTTGACGTTTTGCGGTCGCACATGG
This sequence comes from Beijerinckiaceae bacterium, assembly GCA_947478455.1. GTDB lineage: Bacteria > Pseudomonadota > Alphaproteobacteria > Rhizobiales > Beijerinckiaceae > Terripilifer. The sequence goes on along the minus strand of CANJWR010000013.1, from coordinate 30,589 downwards.
GCGCGTTCGGAAAGGCCCGTGAGGGTCGGCGCATAGATCTCGTAACCCTTGTGCCGCAAATGCCGCGCAGCATCCCGCCACGACCAGCCGCCGCTCCAGGCTCCATGCACGAGAACAATCGTCATTCAGCTTCCCCCGATGATCCGGCAATCGTGGAGGAAGGCGCAGAGTCGCGCAATGGATGCGTGACGACTTGCCAAACGATCAGGTGCGCGCCGCAGCCCGCGCGGCCTCACGGCCGGCGAGCGCTGCGCCGCCGGCAGTCATCGCGCCGCCGAAACCTTCGCCGCCGGTCGCCTCGCCGGCAAAGAACAGGCGCTCCGCCACGGGCTGTGCGAGTTTTGCGCGCGCATCCGCATGGCCCGGAAGCGCATGGGAATAGCAACCGAGCGAATGCGGATCGGCGCTCCAGCCGTGCATGACGCCACGCTGAAATGATTTGCGGGCGTCCTCCCCGACCAGCTTCACGAACTCCTCGAACACGAGCGCAATCGCATCGCGCTCGCCGTGACCGACGATATCGCGCGCATGATCGCCGCCGAAATAGGCGATGACAATGTCGCGGTCGAAGCCCCAGCATTCGAAATTGATCGACGCGCGCGGCCCCAGCCGCTCCCACAAATCCGTGCCCGGCTTGAGGCCGAAGCGATTGCCGTCGAACTTGAGGCCGATCTTCGTCAACGCCCCCATGCCGAGCCCGTCGAGGCCCGCCTGTGTGGCTTCGGGCAGCGCCGGAGTGAACCGAACGCCACCAGCCTTGAGCACACCCACCGGAATGGTGACAATCGCCGCACGCGCCCGTATGCGCCCCTTGGGCGTGTCGAGCAAAACGCCTGCGCCACTGGTGTCGATGGCCGTGACGGGGGTGGAGAGTTTCACATCAAGGCCGTCCGCATAGCGCGTCACCAGCGCCCCGTAGCCGCTCGGCACGATCAGATCGTCGCCCGACCAGAGCCGCGCATAATCGAGCGCCGAAACGTTTTCCGGCTCCTCGCCCAGCGCCATCCGGGCAATCGCGGATGCGCCGCCGGCGCCGTCGCCCAGACCCGCAATACGCTCGACAAACGACACGTCCGGCACATCGCCTTCGTCCGTATCGAACAGGCGCATGACGTTCTGGAATCCTCCGCGCCTGCCGCCACGTTCTGTCGCGGCACCATTGTCGAAGAATCGCGAACCGGTGTTCAGCGTCGAACTGTCGATCACCGGCACACGCAAATCCTCGGCGATCTCGCGCCACGGATTTCGCTCCGCCCAATGAATGTAATAGGCGCCTGCATCGAATGGAGCGCCGAGACTCGTATCCGTAAACGTGCGGCCACCGACACGATCCCGCGATTCAAGGATCACGAAAGTCCTGCCGATTTTCTGCAATTCGCGGGCCGCCGCAATGCCTGCAGAACCGGCTCCGACAATCGCCACATCGAAATCGAACGCCGCCGTTTGCGCCCGCAAGGCATACGGCAAGGCGAGAGCCGCAGAGGCCCCGCCGATCAGTGCGCGCCGGGAAATCGATCTCGTCATGGGATTTCGCGCCTGTGAATCTATTGTCAGTATAGACGCATCTGACAGCGCCGAAATGGCGAAATTATGCAGAACGCAACTCGCCGCAGACGCAGGGCGTAACAAATACGTGACTGCCGAAGGCCCGTTTTGCTGGAACTTTTTGCTGCGACTTCGGTTTGTGCGGTCAGCGCTCGCCGCTGAGGCAATGCGCCGCATTTAAACTCATTCCGGAATATCGCCTGGAGGCTGCGGTTTTTTAAGTCTCCAGGTTTTGACGACTTTGGTCGGCGCAGCCTCGACGCCTTCCGCTACATCGGCCGCAGCCTTTTTTGGCTGGCGAATGCGCTTGCGGGTCTGCACGTCTTTGCGCGGACCTTCGACCAGACGCACGATGGCGCCCCACAGCGTGCGCACATCCTGCTGGGTCAGTTGCATGCGGTGGAACATGTTGCGCAGATTGCGCTGCATCACCGGGCGCTTGCCGACAGGGCGGAAAAAGCCTGCCTTTTCCAGATGCCCTTCCAGAAATTCGAAGAACGCAATCGTCATCTCGCGTTGCGCCGGAAAGGACCGCGCGGGAGCCGCGAACGGCAGCGCCTCGCCCTGCGAGGCCCGGAACCATTCGTAGCCGGTCAACAGCACGGCCTGCGCGAGATTGAGCGACGCATAGGCTGGATTGACCGGGAACGTGATGATGCCGTCGGCCAGCGCCACCTCGTCGTTATCGAGTCCGGTGCGTTCCGGCCCGAACAGTACGCCGTGCTTCTGCCCGGCCCCGAAATGCGCAAAACTCTCCGCCATGGCGACGCCCGGCGGCTCGACCCGTTTGCCCTGACCGCGCTCGCGCGCCGTCGTGGCCCAGAGGTAGTTGAGGTCGGCCACGGCCTCCTCGATGCTGTCGTAGAGCTTCGCGCCTTCGAGCAGATGCACGGCCCCCGCCGCCGCCGCATAAGCCCCCTTGCGGAGCGCCCCTGTGCGCGGCCAGCCTTCACGCGGATTGACCAGACGCAGATCCGTGAGGCCGAAATTCGCCATGGCGCGGGCGCACATGCCGATGTTCACCGCCAGTTGTGGGCGCACCAGAATAATGGCGGGGCCGCCTGCGATTGTCGGCCGCGTCTTGTCTGTTCCAGCGCCGGTCAACTCGTTTCCCTCAATGAAAGTGCGCGCACCATAGTCCGGCGGCGCATTCATGCAAGGGAGTTGAGCGCAAGGCAGCTGGCGAGAGGATCAGGCGGCGATTTCGGCCAGAAATGCATCGATAGCGCCCTTCAGGGCCGCGCTGACGGCCTCAATGTCCTGCGCCGCAACGCCCACGTCCGAAGCGGTCGCCTCGGTATGGCTGACCACATGGATCATCTGTTTCAGGCTTTGGGCGACCCGATGGGCCGATGTGGTTGAGTCCACCGCCGCATGGCCGATTTTCTGGATCGACAGATCCTGCTCGTTCAACACGTGGACGATATTGCTGGAGGCTTCACCGATGGAGGCGCTGACATTGCTCAACTGGTCGGCAGCCGCGATGCTGGCCCGGATGCCGGCTTCGATCTCCTGCACGAACTTGGAAATCTCCGCCGCAGCTCCGGCGGTCGTCACCCCGAGATTCTTGACCTCTGCGGCCACCACCGCGAAGCCCCTCCCGGCAGTGCCGGCGCGCGCCGCCTCAATAGTCGCGTTCAGCGCCAGCAGATTGGTTTGCGTTGTAATGCGCGAGATGAGGCCCGACATTTCGTTGATGCGCGCAGTCGCTGCTGCAAGCTCCGATACGCGCGAACTCACCACTGTGCCGACTTCGTGGACAGCACCGCCAGCTTCCAGAAGTCGCTGCGCCTGCTGGACGATGGAGCGCGATTTTGACGAAAGATGCTGTGAGGCGTCATCCACCTGCGCGGCTGTGCCGGCATTGTGTTGACCTTCCTTCTCAACCGTCCGGACGTTTACAACCAGACTGGCCGCATCCGTATCAAGCTTTGCCGACGCGACCGCAACCTTGTCCACGCAGGCCGAGAGGCCCTGCACGATGGATACGATAGCCGTCCGGAAACGCCCGATAGCTTCTTCCAGTATCTGGCTCTGCTCGGACTTGAGTTCCTGTCGCGCCCGCAATTCCGTTTCGATTTCGAGCCGGCGCGCCGCTTCGTCGGAGGCCGTCTGCAAGGCATTGTAGGCGTTGATCACGTCGCCAAGCTCGTCGCGGCGCTTGTTTGGAACGTGCGGCGATGAACCCGTCAGCGCGCGCATCCTGATCGCCTCACGAAGGCTTCCGAGCGGAATTCCGATCGTTTGGCGAAACCCGATGCCGCCAGCCACGACAGCGCTCAACAAGCCGATCATCGCCACAAGCATTCCGTAGAGCGTGTAGTTGCGGCGAACGTCCTGAACCGACTTGTCGGAGAAATACACCACAAGACTCGCGCCCGGGTCGCTACCAGGAATGTCGAGCCTCTGCAGATCGACCGGCTGACCGGCGCAACCCACAAGACGGGGCGCAACAAGCGCAGGAGCGCCATCCGGCTTTAGCCGAAATTCGGCGCAGGCGACAGCCGGCTGGGCCAGCAGTCCTCCCAGGATCTCAAAGCCGAACTCCTTCAGATGTTCCGGATCCAGCCGTTCCAGCGAGCCTGCGACCCGACCGGCATGATTGCCGACCTGCACAGCCAGAAGCTCGCTCTCGTTCCGCAGGGCAAAACGGGTCACGCCCTGCAAACCGAAAACGGTCAGGATCAGGAAGACCGGCGCCATATAGGCAAGAAACTTGAGAAACAGCTTTCCGGCTGATCCGCTCAACATCGCGACTTACCCGAACACGGGCATGTCCTGCGCTGATCAGGAAACCGGCTTCACCTTGCCTGAATTGATGAGAGCTTCGAGTGGCTTGCGATTGTCGACTTCGGTGTGAAACACCACGAAGCCCTTGTCGCGGCGCGCCACATAGAAATCCATGTTCACATCGGCGCCGCCTGGCGCGCGGAATTCGGTGCAGAGGACGAAATTGTCCCCCATACTCATGATCATCGGATGCGCCTTGGCAGGCGCAAGTTGCTTGACGACGCCATCCTTGAAGTCGACATGCAGATAGGCGCCCTTCACCAGCGTCCTGTCGATATGCTGGACCATGGCGGCCTGAAGGCCAGCCTTCTCGCTCGCGCTCAGAACGTCGCCAGCCATAGCCGGGGCAGAGATACAGGCAGCAATCCCGAAAGAAAGAACGAAACGGTTCATTATGAGCGACCTCTAAAAACAGTCTGACGAGGTCAAATTGTCATAATCGCATTAAGATAGAGAGAATCCGGTCGACAGTTCCCGCTTAATTGAATGAAAACTTCTGGCTTTGAGCGAAAATCCAGCGTTCGGTCCAAAAACGCCGTCCCGCCAAGTCACCGCATTTCGAACAACACGATCCAGAAGCAGAAGAGCCCCATGGCGAACACCAGCACTGGCCCCAACAACATCGTGAATGGGTTCGCCGCATAGGCGCGGGCCGGATTTGTCCGGTTATATCGAACGTCATAAGGATGTCCGATTGGGTATTTTTCCCGCGAGCTCCCGGCGTCAATCCGCATCTCATGCGCAACGCCATCCAGATCCCGATAGCCGATATGTGGAAAATAGAAAAAGGTTTGCGGATTGTCGGAGTCACGCTGGCGCTCCCAGCGAATGATTTGACCTCTGACCCGAACGCCAAACAGCAGCGTCACAAGTCGTCGCCGCACCATCGCAAGGCCGCCCAGAGTCATCACTACGCCGACCACTAAGAGATAAACCGGGAAGGCGGCTTCAAAGATCGACAACAAGAATTCCAGCATGGAAACGCCCATGAAAAGCGGCAGACATACAGTCCTGCGCAGCGTATTTCAGGACGTTATCCGCGAAATCTGAAGGAACTACACAGTCGGAAATCGCCGCGCGCCATCGCAGGACGCCGTCGCCTCAACCGAAGTTGCGGCAGATCAATTAATATTAGAACATACGAATGTTAAGGATTGACCTGGAGGCTCAAATGAATTTCTTCGGCTGGCTTTTTTCATGGATCTTCGGTCGCCACCGCCACGGCTACCGTGGCGGCTGGTTCCGGGGCGGGCGCGGGCGCTGAACCCCTTAGTTGACGCCCAGCTTCTTCTGCAGGCTCGACGACGACGTCGTGTACTGGAACATCAGCTTCTTCTCGGGATAAATGTAGCGATGCGCCTTCTGGGCCGCGAGAGCGACTTCGTGGAAGCCTGACAGAATGAGCTTCAGCTTGCCCGGATAGGTGTTGATGTCGCCGACCGCGAACACGCCCGGCACATTGGTCTCGAATTTTTCCGTATCAACCGGAACCAGATTTTCGTGCAGGTTCAGGCCCCATTCGGCAATCGGGCCGAGCTTCATGGTCAGGCCGAAGAACGGCATCACCACGTCGCAATCGAGATCAAAGACCTTGCCGTCATTGCCCTTGATGGCGACCGACGACAGCTGTCCATTCTCGCCCTTCAGCGCCGACATCTGGCCGATTACCAGATCCATCTTGCCTGCCGCCACCAGTTCGCGCATGGCGTTGACCGAATGCGGCGCAGCCCGGAAATCGTCGCGGCGATGCATGAGAGTGATGCGCTCGGCCAGAGGATGCAGATTCAGTGTCCAGTCGAGAGCGGAATCGCCGCCGCCGACGATCAGAATGCGCTTGCCCCGCATGGTTTCCATCTTGCGGACGGCATAGAAAACCGACGTGCCTTCGTAATTCTCGATGCCCGCAATCGGCGGACGCTTGGGCTGGAACGACCCGCCGCCGGCGGCGATCAGAACAACCTTGGCCTCGAACACCTTGCCGCCATCCGTGGAGACGCGGAACAGCGGTGCAGCCGTCGTGCCCAGCGGCTCAAGTTGCTCGACCATCTCGCCATAATGAAAGGTCGGGCTGAACGGCTCGATCTGCTTCATCAGATTGTCGACGAGTTCCTGCCCGGTGACCATCGGGAAGCCCGGAATATCGTAGATCGGCTTTTCCGGATAAAGCTCGGCGCACTGGCCGCCGGGCTTGGGCAGAATGTCCAGCAAATGACATTTGATATCCAGCAGGCCCAGTTCGAACACCGCGAAAAGCCCAACGGGGCCTGCGCCCACGATCAGCGCATCGGTCTTGATGATCTCTGTCATTTGTCTGGTCCTGCGATAGTCGAACGGAGCCGCGCCTGCGCGCGACCACCGCCTGCTTAATTCAACACATTAAACTTGGAAACAAATTTAATTCCAAATCTAAAATGTAAATAACCGATCAGCCCTGCGTTTCCGGGGTCGTGACAACCAGACCGTCGGTAGCGGCGCTGACGCGAATCTGGCACGAGAGGCGCGAGGTCGGGCGGACATCACTGGCGAAATCCAGCATGTCTTCTTCCATCTGCTCGGCCTTGGGCAGTTTGGCGAACCAGGACTCTTCTACATAGACATGGCAGGTCGCGCAGGCGCAGGCGCCGCCGCATTCAGCCTCGATGCCCGGAACGTCGTTGCGCAGAGCGGTTTCCATCACGGTCGCGCCGTCCTCGGCGTCAACGGTCCGGCTCGCGCCTTCATTATCGATAAAAGTGATCTTCGCCATCGGGAACTGCTCTCGGGTGGTTTGGGAGGCGGATATTGTCGCGCACTCCCTTATCCAATAAGCGCAGCTTTGGCGAGAGGCTGCAGCGTCGCATTTTGCGGCTGCTTGCAGAATCTGCCCGGAAGGTGGCTCTTCCTAGCCTTCCGACAGGAAATCCAGCGCCGCAACCCGAGACTCCTCTACCGCCTGCCCAAGCTCGGCCAGAATGGCGGCAATCTCGGCATCGGTCGCGGCGGAGAACAAGGCTTCCTCGAAAACCTGTGCGCAGGCCGCCACGCGCCCGGCTCCGATCGCCCGCGCCGAACCTTTAAGCGTATGGGCCAGATCGTGCCGCCAGCGGCGCTCGCCGTTGCCGTTAGGCTGTAGAAGGCGCTCCATCACCTGAGCGGCCTGCCGCTCGAACAGCGAGAGCAGTTCTATTTCCAACTCCCGGTCTCCCAGGGTCTGGCGGGACAAATGAACAAGGTCGATGGGCCGGTCCGCCGCCGGCGAGGCCGGGAGCTGGAAGGACTGGCGCGAACCAAATTGACGCACGGCCTGCGTGGACATGGAAATCTCCGTTCGGCGCGCGGAACTTAGGTTGCGCGCCAGTATCGATTTTGCAGGATGCAGTCCAAACGGCAGATGAACCGGCACCCTTATCCACAACTCATCGATGCGCAGGGTAAACAAAGGTTTCAAAAATAAGCTAAATTACCCGTTAACGACGTTTTGCATTGGTGGAGGCGGCCCAGTTTCAATCCCGGGCTGTTCGCTGTACATTAACGTTTGGTTAACGATGGGAAGTTCCTGACCCATGGCCACTGTGGGTCAGGTAGGTTTTCGTCGCTAGTGTAGTTTGAGGCGTAGCGCGAGGCGTAATCATGGCGACCCAACCCAAACCTCTCGATCCGACTGCGGCGGCGCTTTCGGCCATCGAGGAGGCTTTGAACCTGACGCCCACGGCGAATGACGCCGGGACGACCTCCGATCTCAAAATTCCGGCGGATCCCGACCCCGCATTCGACCGGCCTGCGCCCGATCCGAAATTGCCCAAGATCGACGAAACATTCGGCGCCGAAATACCGGCGGTGAAATCAACGTCGCGGTTGCCCGAGATCAACGACGGAGATCTGCCGAAACTGCGCATCAACGAGCCGCTCGCCGAGCGCTCCGCAACCCCGCTGCAGCCACCGCGCCCGACAGCCGTTGCGGCCAATGACGATCAGCGCTCCGTCGGGCAGATTCTTCAGGCTCTGCAGGTGCGTCCTTCGCGCGCCCCCGTGGTGATCGGTTTTCTGCTCGCCGCAGGTTGGCTTGGCCTTTCCGCCTTTTATGCATTCAGTTTGTGGCGCACTGGCGAACTTCTTTCGATGCCGCAGCATAATCTCGCACTCCTGGGATTTGCCGCCATCGGCCCCGCGATCTTCTTCCTTGTCGCCGGAACCATGATCCGCCGTACGCAGGAAATGCGCCTCACCGCTCGCTCCATGACAGAAGTCGCAATCCGTCTCGCGGAGCCTGAATCCATGGCGACCGAAAAGGTCGTGACCCTCTCGCAAGCCATTCGACGCGAAGTCGCCTCCATGGGCGACGGGATCGAGCGTGCGCTCGCCCGCGCAAGCGAACTCGAAACAGTGGTGCGTTCGGAGGTTTCCAATCTCGAACGCTCCTATTCCGACAACGAACGCCGCATGCGGGCTCTTGTCGATGAACTGTCCTCCGAGCGCGAGGCGATTTCCTCCAATGCCGACCGCGTGAAGCTGGCGATCACCGGCGCACACGAACACCTTTCCAAAGAACTCGAACAGGCAAGCCGCCAGATTGCCGACCGCGTCAGCGACGCCGGCGCGCGCGTCACGACTTCGCTGGGCTCGAAGGGCGAAGAGATCAGCCTCACGCTGGCCCGCACCGGCGAAACGCTCGTGCAGCAAATCGGCGACCATGGCGCTGATATTGTCACGCGTCTGTCCGGCACCGGCGAAGACGTCGCTCGCAAATTGTTGGAAGCTTCCGAAACCGTGTCCGGAAAACTCGCCGAACAGGTGGGTTCGCTGGACCATCGCCTCAAGACGACTGGCGAAGCTCTTGTGGCCGATCTGGGCCTGCGGGGCGCGGAAGTAGCAACTCGTCTCGATGAGACCGGCGGGCGCATTGCCGATACGATTTCATCGCGCGGCGACAACCTGTCCGCGCGCCTGAGCGAAACCGCATCTCTCATCGCCGAAACCATCTCGACGCGCGGCGACTCGCTAACCTCGCGCCTCGACGAGGCCAGTTCGAAGCTCGCTGAGAATTTCGCTTCCGGCGCTGCGGCCCTTTCGTCGCAACTGGAGCGTTCCTCCAGCGAGTTCGGCGATACGCTCGCCCTTCATAGCGCGATTCTCACCGGCAAGGTCGACGCATCTGCGGGCAAGCTGGCGGAAACACTGACGTCGCACAGTGAGTCGCTCGCCGACAAGGTCGACGCCTCAACCGGCAAGCTGGCTGAAACGCTGACGTCGCACAGCGAAAATCTGACCGGCAAACTCGATGCCTCTACCGACAAGCTTGCCGTTACACTGTCGTCGCACGGTGAAAATCTGACCGGCAAGGTGGACGCCTCCACGTCGCTGCTGGCGCGGACGCTCGCCGAGCATGCAGAGTCCCTGACCACCGGCATCGAATCCGTCACCGGAAAGATTGCCGAAACCCTCTCCACACACACCAGCACGATTACCGCCGGTGTGGATTCAGCGACGACCCAGATCGCTTCGATCATGTCGTCGGGCTCGGAATCCATTGCCGCCAATTTGCAACACACCACGGGCTACCTTTCCGAAACGCTGACGACGCACAGCGATTCTCTGGGTGATCGCATCGCCGCCGCCGCCCTGCATCTGGCCGAGACTCTCGCCGCGCACAACGCGACGCTGACCGACAGCATCACGATAGCGTCGAGCGAAATCGCCGATACATTCACCCGTCAGGGCGATGCGGTCGCCAGCAGGCTTACCGGCGACGCCACAAACTTCGCCGATACGATCAACCAGCACGGGCATACCCTCGCGGGTCTTGTGGCCGCCAGCGCGACGAATTTCGTCGAGACAGTATCGCTGCAAAGCGACAACATCGCCGGTCGCCTCGACGCCACAAGCGCTCGCATTGCTTCGCTCATATCGGGCGAAGGCAACGAACTTGCGATTCGCGTCGCCGAAACCGCGGACCGCCTGCAGGAAACCGTCCAGGTACAGGGCCGTCAGCTTCAGGACGATCTGGCGGCGTCCGCCGACCATCTGGCCGCCAGCATTGCGGCCCAGACGGATTCCGCTCGCCAGCAATTCCTGTTGTCCGGAAACGAATTCGCAGAGCGTCTGGAAGAACAACAGTCGCTGGTGCGGGCGCAGCTCGACGCCCATGCAACCGGACTGCACGACCGCTTTGCGGCCTCGGCAGGCGAAGCGATTGCAGCCGTCGGCATGCACGGCGACCGCATCAACGAAACGATCATCGACCGCCTGCAAGGCTTCGAGGAAGCCGTTCTGGCGCATGGCAGCGCGCTGACGGCGCAAATTGCCTCGCACACCGATGGTTTCACCAACGAGGTGAACGAGAAGCTCAAATCCGTCGAGGCGGCCTTCACCACCCACGCTGAAGCCTTCACGGATCGTCTCGCCCAGCGCACCCACGAAGCTGCGACTCTGCTTGAAGCGAAAGTCCGCAACTTCAACGAGACCGCAGAGTTCAAGACCATCGAAGTCGCGGCGACCTTCGACGGTCACATCGGGCGCTTCCAGGAAGCCGCCAACGAAAAGACTTTCGCCATCGCCCGTGCGCTCGACGGTTATATCCGCACGTTCAACGAACAGGCGGTCAAACGCTCGGCCGACGCCGCACAGACCGTCGAGGCACAGCTACGCCTGTTCGACGAGACTGCTTCGACCCGTACGAACGAAGTGTTGAACGCCATCAGCGATCAAATCGAGTTCTTTGACCGCACGACCGCGACGCGCGCGAGCGAAGTGACCGCCGCCGTTGCCGGACAACTCACCTCCTTCGACCATATTGCCGCCACTCAGGCCACCAGTATCGCCGAAACGCTGGCCTCGCATATTGCGACATTCGAACAGGCCGCTTCGACAAAGACGTCGGAAGTCGCCGCAACGCTTGGCCAGCAACTCGAGACTCTCGACAGCGCCACGGCCTTGCGGACACAGAACATCGCGTCGACGCTTGGTCGCCTCATCGACACATTCGACAGAATCGCCACAACCCGCACGGCAGAGATTGCCGGCGCAATCGGCCATCAGCTGGAGGCCTTTGACCAAACGACGGCGACACGCGCGAGCGAACTCACGCAGGCGATGGACGCTCGCCTCACCGACTTCGAGCATACAGCTGCTACGCGCACCTCCGAGGTCGCCGCCGCCATAGAACTGATCACCGAGAAGATTCACTCGGGACTCGAAGCGCGTGGCGCCGATGTGCGTGATACGCTCGCCAACAATGCGCTCGAAATCGCCCGCGTTCTGGGCGACGGCGTCGAGCGCGTGGCGAAAGTTCTCAATCCGCAAACGCTTGAGGACGCAATCGGCCGCCGCATCGGCGAAATCGAGCAGACCCTGTCGAGCCGCGCCACACAGCTGCACGACACGCTCACCAACCGCTCGTCGGAATTGCACAACCTGTTCGACCTCAAGGGGCCGATGCTTGTGGAAATGCTGTCTTCGCGCGGCAGCGAAATTGCCCAGGAAGTGGCAAGCGTCGGCGAGCTCGTCGCCAATACGATCGAGCAGCGCGGTTCGTCGATTGTCCAGCAACTTGGCAAGACCCGCATGGAGCTTTCAGCCGCGGTCGATCACTCGACCACCGGCCTGCGTCATGCGCTCGAAACGAGCGCCAGCAATTCCGTCGCTTCGCTCCTCGCCGCAAATGACAAGCTCAAGAGCGAAATGGTGAGCGTGCTCGACCGGCTTGGCTCGACCAACCATGCGCTGCAGACCATCATCGGCGACGCGGGTACGAACCTCACCGCAATCGAGGGCGCGCTCGGCAGCCGCGTGAAGGACTTCCAGAACTCTCTGGGAGCCATCTCCTCGCAGGTCATCACGCTCAACCAGACGGCGTCCTCGACGCTCGAAAATGCTGGCGCACTTGCTTCACGCCTGCAGGAAGAGCAGCAGAACCTCGAACAGAGCGCTTCGGAATTCGCGCGCTCGCAGCATGACATCGACCGCATCGTCGACCAGCGGCACCGCTCGCTTCAGGAACTCCTGTCGGAAGTCAGCTCCCGGACCGGCGACTTCGACAATGTGCTGCGCTCGTTCCAGTCGATCATGGACGAATCCTTCGCAAAAGCGGAAGCGCGCGCGCGCGACATCGGCACTTTCCTGTCGGAAACCACGCAGGGAGTTGCGGGCATGATCGGCTCGCAATTCGAGGAAATACGGACCGCAGGCGGCAAGGAACGCGAGCGCACCGCCGCTGCTTTGCGCGCCGCCTACGATCAGGCCAATACAGAAATGTCCGAGATGTTCGCGCAGGCCACGCAGCGCTTCCAGGCGTCCGCCGCTGAATTGCGCGACGTGTCGGGTCAGATCCAGAAGGAACTGGAAGCGACCCGCCAGGAGGTTCGTCGCGGAACGGCCGATCTGCCGCGCGAAACCGCCGAACAGGCCGCCGCGCTGCGTCGTGTGGTCAATGATCAGATCAAGGCGCTCGGCGAACTCACCGATCTCGTCGCCCGCTCGGGCCGCGCCTACGATGTGGTCGAACCTGTTGCGGTCGCCCGCAACGCTGAATCGCCACGCTCGGTCGAGGCGCTTGTGAATCGTTCGCCCGAGCCCAAGCGCATCGTCGAGGCTCCGCGCCAGCCTGAGCCTGCGGTATTCCGCGCGCCTCCCCCGCGCGCACCGGAACCCGCGCCGACATTCCGTGCGCCTGAGCCAGAATCCTATCGCACACCGGAGCCTTTCCGGGCCCCCGAGCCGCGCATAACGCAACCGGCAATTACGCCGCCGCGTGAAGATATCCGCCGCCCGGCGCCGGCTACGCCTGCCCGTCCGCCGTCCGATCGCGGTCCGGGCTGGATTTCGGACCTGCTTGCTCGCGCATCTCGCGATGAAGCAGCCCCGCCGCCGCCCGCCCCGAAAGCAGCCGATACGCTGGATTCGATCTCGCTCGATATTGCCCGCATGGTCGATCACGACACGGTCGTTGACGTTTGGGAGCGCTACAATCGCGGCGAACGGAATGTCTTCTCGCGCCGGCTCTACACCCTGCAGGGCCAGCAGACCTTCGACGAAATCCGTCGCCGTTACCGGGCGGACGCCGATTTCCGCGAAACCGTGAATCGCTACACGCGCGAATTCGAACGTCTGCTGACGGAAGTCGGTCGCGATGACCGCGACGGCGGCCTTGTTCACTCGTACCTGACTTCCGACACAGGCAAGGTCTACACGATGCTCGCCCATGCGGCGGGTCGTTTCGAGTAAGTCGAGACCATCAGGCAATGCAAAAAGGCGACCCTCGGGTCGCCTTTTTTGTTTCGGAACAAATCATAAATTGAAGCACGATCAGGTCTGCGATGTGGTCCAGACCACGATCTGCCGCAGCACTTGCGACAGGGCGGCGTCGAGCGCGCTTGCTGCTGCGGCGCCATCGGACGCAGAACCGGGCGACTGGGCCGAAAAGATTTTGGCGGCGATGATCCGGCCGCTGCGTTCGCCGACAAGCTTGGCAGAAACCTCAACTTCCGCCAGCCCGGTCGTCACATTGATTTCGAACCGGCGAATTTCCGAATTGAGGCTTGAATCGGCGACCATCTTGTCGCCCGGCCTGCCAACGGACCGAAGCGAGCGTCCGTTTTCGAACGTCTGGATCAATCGGGTTTGTACGAGCCTCGGCAGTCGTTCGGCCCATTGTGCGCCAGACAGAAAGGCAACCGCCTCCGGCCCGGTTCGCACCACAATCCGGTCTCCGTCCACCGGCGATGTCGCATTGGGTTCGGTCACGACAATCTGGCCGCGCGCTGCGCGCCCACCGATACCGGCCACTGGAGCTGTCAGATCGAAAGTGGCTGGCGGCGAGCCGCCACAGCCTGCGAGTCCGCCGAGCACGAAAGCCAGCGTAAACCCGCGGAACATGCGCGCAACTTTCGCGCCTCCGGAAGGTGAGCGCGGCATACGACCGGACGCTTCCAAACTCTGACTCCACGCCGGCGACATCGCCAACCGGCTCAAATAATTCAACATCCCGATTTATGGCTCACCATATGGAAACAACAGCGCGCACAAGATGGCAAGCCGGTTATGCGGGCGAGGTTCCTTCAATAACAGGATAAATTGCGTCGGCGGGTAGTCTGCGCAAATTGTGACAGCTGAGGCTGGCCACGCATCCGGGTAAAATGCAGAAAACTAACGCCCCGTATATTCGGGAATTTTTGGCTTCGACCCGAAGATCAGCTGCTGCGGATTCTTCTCCAGCGACCGCAAGGTGCGGTTGATCTCGTCAAGAGTACGCCGCCCGTCCGCCGCCAGCGCCTCGTATTGTCGCAGCCCGGCGCCAGTGAAGCGGTTGATGCCAGCCGTCAGATCCTTCGTCCGCTGGTCGAGATTGTCAGCCAGTTTGCGGATGGATTTCGCCGCTTCGCCCACATCGCCCATCACGCCCTTGCCGTCGTTGCCAGACAGGAAGCCGTTGAGGCCCGCCAGCACACCATCAATCTTGTCCGCGGAAGAATTCAACTTGGCGGAAAGCTGATCGAAATTCGCCACGATGGACGACACCGCTTTCGGGTCGACGGCTGCCACCCGGTCATCGAGGTTTTTTGTCAGCTTTTCGAGGTTTTCAGCGACCGGCTTCACCGAGCGGCCGAGATCGGCCAGCCCGGCCATCAGATCCTTTACGCCGTTGGAATTGGCCGCCAGCGCATCCGAGAACGTCCGCAAATTGCCAAGCGTCTGGGTCACATTGGACGAATTGGCCGTAATAAGCTGGTCAAGATTGCCCAGCACCGCCTCTGTCTTGCCGGAGAGTCTCTGGACGGTTTCGAGAATGTTCTGAAATTCCGAGCGGTCTGCCAGAATGATCGGAAACTCCTCCGCATCCGCCTGCAGCGTCTGGGATTCCGCCGTACCGCCGCTGAGCGCAATAGAAGCGACACCCGTGAGGCCCTGATATTCCAGGCGTGCGCGCGTATCGACCTTGACCGGAGTTCGGCGGTCCAGTTCGATCATCGCGTAGACCTGACCGGGATTGTCCATGAGGTCGATTCTGGTGACTTCGCCGACCTTCAATCCGTTGAAAAGCACCTGCGAACCGCGCGAAAGCCCGGAAACCGAAGTGGTGAAGACCACCTTGTAGACCACCCGCGTGCCGCGCTTGTCCGCGCCCGAAAACCACATGACGAACGCCACCGCAGCCGCCATCACGGTCAAGGTGAAAAATCCAATCAGGGCGTAATTGGCGCGGGTTTCCATAAATTCACTTTCGGCGGCGACCTTGTCGCCTGTTCAACTTTCGCAGCCTTTCGGGGCGCTTTCAAGACGCCGGGCCATGTCCATCCCCAGCAGGAATCAGCTGCCGTGCGCGTTTCCCGTGGAAATAGGAACGCACCCATGGATGTTCGCAGGCCAGCATTTCTTCGATCGTCCCGGCGGCGATGATCTTTTTCTCCGCCAGCGCCGCCACACGGTCGCAGATGGAATAGAGGCTATCGAGATCATGCGTCACCATGAAGACAGTGAGGCCGAGGGTCTTTTGCAGTGTGGCGATCAGTTCGTCGAATTCCGCCGCCCCGATGGGATCGAGGCCGGAGGTCGGCTCGTCGAGAAAAAGAATATCTGGATCAAGCGACAACGCGCGCGCCAGCGCAGCGCGCTTGATCATGCCGCCTGACAATTCTGATGGAAACTTGTCCGCCGCATCGGCCGCCAATCCGACCATCTCGATCTTGAGCAGGGCAAGCTCGTCCATAAGCTTTTGCGACAGTTTGAGATATTCCCGCATGGGAATCTGGATGTTCTGCTTGACGGTGAGGCCTGAAAACAGAGCCCCCTGCTGAAACAACACCCCGAACCGCTGCTCCAGCAACCGGTTATCTTTCGTCGAGATTGTATCGCGGTTCTTGCCGAACACCTCGATGGTTCCGGCCTGCTTGTCCACCAGACGCAGAATCGTCCGGGTCAGAACCGACTTGCCTGTGCCCGATCCACCGACGAAACCCAGCACTTCGCCGCGATACACATCGAGATCAAGGTCTTTCAAAATAACCTTTGTGCCGAACCCCACCGTCAGGCCGCGCACCCGGATCGCCACCTCGCGTTCGCTGGCGGGCTTTGGGGTCGGGGGGGCGACCGCAACCTCGCGTGGAACCGGAATTTGCTCGGCCTGATTTTCCTGATCCATCGGCGGCTCAATAATCGATCGCGGCAAAGAACATGGCGAAAATTCCGTCGATCACAATCACCATGAAAATGGACTTCACCACCGAGGCCGTCACCTGCTGACCGAGCGATTCCGCGGAGCCCTTGACCCGAAAACCTTCGATTGCGGCAACCATTCCGATAATCAGCGCCATCACCGGGGCTTTGATGAGGCCGACCAGAAACGTGTTCATCGCAATGGCGCTTTGCAGGCGACCCATGAAAACGTCGGGACTGATCCCGCCATAGTACCAGGCCACCAGCAGACCTCCGAATATGGCCGAAAGATCGGCCAGAAACGTCATCAACGGCAGCGCTATCAGCAGAGCCAGCAGACGCGGGATCACCAGCACGTCGATCGGATCGAGCCCCATGACTCTCAGGGCGTCGATTTCCTCGCGCATCTTCATGGAGCCGAGTTCTGCGGTGATTGCTGACCCGGTCCGGCCCGCCACCATGATCGAGGTGAGCAACACCGCCAGTTCGCGCAGCACCAGAATGCCGATCAGATCTACCGTGAAGGTAGAGGCGCCAAAGCGGCTCAGCTGAAAGATTCCCTGCTGGGCCACAATGCCGCCGACAAGAAAATTGATCAGCGCAATAATCGGCAAACTACGGAAGCCGAAATTCTCCAGATGGAAAACCACGGATGTGAAACGAAACCGCGCCGGGCGCCGGATGATGCGAAACAGCGACGCGACAACTTCGCCGAAAAACGCCACGCCGCCGACGAGATCATGAACCGCGCCGGCCACGGTCTTGCCGATGTCGACCAGCATATCGACTATAAAATAGCCCTTGCGCACAGGCTCATGCGCAAACTCGCGGTAGGCGGCTTCCTTCAGCAGGATGTCCTGCGACGGGGTCGCCTGCTCGATTGCTGTCGTGGCGCCCTTGTCAGAGATTTCCTTGCAGATGCGCCCAATCATCCACGCGCCTGCTGTGTCGAGCGACACAATCTGCGCAAGGTCGAAAACAACTTCCTTCGCATCTCCGACGCCGGCGGGCATTTCGAGCGCCAACCGTTCGAGGACACGGCCGTTGCTCACATTCCAGTTCCCGCCAAGCTGGATGCGGACACTTTCGCCGAGGCGCTTGCTGGTGAATTGAGGTTCGTCCGCCATGATCCCGCGATGGATGCAACCGTCGACCGGTCAATGCGGTCAAAAGAGTCTTAACGCAGCCGCGCGGTCGAAGGAAACTGTTTGCTCGCATCCAAGCCTGGCGGCAGCCCCTCATCGGTCGACGTAAGCCGCAGCCCTGCCGGGATTGCCGATCAAAGCCGGCTTGTCGGTTCCACACCGGAAGGATTTCGCCTTTTCATCGGCCTCGCGTCGGGCGAGATCGTTGGCGTCCTTGTTGGCCTCTGCATCCACATAGGCGACATGGCAGACAGGCCCCGGCGCAAGGCGGGTCACCACCAGAATATCGAGTTTCTTGATCTGATCGTTCTGGTCGACGGGACTTAACCGCCAGCGCAGGATCGTCGCATAGGGCTTGCGCGCCTTGCCGTCCTGCACGTAGCGCCATTCCAGCATGTCGCCGATTGTGTTGAGCGGCCCGAAGAAGACGCCCGCCGCCGGCTCGTCGGAAGGTTTGCGCCCGTAGGAAACCGCCACCCTGCTGTCATCCTCGAATTGCGTCACCGCAATGCCCGCGAAGCCCTTGCAGATTATGGTTGCGCCAAGATCAATCCCGTCCTGCCGGACAGGCCGCACCTTGCAATCGCTTCCGCCGGTTTTCGTGTAAGCGCTTTGCGACGTCTGCGCGTGGGCGAACCCGATGGCGCTGCAGAAAAGCCCGATAGCAAGACATACCCGCATGGCCGATCCCCCGAAGTGATCAGCATACATCAACCGGCGCACACGGCACGTCTGTGCCGCTCCGCACAGGACCGTCCGTCAAATCTCAGGCCGAGCCTTCGCCTCTGGCGCGCGTCAGCCAGAGCCAGCGGCTCAGCGTCAGCGGCTGCGGTTCGTCATCGCGCCACCACGCAGCGTCGAGGATTTGCCCTGTCCGGGGATCGAACTCGATACTTTCGGGGCCATTGTCGTCGCGCGCCATCTTGCCGTCGCGGAAAAAGTAGATTTCCTCAACGCGCCCGGTTTCGAGATTGTAGTAAAGCGCAGCCGGGCCATCTTCGCGATGCAGGACGCCGTGGCGATACCATGTCTCCCACGCCACCTGCCCGTCGCAGGTGCGCCGCATGATCGCAGCCGGCCCGTCGTCCCGATGCAATTCGCCATCGAGCAGATAGGTCTCGGTAAAGGCCGAACCGTTTTCAACGATCCGGTATTCCAGCATCGGTGATTCTTCCACCGGGGCGACTCCGCAACAGGAAGCCTCACTTTTATCACGCAATCTGGCGATATAGAGGCCGGCTTTGCGTCAAGGTTACCGATTGGGCCTTGCAGCGACTGCCAGAATGGTAAATCCCGCCAGACCAGCGCCCGCCATGGCCGCCATGGCCCAATAGGCCTGTTCGCCGGTCTCCGCATAAAACTGCCCGACCCCGGTTGTGGCCAAAGCCAGCCCGCAACTCGTGGTCGCCGAAAGCCAGCCCTGCACCTGCGCGCGACGCCCCGGCCCGGCCATGGACGACAGCAGGTAAACGCTGCCCAGATGGGTCGCGGCGAACGTCAGCGCATGAAGCGATTGCAGCCCCAGCAGGACCAATGGCGACGGATCGACCGACATGGCCGCCCAGCGAACGACAGACCCGAGCGCCCCGATCATCAGGAACCGCACAGCGCTGCTTGCGCCGCCGAACATGCGACCCGCAACGATAAAAAACACGATCTCGCAGGCGACGCCCAGCGCCCAGGCGCTGCCTGTAAAGGCGGGCGAAAGCCCCTGCGCCTTCCAGTGCAATGACGAAAAAGAATAGTACATCGCATGGCTTGCCTGAACGAGGCCGGACGAGAGGATCAGCAGAGCCAGCAGCCCCATGCCGGACGCCAGCCCGCCCGCATCCTGATGTTCCTGTTTCTGGGCCCGTTCCGGCAACGAACGGCGCGCCAGCGCCAGAGCGGGCAGAACCGGCGCCAGCGCCGCCAGAGCCAGCAGCAAGGCAATCCCGTCGCCCGGCAGCACACTGACCAGCGCGCCGCCCGCCAGCATCATGGCGAAAACCGTTCCGGATCCCCAGACGCGCAGCCGCCCGTAGTCGAGCGGCGGCTCATGCGCCTCCGTTCGCCGTCTGATCTCGCCTAGCGTGATGGCGTCCACCAGCGGCATCATCGAGCCTTGCGCCACCGACAGAAATCCGACCAGAACAATAACCTGCCAGAAGCCCGACACGACCATCAGCATGGCGCTCAACAGCGCCGCCACGATGGTGCAGATCGCCAGCGTGCAGGCGCTTCCGGCTCGCAGATCCGCTATGGCCGTCACCACCGGATTGGCCAGAAGGCGCGCCACTAGCGAGACCGCGATCACCAGCGAAATTTCGCTGTCCGACAGGCCTTTTCCGGCAAGGAAGACCGGAAAGAACGGCAGCGCGATGCCCACATAGGCCATCGTCGAGCCGAACAGAACGGACAAATGCAGCCGCGAAATGCTTTGCGGAGAAGGCGAAATTTGCGGGGGCCCGGAGTCCATCATCGAATGCCCGATGCGCACAAAACCCTATTCCATCACGGCGGCTTTGAGGATGTTGACCATGATCGCGTGGGCAGGCTTCTTCGACTGGTTGCGAATGACATGCGGGCGGTCCGAACGATACCGAAGCGTATCGCCCGCCTGCGCCGTTTCGATCACACCTGCGACCTCGACCTCAAGCACGCCTTCGAGCACCGACAGACATTCGACCGAGCCGCGCTGATGCGCGTCCGATTCCAGCTGTCCGCCGGGATCGGCCTGAAAACTGTACCATTGCAGCCATTCGACCGTCTTGATCCAGCCGATGATCGCCAGCCGGCATTTGCCGTCGTCGGACACCAGAATCGGCGTCTCGCCCTTTGTGGATTTTTCCAGAAATGGCTCGTCCTGCGCGCCCTGCAGCACACGCTCGATGGACACGTCCAGCGCCTGCGCCAGCCGCCAGATGGTGGCGAGAGTCGGATTGGTTTCGTTGCGCTCGATCTGGCTGATGATGGATTTCGCCACGCCCGACTGTTCGGAAAGTTCGGACAGCGAAAGATTATAGGCCTTGCGCAGACGTTGCACCGTCTTGCCGAGCTGGCCGGACAAAGCTTGCGCGCCCGCTTCCAGCGCTTTGACCTTATCGCGTCCCTCGACTCCCAACGGCGTCCCACTCCGGCTCAGACCGTTTTGGATAATAAACGATTTCGTTTGGAATAACGAACAAAACTTGTTGAGCCCAGCAAATGCTGTGGGCGAATTGCGCCGCACATTCGGTCAGGCGCTGCGAAACGTCGCCCGCAGCCGCTCGCCCACCTGCCCTTCACGCCAGACAACCAGAAGCCCCGAGGCGATCACCACCGCCGCTCCGAGCAGCACAAGGCTGGAGGGAACTTCGCCAAAGATGAAGAGCCCGATGACGAGCGCCCAGATCATCGCCGCATAGTCGAAACAGGCCAACACGGAGGCTTCGGCATGATGATAGGCCTTGGTCATGATGATCTGCGCGACGCCGCCGAGAACGCCGATCATGATCAGCCCGAACCAGTCGGCGGACTTCGGCCAGATCCACGCCTGTGTCCGCAACAGTTCGGCCGCCGGCCAGTCTGGCGGCCAGACGGCCACGACCAGCAGCACAACCGCCGCCGCCAGCGTCGACAGGCCCTGAAAATAGAACACGACCGCGCCGGCATGTTCGGTGCGCGCCAGAGAGCGCATCTGAATCATCACGAATGCCACAATCACCGCATTTGAAATCGCCAGCATGGAGCCAAGCGCGCCATGCTCGGCGGCACCGCTTCGGGCAAAATCGAAATGCTCCCACAGCATCAGCATGACGCCGCCAAACCCGCCCGCGACCGCAACCCACCGCAAGCCGCGCATCGGCTCTATGCCAAGCATGCCCGAAACGATGAGGATAATCGGCACCGACGCAAAATTGATGGCCGTCACATCCGCAAACGGCAACAGCCCGAAGGCAGCGAAATTGAGAAACATGGTGATCATGCCCAGCACCGAGCGCGCAAGCTGGCCGCCAAGCCGCTTCGTATGCAGCGCCTGCGGAAACTCGCCATTCGCGCCCAGCCAGATCACCAGAATGACCAGAGCCGCCAACGAGCGCATCAACACCAGTTGACTGACCGGATATTCGCTGAAGCCTTTCACAAGCGCCAGCATGCCGGAAAACAGAAGCGTCGACAGAACCTTCAGCCCAATGCCCCGAAGCGTCCTAGAAGGCACTGGGGAATGCGCCGCCGTCGATCAGCAAGTTCTGTCCTGTGATGTAGCCTGCGTGCTGGCTCGCCAGAAAGGCGCAAAGATTTCCAAACTCTTCTGGCGTGCCGAAACGCTTTGCCGGAATGGTTTTCATTCGGTCCCCAGCAACCTTCTCGATATCGACGCCATTGTCCTTCGCCGTCTTTTGCATGATCGAATTCAGGCGGTCCGTCGCAAAAGCGCCCGGCAGAATGTGATTGATGGTCACATTGGAGCCTGCCACCTGACGCGCGACGCCGGCCAGAAACGCCGTCAGGCCAGCGCGTGCACCCGATGAAAGATCCAGCATCGGCAGAGGCATTTTCACCGAACCCGACGTGATGTCGATGATGCGCCCGAAGCGGCGCTCCACCATCCCGTCGATCACCCGCTGGATCAGCGCGATCGGGGTAATCATGTTCGCCTCAACGCCGGCGATCATGTCGGCGTGCGACAATTGACGGAAATCCTTCGGCGGCGGTCCCGCATTGTTGTTGACCAGAATGTCGGGAGACGGACACGCGGCAAGCAGAAGATCGCGGCCCTGCGGCGTGCCCACATCTGCAACGACCGGAATGATCTCGGAGCCGGTGAGGCGTGAAATTTCATCGGCTGTTGCGCCCAGGGTTTTGGCGTCGCGTCCATTGATCACAACCGTGCAGCCTGCCTGCGCCAGAGCCACAGCACAGCCGCGCCCCAGACCGCGACTGGAGGCGCACACGATGGCCTTGCGGCCCTTGATGCCCAGATCCATGAACGAACTCTCCGTCGATGCGCTGAATGACAAACAGGATGGTCTTACAGGAGGGCGAGAGCGACCGACAAGCGGCGCAGGGCCGGCATCAGGCGAAGATCCGCATCCGCTCCCGCGCAGGCATGTCGTCCAGCCAGACCAGCGCCTCACGGCGGATCGGAACCGCAATAGGTTCCGGCTCCGGCACAACAATTTCTGGCGCTACCGCAGCCATCGCGGCCGCCGTCACGATCGGGTTTTCGCTGTGGGCGGAAAGGTCGGGCTGCAGCCGGGGCGCAATTTCTTCCGTGGCGGTTGGCCATGAGGGAATTTGCGGCGGGTCTAACGTTTGCGGAGCCGCGGCCTGAAAGCCCGGACCGGAAACTTCGCGGTCGATCATATCGCAAATTGAGGGATCGACGCCCTTCGCCCGAAGCGACCAGGACAAATCCAGCAACCGCTCTTCAAAGACTCTCGATATTTCGGCGATACGGTTTTGATCGGGCAAAGCCTCCTGCGCCGCAGCCTGCTGCCGAATCATGGACTCGATCTGCCCGAGCGCATCAATCATGCGAGACGTCTCGGCTTCGCGGGTCCGTCGCGCGTGCTCAAGCAAAAACCATCGACCGCGCGCCGTCTCCATGACGGCGGCCTCGATGGTTTCGTAATCTACGTCTTCAAGCCCCTGTGGGGGGCGCAGGGATGGCATGGCGGCTCCGCGCACCGAATCGGAAACCTAATGTCCGATGATTCACGGTGTTTGCAAACGCCGCATCACTTTTTCGGCGGGCTCGCCTTCGCCGGTAGCGACTTGATGTACTCCGCCATGGCCTCGCGGTCGCTCTTGGGCAACAACGACATGTTCTTCACCACCTCGGCCATGGAGCCCGCAACTTCGTCCGGATCTGGCGTCATGCCGGTTGTGAGCAATTCTACAATGTCAGCCTTGGACCATTTGGCGAAAGCCTGCGAGCCGGGAGTCAGGTTGGGAGTCGTGCCCTTGCCGTCTGGATTGGGTCCACCTGCCATGCGGTAGGCCTCGTCGATCCCCCCCAGAGCGGTGCGCGCCGAATGGCATTCCGCACAATGGCCCAGCCCCTCGACCAGATAGCGCCCGCGATTCCATTCGGCCGACTTGGCCGGATCATTGGCAATCTGTTTTGTGTCGAGATAGAGGAACTTCCAGAAGCCGAGCGCGCGGCGCTGATCGAATGGAAACTTGACCTGATTTGGCGGCGCACGGCCCTCGGCCGGCGGGAGCGTCCGCATAAAGGCGAAGAGATCCGAAACATCCTGCGGACGCATGTGCACATAAGTCGTGTAGGGGAATGCCGGATAGTAATGTGAACCGTCAGGCGAAACGCCCGCCTGCAGCGCATTGGTGAACATCTCGTAGCTCCAGCCGCCGATGCCGTCGCGCACATGGGGGGAGATGTTCGGAGCGAAGAACGTACCGAATTCCGTGGCGAATTTCATTCCGCCGCCCAGCCAGAGCCTGTTATCCTGACCTGGCGATGTATGGCAGGATGCGCAGCCGCCTGCGTTGAACACCAGCTCGCCGCGCTTGGCGTCGCCGATGGCAAAGACACGGGCGATATGATCGGTTTTCGGCTCTGTAATCCACCAGGCCGCCCCGAGGCCCAGAACCGCCAAAGTCGCCAGTCCGATTAAAATCTTGCGCATTCCGAATCTTCCCAAGCTTTATCCGGCGAAACTAGCACTACAGCATCCGCCAAACAAAAGGGGCGGCCGAAGCCGCCCCCTGAATTCAAATATGCGCGCGTATCAGTTGTTACGGACGCGATAGGTCGTGTGGCATTCCTGACAGTTCTTGTTCAGGTTCGGCTGCGCTACCTTGAAGCTGGCTTCGTCCTTCACGGCCGCCATGGCCGCAGTGGCCTCGGTGCTCATACGGGCCCAGCGCGCATCGAAATCCGCCTTCTTTTCCCAGACGGCAGGAAGCGCCTTGGTCTCGCCACCGGTCTTCGAATTGTCCGGGAAAAGCGCCGGCATCGCCTTGCCGGCGGCCGCCATTTTCTCGATAGCCGACGTGACGGTTGCATGATTGTATGGGATTTCGCCCTTCATCATCTTGCCGATATCGCCATACCAAAGCTGGCCAACACCCTTCATGGTCGCCTGACGCTGAGCAATCGGATCGTTCTGGGCAAATGCGGTGCTGACGCCGGCGATCAACAGACCAGCGACAAAAATCTTACGAATCATTCCACGTCCTCCGGAAAATGGCTCCGCGCCATCCGATGTCTCAATGCCACGAGATTCTGGCGGCAGTGCAACACAATGGCCCCGCCTACGGTCAAAATTGCGTGAGCGTAACGTGAGACGATTGGCCTGAGATCAAATGCCGTGAGTACCGGCGCCGGAGACGCCTCAGCCCTTTTCGACCGGCTCTCCGGCGGCCTGCCATTCCAGCATCCCGCCGCCGAAATGAGCCCTGACGTCCGGGCGCCCGCCCGTCTGGGCCATATCGAGCGCCGTCACCGAACGGCGACCCGAACGGCATTGCAGCACCACCCGTTTGCCGGCCGCTTTAGGTAGGGCCGCAACGTCGAAGGCCGACAATGGATTGAAAACAGCGCCCGGAATGCGCCCGTCCGCCCATTCATTCGCCTCGCGCACGTCGACAAGCAAGATCGAGCCGTTTTCAAGGCCCTTTTTGAGATCCGCGAGGGAGACATCTTCGACGATAGGGTTCATGGGAAACTCGCTTGCGACCGGACCACCGACAATTCGCTGACTGCTTAACCGAAACAGCACCGGGACGGAAGCTCGCCCCTAGATCATACGCACAAGGGCCGCCGCGACAAATATGACCGTCCCGACGCCCAACAACAGGAAGGGATGAACCTTCGACCGCCAGGTCAGAATCGCCGCGACCAGAACCGCCACCGCCCAGGACAGTGGCCCGGCTTCCGCCATGCGGAAAATCGCCAGAATGCCTGCAAACACAAGGCCCGCAGCCACCGGCGCGAGCCCTTCCTCGACCGCCTTGTGCCACGGCTTGCCGCGATGCTGGTCCCACACGCGCGAAACCGCCATGCACAGAATGGACGAAGGCAGGAATAGCGCCAGCGTCGCCACCGCCGCCCCGAGCCAGCCGGCGACCTTGTAACCGATCAGCGTCGAGACCATCGCGCCCGGCCCAGGCGCGAACTTGGCGACGGCGAACATTTCCACAAACTCGCGACCCGTCAGCCATTGATGGACATCGACGGTTTCGTGCTGAAGCGGCGCGAAGATGCTCGGCGCCCCCCCGATCGCGACCAGCGAAAACGGTGCAATCACCGCGAAAAGTGCGAAATAGATATTGTCACGCATGGGCGGATTTCCTTGGCCAGGCGGCCGCAATGCTCAGGGGCGCCATCACGGCCATCACCGGAATAATCGGCCAGTTCAGGACGCCCACGGCCACGAAGGTCACAATCGTCACAAGGATCGGCACAATCTTCGGAAACGACCTCTGGGCTCCCACCACCCCGAGACGCAAATTGAGCCCGACAGCCGCTGCAGCCACCCCGTCCACCACAGAAGGCATCAGCGGCACCGAGGAAATCCAGTCCCACGCCAGATAGACCAGCACGGTCGCCACAAACGGCACCGACAACAGGCCGCCCAACGCCATCGTGGCTCCCGGAACGCCACGCAACCGCTGCCCGACAAACACACATGTGTTGGTGACGTTCGCGCCGGGCACGATCTGCGACAGGGCGATACCGGCCAGCATCTCGTGATCGCTCAGCCACTTCTTCTTGTGAACGATCTCCCGATGGATCAACCCCGAAATGCCGCCGCCGAAACTGCCAGCGCCTATGCCGCAGAAGGTCAGGAAAATCTGGACGAGGGAAACTGTTACGGGCGGGGCGTTCATCGGGCTTCCCGGACAAGAGGCAACTAAATTCGCCCTACGCCCTCGACGCCGGTATGGCAAGCGGCCGCCAGCCCCGCCGCATCTATTCGACTATGATCGCCCGAAAATCGTTCACATTGGTCAGGGTCGGACCCGTGACCAGCAGATCGCCGAGCGCGTCGAAGAAGCTCCAGGCGTCGTTGCGGGCGAGATGATCGTCGGCTTTCAAACCGAGCGCCGCGGCCCGTCCGAGCGTGTCGGGCGAGGCAAAACAACCGGCATTGTTCTCCGTGCCGTCGATTCCGTCCGTATCGCCCGCGAATGCATGGATGCCAGGCTGCCCGCCGAGAGCCTTGGCCAGCGCCAGTAAGAATTCGGCGTTGCGCCCGCCTCTGCCCTTGTGGCGCACCGTGACGGTCGTCTCGCCGCCCGACAGGATCACACAGGGCCTGCCGACAGGCTCGCCGCGCAAAGCCACATGCCGCGCGATGCCCGCGTGAACCAGCGCCACGTCGCGCGCCTTACCCTCGATGGAATCGCCAAGGATCAAAGGCGCATATCCCGCCGCACGCGCCACAGCCGCAGCCGCATCTAGCGACCCGAGCGCCGTCGCCACAAGGCGCGTTTCGCAATGGACCAGCCGCGGATCGCCGGGCTTCGGAGTTTCATCCTGCGCAGCTTCGAGATGCGCGATCACAGATGCAGGTGCGTCTATGTCATAACGACGCAGAATATCGCGCGCGTCCGCAAAGCTAGTGGCGTCGACAACCGTCGGCCCCGAAGCGATGACCGATGGATCGTCGCCCGGCACATCGGAAATGATCAGCGTCACGACGCGCGCAGGCCAGCAAGCCAGAGCCAGCCGGCCGCCCTTGATGGCCGACAAATGCTTGCGAACGCAATTCATCTCCGTGATGGTTGCGCCGCTTTTCAGCAAAGCCGCATTCACCAACTGTTTGTCCGCAAGCGACAAGCCGAAGGCCGGCAGCGCGAGCAGCGCAGAGCCGCCGCCCGAAATCAGGCAAATAACCAGATCATCAGCGGACAATCCGCGCACCGTTTCAAGAATGCGACGCGCCGCCTCAAGCCCCGCCGCGTCCGGCACAGGATGCGAGGCCTCGACAACCTCGATACGCTCGCAGGCAACCGAATGGCCATTGCGAGTGACCACGAGGCCACTCAATACGCCGGGCCAGTTCGCCTCCACGGCCCGCGCCATGCTGGCTGCCGCCTTGCCGGCCCCCACCACAATCGTCCGGCCTTTCGGGCTTTTCGGCAGGTGTGGCGGCACGCAGATCATCGGGTCCGCCGCCGTTATGGCGGCGCGAAACAGACGCTCCAGAAGAGCGCGCTGCGACGAGATCACTCAAGAGCTCCGACAGCCGCTTCAACCGCTTCGACGATTGCGCCCGAGCGCACGAGATCGAGCGCCTGCTGCATTTCGATCCCGTACCAGCGGTCGCCGTCGAGTGCGGGGGGGATGATCTTGCGCACGGCCTCCAGTGCTGCGCGGCTGCCCGAGCCTATCGGATGATCCTTCGCGACATCCGCCACCAGCGACAGGGCCTGCGCAGCCATAAGGATTTCGCAGGCGACGACCTGTTCGGCGTTCGCCACGATGGTCCGCGCCTTGCGACCGCACCATGTGGAGTTCGACACATGATCCTCGGCGTTCGATTTGCCCGGAATGGAATCCACAGAACCCGGCATGGAGAGCGTGCGGTTCTCCATCACCAGAGCCGACATGGAACATTGCACGGTCGCAAAGCCCGTATTCAGCCCCTTCTTTCCGGCCAGCAGATTGCGTGGCAATCCATAGCTCA
Organism: Beijerinckiaceae bacterium; assembly: GCA_947478455.1. Taxonomy (GTDB): domain Bacteria; phylum Pseudomonadota; class Alphaproteobacteria; order Rhizobiales; family Beijerinckiaceae; genus Terripilifer. The sequence goes on along the minus strand of CANJWR010000013.1, from coordinate 2,364 downwards.
TGGTGGGATCGATCAGACGCGCCAAGCGCCGTTCGCTGATCGATCCCAGATCGGTGATCGACATGGCCAGCAGATCCATCGTCTGCGCCACATATTGACCGTGGAAGTGCCCGCCAGAGATGATCTCCAGCCCGCCCTTGCCATTGTCGAAAACCAGCGGATTATCGGTCGCAGAATTGATTTCCGTCCCGATGATGCGGTCGATATAGGCAAGAGACTCCCGAACCGGGCCATGCACCTGAGGCCCGCAACGCAGGGAATAAACGTCCTGCACACGGGGCGGCGGCTTCACGCCTGCGGCGCGGGTTTCTTCGGGAAAGACCGTCATGCGCGCATCTTCCGAGCAGCGACGCGAGTCACCCGCAATGCGCAACAGATTGCGCGCACTTGCGGCCTGCCCCGGATGCGGCCGCGCCGCATGAACGCGCGGATCGAAGGCCGCCAGTTCGCCGCGCAGACATTCGAGCGTCAGCGCCAGTGCAATGTCGGCATGCTTCAGTAGCTTTTTCGAATCCTCAAGCGCCAGAACGCCCAGCGCCAGCGAAACAGTCGAGCCGTTAATGAGACATGAGGCGTCCTTCGCGCCGAGATCGAACGTCTCCGACAGGCCCGCCTTGCGCAAGGCGTCGCGCGCCGGCATGCGCTTGCCCTTGTAGATCATCTCGGCTTCTGCAAAGCCGCAAACGGCGCCTGACATATGCGCCAACGGCGCAAGATCGCCTGATGCGCCGACTGAGCCCTTTTGCGGAATGACCGGATGCAGGCCCGCGTTCAAACATTCGATCAGACGATCAACCAGCTCAATGCGCGGACCAGAATAGTTCGACGCAAAGGCATTGGCGCGCAACAACATGGTCGCGCGTGTCACGTCCTCATCGAAAGGCTCGCCGACGCCAGTCGCATGGGCGTAAACGCTCTTGCGTTGATATTCGACCATGTCGCGCATCAACACGCGCTGGTCCTTGAAAAGCCCGACGCCGGTGTTGAACGAATACATGAGTGGCGCTTGGTCATTCATGAAATTCGTATCGAGATATTTTCGCGTCGCCACAATGCGCTCGCGCGACTGCGCATCGAGTTTCGCCTTTTCGTAGCGCCCCGTCGCATTAGGGCGCGCCACGCGCGCAACGCGAGCAGCCGTCAGTTTGCGACCATCAATTGTTACTGTCATGATTTGACTCCGAGATCAGTCACGAAATCAAACAGGGCCCTTGCGGCCTGTCCGATATCGGCAGGAGAGGCGTATTCTTTTGGATTGTGGCTGACGCCGCCACGGCAGCGAACAAACAACATCGCAATCGGCCAGATGCCGCGAAACGCCATCGCATCGTGGCCCGCGCCCGAAGGCAGTTCAAACGGCTCGACGCCGACGCCCGCAACGGAGCGCGACAATCCCGCCATGAAGCCGGCGTCGCACGGCGCAGCCAGCGCTTCATAACGCATATCGATTTCACAACTTACGCCGCGTGCGGCGGCAATGCGGACGATCGCCCGTTTGATATCTTCGACCGCCACAAGCCGATTGGCGTCGCTGGCGCTGCGAATATCCAGTGTGAACTTTACTTCGCCCGGAACAACATTGATCGCCCCGAAGGGCATGCTGAGGACGCCCACCGTCGCCACGAGTCCCGGCTCGGCGCGTCCACGCGCCTCAACGGCCAGAAGCATTTCGGCCGCTGCCGTCAGCGCATCATGACGCATATCCATCGGCAGCGTGCCCGCATGGCCCGCCATTCCCCGCACACGCACTTCTCCGCGCGACACGCCATTGATCGCAGTCACAATGCCCAGCGGCAAATTCCTCGCCTCCAGCACCGGACCCTGCTCGATATGCACCTCGACATAGCCGAGAATGTCTTCCCGATTGCGCGCAACTTGCGAAATGGCGTCGGGATTACAACCAAAGCTCTGCAACATCTCCCGCCGCGACTGACCGCCAGCGTCGCGCTCATCGAGACAGGAAGAGATAAACTGACCAGCCACAGCGCGCGATCCACTCAACGTCGTGGCAAACCGAACACCCTCCTCGTCGCCAAACGCAATCACCTCGACTGCAAACGGCATCCGCATCTTTCGTCGTGACAGTTCAGCCACAAGCGCGATGCCGACGACCACACCCAGATTGCCGTCGTAAATACCGGCGTTCTTCACAGTATCGATATGCGAACCAATGATCAGGGTTTTTGCGCCCTCGCCCGCAGCCTCGTATCGACCGACCACATTGCAGGCCGCGTCCACATGCGCGTCCATGCCTGCTTCGCGCATCCAGCCCGACACCGACTGCATTGCGGCCCGGTGTTCCAGCGAGCCATAGATGCGTGTCATGCGCCCAGATTCACTGGTGTGCTGCGCAAGAGCGATAAG
>CANJWR010000012.1 GCA_947478455.1 Beijerinckiaceae bacterium | reverse complement strand
TTGAGCAAAGCGGGGGTCGCGATTGACCTTCCGATCCCGGACTGCAAAGCTTGAAGCTCAAAAACCGGGGCTGTTCGATGGACTATCAAAAGTTTTTCCTGTCGATTGACGGCAGGCTCAATCGCAAGCCTTTCTGGCTGGGAATGCTGGCGCTGCTGGTCGCCAATCTGGTCGTGTCCGGGCTTGGCGTCGTGATTGGCGGGGCGCTTGGGAACGCCATTGCGTTCATTTTCGGCATTGCGCTCATCTGGCCGGGCATCTGCGTCAGCGGCAAGCGCTGGCACGACAGGGACAAATCGGCATGGTGGATGCTGATTTCCCTCGTGCCTATCATCGGCATTATCTGGGCCTTCGTGGAAAATGGTTGCCTGCGCGGCACTGTGGGACCAAACGCCTTCGGGCCAGATCCACTGCTGGATGACATTGCGTGAACGATTAGGACTTTCGGAAATGGCGAAGGCGACCTAAGGAAGAAAGTCGCTTCACGGTCCGGATTCATGACGCAAACTTCAGCCCTCACGCTCGCCCGCGATCTCATCCGCTGCCCCTCGGTCACGCCTGACGATGGCGGGGCGCTCGGGCTGCTCGAAGGCGTGCTGAAACAGGCCGGTTTTTCCACGCAGCGCATCACATTTTCCGAACCCGGCACGCCCGACATCGACAATCTATATGCGCGCATCGGGACGGGCGCGCCCTATCTGCTGTTTGCGGGCCATACCGATGTGGTGCCGGTGGGTGAAGCGTCGCAATGGCGGTTCGATCCGTTTTCGGCGGAGATCGCGGATGGCCTCGTGTGGGGTCGCGGCGCCTGCGACATGAAGGGTGGCCTCGCTTGTTCGGTGGCGGCAGTTCTGGCCTATCTTGAAAAGAACGGGCCGCCGAAGGGCTCCATCGGCTTTCTGTTGACGGGCGACGAGGAAGGCCCTGCGGTGAACGGCACCGTGAAACTGCTCGAATGGGCTCACGAGCGCGGCGAACGTTTCGATCATTGTATTCTGGGCGAGCCGACAAACCCCGATCATCTGGGCGACATGATCAAGATCGGCCGGCGCGGCTCGCTGTCGGGCACACTTGTTGTTCACGGCAAGCAGGGGCACGTGGGCTATCCGCATCTGGCGGATAATCCGGTGCATCACATGATGCGCATTCTGTCGGGTGTACTGGCGAGCCCGCTCGATTCCGGGACGGACCATTTCGACGCCTCGAACCTCGAAGTTACGACCTTCGATGTCGGCAACAAGGCCGCCAACGTCATTGCGGCAGAGGCGCGGGCGCGCTTCAACATCCGCTTCAACGATGTCTGGAACCCCGAAACCCTGGCGGCGGAAATTCGTGCGCGCGTGGAACAATTCGCCGGGAAGGCGCGCTTCACGCTGACCTTCGACCCCACCAACGCGACCGCGTTCCTGACGCAGCCAGGGCCCTTCGTCGAGATGGTGTCGCGGGCGGCGGAATCGGAGACCGGACGCAAGCCCGTTTTGTCCACGACGGGCGGCACATCGGATGCGCGATTCATCAAATCCTATTGTCCGGTCGTGGAATTCGGCCTTGTGGGCCAGACCATGCATATGGTCGACGAACGCGTGCCGGTGGATGATTTCGAACGACTGGCCAAGATCTACGAACGCGTACTGGGCGACTATTTCAGCGCTGCAGAAGTCCGCTGAATGTTGTCACTGGCGGCTTCTCTGATCATCGGCGGCGCGGTTTTTGTCGGCACGTTCGTGTCGGGCATTTTCGGCATGGTCGGTGGCCAGATCGTACTGGCGACGGCGTTATATTTCATGCCTGTCAGTTCCGGCATGACGCTGTTTTCGGCGCTCATGTTCACCTCCGGCGCGTGGCGCGGCGTTCTATGGCGGCAACATGTAAATTGGCCGATCACCACCCGCTACATAGCCGGTTCAGTCGTCGCCTATGTGGTGATGCTGTTCATTTATTATGTTCCGTCAAAGCCTGTCGTCTATCTGGGCCTCGGCCTCGCGCCGATCCTGGCCGACCTGATGCCGAAGAAAATTGCGCCCAACATCGAGCGCACAGGAATGCCCTATCTGTCGGGCTTCATCGTGATGCTTTTGCAGATCACGGTTGGTGCCGGCGGCAATGTGCTGGACGCCTTCTTCCAGACCAGCAGCCTGACACGCCACACGATCGTCGCCACCAAGGCGATCATGCAATTGTTCTCGCAGGCCGGGCGCTTTCTGTATTTCGGCTTTGCGGCCCTGCAGGCGGGCGAAATCATTCCATGGTGGCTGCTCGTCGTCTATGTGCTGATCACATTTGTCGGCGGTTCTGCGGCTGCGGGCGTACTGAACCGCATGTCGGACGCCAGCTTCCGCAAATGGACGCGTGCGCTGATCTGGGCGCTGAGCCTTATCTATGTGGCGCGCGGCGCGTGGCTGTTGATTACTGGCTCGACCACATGATGCGGGCGACCCACGAGACCTGGTCTTCGTTGAACGTGCGGTCCTCGTGGTCAGGATTGAGCGACTTGAGTTCGATCACCCGGGCCGTGCGGCGACGGAGTTCCTTCGCCAGAACCTCTCCCTCTGTGGTCTTCACCACCACCCGATCGCCGCGCCGCAGCGCCGCCGATGGCGACACGATGATGATGTCGCCATCGCGATACACCGGCTGCATGGAATCGCCGGAAATCTCCAGCGCATAGGAATGGTCGTCGGCCATGTTGGGAAAATTCACCTCATCCCAGCCAGAGCCGACCGGATAGCCGCCATCATCGAAAAATCCGCCCGAGCCGGCCTGCGCCATCCCGATAAGCGGAATGGTCCGCCGCACCGGGGCCGCGCGCTCGATCATCAGCCCGAGAAATTCGTCCACCGACGCCCCGGTTGCGTCGAGCACTTTCGAGATCGATTCCGTCGACGGCCAGCGCAAACGTCCATCCGCAGAGGCTCTCTTCGACTTATTGAACGTGGTGGCGTCGAGCCCTGCCTTTTTGGCGAGAGCCGAGGGCGTCATTTCATGGCGCTGGGCCAACGTATCGATGGCGCTCCAGACCTGCTCGTGGGTGAGCGGACTTGAGACTTTTCCGGGGAGCTTGCTGGCAATTGAGTCCGACATGATCGCAGCCGAATAAGAGACCTTGTTCCTAAATGGGGATATATACCTGTTTCATGAAACAGGCAAGGCAGGGCGGCGTCCGCTTGCCCCTCCCCCGCAACCCCACTAGGTTCCGCCGCAATCCAATCCCCTCTCGGAGCCTGCCGTGACGTTCATCTATAAAATTGCGCCTGCCGAACTGTGGCGGGCCGCCGTGGCTGCCGGGGTGTTCTCGGGCGCGCCGGTCGATCTGCAGGACGGATTCATCCATTTCTCAACCGCCGACCAGACGCGGGAGACCGCCGCAAAGCATTTCCGCGGGCAGGCTGATTTGCTGCTGATTGCGGTCGATGATGGGGCTCTGGGCGAGAAGCTGAAATGGGAACCGTCGCGCGGCGGACAGTTGTTTCCGCATCTTTACGAGCCGATGGGGCTCACGGCAGTGCGGTCGGTCGCCCCGATCCCGATGAACCCGGACGGAACCCACGATTTCACGGGGCTGCTGCCGTGAATTTCCTGTTCGGCCTCGCCAAACCCTTCCTGATGGGGCTCGACCCCGAAAAGGCGCATGGCGCCACCATTGCGGCGTTAAGGCTGATGCCCACGCGTGCGCCGCTCGTCGACGATCAACGTCTGGCGGTCGATGCGTTCGGCCTGCGCTTTCCTAATCCGGTCGGAATGGCGGCGGGTTTCGACAAGCACGGCGAGGCGGCGGATGCGCTGCTCGGCATGGGGTTCGGCTTCACAGAAGTCGGCACCATCACCCCACGCCCCCAACCGGGCAATCCGAAGCCGCGCCTGTTCCGGCTAGCCGACGATCTGGGCGTCATCAACCGTTTCGGCTTCAACAGCGAGGGCCATGCGGCGGTTCATAAAAGACTGGCGGCCCGCAAGCCCGCGGGCGTCGTGGGCGTGAATGTCGGCGCCAACAAGGACGCTGGCGACAGAGCCGCCGATTATGTCGCGGGTATCAATGCTTTCGCCGATGTGGCGAGCTATTTCACCATCAACATTTCATCGCCCAACACACCCGGTCTGCGCGATCTACAACAGGCGGCGGCGCTCGATGATCTGCTGGGGCGTGTGCTGGAGGCGCGCGATGCCGCAACCGAACACCATGGCCGCAAGCCGATTCTGCTGAAGATCGCGCCCGACCTGACCGAAGGCGACCTCGACGACATCGTGCGCGTATCGCGTGCGCGCGGCATCGACGGCATGATTGTCTCCAACACCACGATTGAACGTCCGTCGACACTGCGTTCGCCGCAGGCGCGCGAGGCTGGCGGTCTGTCCGGCAAGCCGCTCTTTCCACTCGCCACGAAAGTGCTGGCGCAGAGCTGGCTGCGGGTCGAGAAACAATTTCCGATTGTGGGCGCGGGCGGCATCGATTCTGCCGAAACGGCCTTCGCCAAGATCGAGGCAGGCGCGTCGCTCGTGCAGCTTTATTCGGCGATGGTTTATCTGGGGCCAGCCCTCGTGACGGACATCAAACGCGGACTGCCGGCGCTGCTCGCCAAAGGCGGCTACGGGCGTGTGGCGGATGCAGTCGGCGTCAGGGCCGCAGACTGGGCGTCGGGAAAAGTCTCCGCCACACGTTTTGGATAAAGCCACCACTGGCCGCTCCAGCGCGCTACATAGAAGGTGAGCTGCGCGATCCACAGGCCGGTATTGCCGAAGGATTGCAGCGCCATCGCCAGCGCCAGATAAAAGACCGTCGCAAGCAGCATGGTGTTGCGCATGTCGCGCCCCCATCCCGCGCCGATGAACACGCCGTCAAACGAAAACGCCAGCGCGCCCGCCAGCGGCAACATGGCCGCATAGGGCAGATAAGCGCGCACAATGTCGCGCACGTTCTGCACAGGCGTCATGGCGTCTGCATAAAGCCCGCCGACACTTAAAGTCACCAGGCCGATCGCCGCCCCCAGCACAAGGGACCAGAGGCCGCATAAATAGGCCGCGCGGCGAAAGCCCTTCGGGTCGCGCGCGCCAAATGATTGTCCGCATAATTGTTCGGCAGCGGTGCCGAAGCCATCCACCAGCGCCACCAGCATCAGGGCGAGCGCCATCAGGATCGCATTGGCTGCAAGCGTCGCATCGTCCGTATGCGCGCCGCGTCGCAGGAAGAATACCGAGACAAATATCAGCGCCGCCGTGCGGATCATGATGTCGCGGTTGAGCATCAGCATGATGCGGAAGCCCACACCATCGAACACACGTTTCAGATTCACTTTTGCAAGCGCGCCGGGCAAAAGGCTCAGAAGATAAAGATTGAGCGCGAGCCCTGCCGTTTCTGCGATGAGTATTCCGAACGCAGCACCCTTCACACCCCAGCCGAAGACGAGAACGAAGAGGACATTCAGCCCCACGTTCAGCACATTGGCGAATATCTGCGTGATGAGGCCGAGATCTGTGCGACCGCGCCCGACTATCGCCCCGAAGGTCGCATAGCCCGACAGTGTGAAAGGCGCGGACCAAATGCGGATGTCGTAAAATTCCCGCGCGGCGGCGGTCACGACAGGGCTGGCGTCGATCAGATAAAAGGCCGCTGCGGCGATCAGGCTTTGCAGACCAATCAACGCCACGCCAAGCGTGGTGGACAGAAGCAGCGCTCGCCACAAGGCTGCGCGCAACTCCTGTTCATCCCCTGCCCCGAGCGCCTGCGCGGTCAGCCCGGCCGTGCCCATCCGCAGAAAGCCAAGGCTCCAGAAAACAAAATCGAAAACGATCGTCGCGGTCGCGACGCCGCCCACCAGAGCCGCATCGCCGAGACTGCCTATGATGGCTGTACCGGCAATGCCCATCAGAGGCGTCGTCGCATGCGCAATCATCATCGGCGCAGCGAGCGCCAGCACGCGGCCATGGGTGACGTTTACGGGCTGGGGCGCGCCCGTCGATGCACTGGCTTCGGCCTGCACCCGGTTAGCGGGCGCTGCGCATGTTGAGCAGACGGATCACCAGCCAGACCGGCACGACCAGCACTGCGCCGGCAATGACATATTCGATGACCTCGCGAATGGCCGAAAAGCCCAGATTCCAGATGCGCATGAAGAAACGTTCGACGCTGTGAATGACGTCGATGGGCCTGATGTCGAGCCACATCAGGAATGCGCCGACGATCAGCGACACGAACAACAGCCGCACGAAGACCGCAGCCGGCGAGCCGCCAAGAAAACGATTCAAGGTTGAAGAATTCGCGACAGTCCCGTTCATTGGTTCGTCCCGCTCCGGCGGCGCCTGCCACCATGATGCGCCGTCGTTGCGCTTGCTGCGCGCATTCGGCGGCTCGATAATTTCCTGCGCCATGAAAGTCTCCGGTGTCGGCCCGATCAGGTCTTGTCCGGAGCCTGATCATCGCGCAGAATTCTCAGCATGCGCTTCATGAACTTTTCGCCGACATTGAGCGCCTTGTCGATCTCCTCGTCGGACGGAATGCCATATTTCGAACCTGCCTGCGCGTTCGGGGCGGCAGTCTTGAGGGCGGCGTTCTCGCGCGACAGGCGATCAATCTCCTCATTCAGCGCGCGACTTTCCTCGGCGCTGGCCCGGCAGGCAACGTTAGCGCCCGTGACCTTGCAGAGCGAGACCGCGCCGGAGCGGGTGTCCAGGCGCAGAAAACCATCCTGAACCGGCGTCATGGCGTAACGACCGTTTTCTGTTGCGGCTTCATTGGGTTCGGCCGCAAGGGCGGGCGACGCAAACAGAAGCCAAAGCGTAGCGAGCATGAACCGCATGGCAATCTCCGTCGGCGCTTCGGTCACGCCGCAAATTAAAATATAAGCATCGGAGACGACGAAATCAGGGCAAATCAAAAAATCTTCGCTTACTCATACAGGAATCAGTTCATGGCGCGTGCGGCAAAAAGCTTCGGCATCGCTTCATTGGCGTTGGCGGCATTGGGATGCGGCGCCTGTTGGGCGCCGGCCGGGGCTGCAGACCTCATAGGCTCGGCCATGATCGTCGAGCGCGATGTACATGGAACGATCGAAAACGCCCGCTATACAAAGAGCGCAGGCGATCGCGTGGCGCGCGACGAGATTATAGAAACCGGACCGTCGAGCGCGACGCAAATTGAATTCGTCGACCGTACGAAACTCTCCGTCGGGCCGTCTTCTCAGGTAAAGCTCGATGAATTCGTCTATTCGGGCGGCGACAAGGCCCGCAAGGTGGCTGTCGAACTGTTGAAAGGCGGGTTTCGGTTTGTTTCAGGCCGTTCCGGCCAGCGCGCGTACGAAATCCGCACGCCGCACGCGGTGATCGGGGTGCGGGGCACGACGATCGGGTTCATCGTCACGGAGGAAAGCACCACGGTCATCCTGAAGCAGGGCGCGATCAGTGTTTGTCGACGCGGAACCCGCACATGCTCGACCGCCCGCAGGGCCGAACAAAGGATCGTGGTCGGGCGAACCGTCTTGCAAGGACCGATCAACAAACGCCCGAACGACCTCGATTTCGCAGACTGGTGCCGGGGAGGCGGAGCAAGCTGCGGCCTGTAACTCAGGCCGGCATTTCCCCTTGCCAGTGGCCGGCCTCGATCTTTGAGGCCGCAATCACGGCCTGGGTGCGGCTTTCGACGCCGAGTTTCTGCAGGATGGCCGAAACATGGGCCTTCACGGTCGCCTCGGACACCGAAAGCTCATAGGCGATCTGCTTGTTGAGAAGACCTTCCGACAGCATCATCAGCACCCGGACCTGCTGGGGCGTCAGGGACGCCAGACGGCGCACGGTGTCGGCGGTATCCTTGTCTGTCGGGGCAGAGAGATCGAGATCGGGCGGCGTCCATGTCTTGCCGTCGAGAACGCTGCGGATGGCGGCGCGCATCGTGTCGATGTCGGTTGTCTTCGGGATAAAGCCCGATGCCCCGAAATCCACACAACGACGCATAACGCCGCGATCCTCGTTGGCCGACACCACAACCACCGGCACACCCGGATACTGGGCGCGTAAATAAAGCAGGCCGGAAAAGCCCCGAACGCCCGGCATGGCCAGATCGAGCAGGACGAGGTCGACTTCGTCATTCTCTCCCAGCGATTTGCTGACGGCGTCGAGATCGGCGCATTCGAAAATATCGGCGTTGGCGACAGCGCCCGAAACAGCCTGACGCAATGCGCCACGCACGAGCGGATGATCATCGGCGATCATAATGCGGACGGTTTGATCCAAGCGACCTCCAGCCCTTCCGGCATTTCCCCCGGAGCCCGGACCTTCCGGACACCCAGCAAAGTCCCTACGAAGGCTCTTGCTTTTGCATCAATTCATCTATTGTTCAACGCTAAACAATTGTGCGCAAGCCTGAATCAGCAGGATTCGGCAAATCTACTGCTGCGGACTGTCTTATTTTTTCCCAAAGGCTGTCGCTCGGCGGCGAATCGGGCAAAAATATCCGCCGGAGACCCCTTTTGAAAAAGCCCCTCACTGACGAAGACCTTCTGGAAAGAGCCGGAATTGACGGTCGCGTGGCCTTTGCGCTGGCGGCTTTTGCGTTGGGTGCGGGATTGGTGGCCCTTCTGGACCGGCTTGGCGTGCCCGAAAGGCTCGTGTCGGTGCTGGCCCCGGTTGCGGCCGCAGCGGGACTGGCGACCGTGGGACTGCTGGTTCGCACCATGCGGGTTTCGCGATTCTATGCGGCAGGCCGCGCGGTGCCGGGCGCCTATGCGGGGCTGGCGCTTGCCTCGATAGGAGTCGGGCTGTTTCTGCCATTTGCGCCGCCTGCGCCGGGAGGGACATCTTTCCCCGGGCTTCTGATCGGTTTCGGGAGCGGCTTTTTTCTGGCGGCGCTGGTGGTGGGGCCGTTTCTGCGCAAGACGGGCGCTTTCTCGATTCCAGATCTGATCGCGTCGCGCTTTCCCAATCTGGCCCTGCGGCTCGGCGTCGTGGCTGTCGTGGCGGCGGTCGGAGCGCTGATCGGGCTTGCGGGATTTGAGACTGCGGTTCGGGCGCTTTTGCAAACCTCCGGCGCCAGTCGGCTTTCGGCCTCGATCCTGACCGGGCTGGTGCTGATCCTCATTGTCGTACCCGGTGGGGTAACTGGCGTCGTCTGGACCGCGACCGGCGCGGCCGGAATCTTTCTGGCCGCCTTTGCGTTTCCGATGGGAATCCTGATGTCGCGCGGCGTCGATTTGCCATTTCCGGTGCTGGGCGATGCGGCGCTGTGGACTCAGGCGCTCGCCCGCATGACCGAATGGCATACGGTGACGACGGCGCCCGATCAGACCATGGCGTCTGTGCTGGTGGCGGCCATCGCCATCGGGGTCGCGGTGTTGGCGCCCCTGCTGTCGCCTGCCATGACATGCCGGGACGGATCTTCCGCCCGCCGCGCCGGGCTCGCCGCCGTTTTGTGGACAGGCGCCTTCGCGGCTCTGGTGGGAGCCACCATGGCACTGACCGCGCAGGCTTTCGACCAGCGCATGGCCGGACAGCGGCCTGATCGCTTGCCTGACTTCGTCTATTCTGCAAGCGCCAAAGGCCTCGTGACGATCTGCGGACAATCGGTTTCGCGCGGTTCGGAAGCCATGGACGCCTGTCGCAAATTGACCGGCTTCAACAATGTGCTGCGCGCAGAAGACTATGCGGCAACCGGCGCGTGGCTGACGATCGGCTTGCCGGCTTCGCGCGGATTGAGCGTGGCTTTCTCGGGGCTCGTCGGGGCGGCGCTGACATCTGTGGCGATGATGATTGCCGCAGCAGGATTCCAGATCGTCGGCACCGCCATCGGGCATGACGCCTTTTATCGCGTGCGCGATTCATCGGCCCTGACAAGCCGACGCCTCGCTATCACCCGCATCGTGCTGATCGTCGCCGTCGTGGCCTGCGGGGCGATCATCCATGCGGGCGATCTCGATGCGCGGACACTGATCGGACTGGCGATTGCGTTCTCGACTGCAACGCTTGCACCGCTGCTGGCGCTTTCACTCTGGCCACGCGCGGCAGGCGCTGACGCCACTATCGCGTTGCTGGTTGGACTGGCGACGGCGGAAGCCGTGATCGTCACCGGCGCATCGTCTCCTTCGCTGGAGCGGCTCGCCGCCAGCGCCGTCATCGCCTGCGTAGCGGCGTTTGTTTGCGGGGTCGCCACAAGTCTGTTTCGCGAAGGCGGACCGGAAAGTCAGGGCGGCGCTTTTGTGGAGGGCGTCTTGCATGGCGAACAGGATGTGCTGAACCCCGACAAGGGCGCGTGACTATCTCGCTGCGCCGATCAGGGCTTCAAGTATTTCCAGTTGATCGGCGTCGCGCGGGCTCTTGTCGCGACGAATACGGGCGATTCGCGGAAACCGCATGGCGACGCCGGATTTGTGGCGCGTCGACCGGTTGAGCCCCTCGAAGGCGATTTCGAGCACGAGTCCCTTGTCGATCTCGTGCGTCACCTCGCGAACCGGGCCGAAGCGGTTGACGGTGTTGTCTCGGACAAAGCGATCAAGCTCCACTAGCTCCACGTCCGTAAAGCCAAAATAGGCCTTTCCGACAGGCACAAGTTCGCTGCCGCGCCAGACCCCGAAGGTGAAATCCGAATAAAATGACGAACGCTTGCCGTGCCCGCGCTGCGCATACATGAGCACGGCGTCGACCGCATAGGGATCGCGCTTCCATTTGAACCACGGGCCTTTTGGACGCCCCGGCACATAGATGCTGTCGCGGCGCTTGAGCATGACGCCCTCGACGGCCTGCGCGTCGTCGCCAGCCCCGGCGCTCGCCGGATCGCGGCGGGCCCGGGCAAGTTCATCCCATGTCTCAAACAGAACCAGACGCGACAGGTCGAAACGCGGATTTTCGATCCGCGTCATGAAAGCCTCCAGCCGCGCGCGACGTTCGACGAAATGCAGCGCGCGCAAGTCCTCGCCATTTTCGGAGAGCAGATCGTACACCCTTACATGCGCCGGAAATTCCACAACGAGTTTCGCCGAGACGGTCTTGCGATTAAGCCTTTGCTGCAGAACCCCGAAAGGCTGCACGCGCCCGTCGATCACGATCAGCAATTCGCCATCGACGGCAGTTTCGCCGAAACCGGCCTCCTGCATGGCGTCGAGCACATCCGGAAAGGCCGCCGAAATATCTTCGCCGGTGCGCGAATAAAGCCGTGTCGCGTAGCGTCCCGCCTCATCGCGACCGGCGGAGGCCTGCACACGAATGCCGTCCCATTTCCATTCGGCGACGAAATCGGTGGGCGCCAGCGTCTCGAACTCCACTACTTCCAGCGCATGCGACAGCATCGGCGGGCGAAACGGTGCGGGGTTCGACGATTGCGGCGCATCCGCGAGGCCTTCAAGCCACGCGAACAGATCCAGATAGGGCGGCTTCAATCCGTGCCAGATGTGCTCCACATCGTCGGGCGCCTTGTGGCCGATCGCCGCGATGGCTGTCTTGGCGAGGCGCGCCGACACCCCGATGCGCAGGGCGCCGGTGATGAGTTTCAGAAGCGCCCACCGGCCATCCTCGTCGAGCTGATCGAGCCAGCCGGCGAGTTGCTGCGGCAAATCGGCCTTTTTCGTATGATGCAGGGTCTCGACAATATCCGACAATGTCGGCGACGGCGGGCGGTTGTGGCCCGAAGCACCAAGGTCGACTTCCCCACCGGCCGGCCACATCAGTGCAACGGTTTCAGCCAGATCGCCCACATAATCGTAGGACAATGCAAAAAGCATCGGATCGGTTCGCTCCGCAATCAGCGTGCGCAGGAGCGTCGGTTTTGCGTGTTTGAACGACAGCGCCCCGGTGAACGCAGCCAGCGCATAGCCCCGATCGGGATCGGCGGTTGTGCTGAAATAATCGGTCAGCAGGCGCAACCGGGCATTGCGCGAGGCTTCGTGGGCGAGACGGTCGAGCAAGGCGGCGAAGCGATTCATTGCGCTTCCTCCACAATCGTATCGCCCGCTTCCTCGTCGCCGTAGCCGGCAAGGTGCAGCGGCCTTGCGCGCAACCCGCGCGATTGCGCCCAATGGACCAGCGCCTCTTCCTGCCCGTGCGTGACCCAAACCTCTGCGCATTGCGTTTCGAGAATCGTGGCGCAAAGCGCATCCCAGTCTGCATGATCCGAAATCACCAGCGGCAGTTCGACGCCGCTCTGGCGCGCCCTCGCCCGAATACGCATCCAGCCCGACGCGAAGGCGTTCACCGGATCTGAAAACTTGCGCGACCACAGGTCATTCAACGCCGTCGGTGGACAAATGACGATTTCGCCCGCCAGCTTGCCGTGATCCGCCGCCGCAACCTTGTGAACTTCTCCAAGCGGCGCACCCTCGCACAGAAAAAACTCGGTCAGTTTTTCCGCCGCGCCATGCATGTAGATCGGGCGCTCGTAGCCGGCCTCGCGCAACAGCGCCATCACGCGTTGTGCCTTGCCGAGTCCATAGGCGCCCACCAGATGCGTACGCTCGGGAAAGAGCCTGTGCGATCGAAGGAGGCGTTCTATCTCGCGCGCGGCGGGTGGATGACGAAACACCGGCAGCGCGAATGTCGCCTCGGTGATGAACACATCGCACCGCGCAGGCTCGAACGGTGCGCAGGTGGGATCGCGCTCGCGCTTGTAATCGCCGCTGACGACGATGCGGCAGCCCTTGTGCTCAACGGAGATTTGCGCGGAGCCCAGCACATGGCCGGCCGGATGAAAGCGGATCGCGACGCCGCCGATGTCGTGCGTATCGCCGTATGCGGCAATCTGTTGTGCGCGGGTGAAGTTGGCCCCATACCGGATCGCCATGATGGCGAGCGTCTCGCGCGTGGCGAGCACGGACCCGTGGCCGGCGCGGGCGTGGTCAGAATGGCCGTGGGTGATCAGCGCGCGCGGCACGGCGCGGACGGGATCGACGTAAAAATCGCCGGGCGGACAATAGAGCCCCGCCGGGGTGAGGGTCAGCAGATCGGTGGCGGCCATGCCTCCTAGATAGGGTGAGCCGGCCTAAAGCAAAAGCAGGCGAATTCTCAATCGACCTCGATATCCGCGCAGACCAGCTTGCGGACGATGTTTTCCTTGCCATTGTCGAGAATTTCGCGGCGCGTCTGCAGCACGCAATCCTCGTCGTCGACGCCATAGGCGGGCGTGGCCGAAATGGACTTTTTGATCGTCAGCGGGCGGATGCTTTCGCTGGCGATGGTCACCGTTGCGACCGGACGGCCCATGCCGACGGCGGCCAACGACAGATTGGCGCCGACGATCAGCAGAGCAGCGGCGGCAGTGAAGGGGGTGAGGTTCAGCTTCATCATGGCTCTCTCCGGGTTGCGGCGTTCCGTATCCGCATGATCAGAATGCCCCGAACGCCTCTCCCCGGATGTGCGGGCCCGCACATGGCGCAAACCCGACGAAAAAGGCCTCGCCGGGCAGACGAGGCCTTTCGGGTCCGGCAGCAGCGCCGCTCAGCACACCCGGATCCGGCGGTAGCCGATCACATCGCCGAAGCGATTGAAGACCGGACGGCGCTCGAACGTGCAGCTGCTGTAGTAGCCGCCGTTGTAGCCGGAGGCCGCATAGGCGCCGCCGAGCGCAAGGCCAAGCCCGAGGCCCAGAGCCGGGCCGCGCCAGCCGCCGCCATGGTGATGATGGAACCCGCCGCCCCAGGCAGCAGCCGGAGAGGCGGAAGCCGCAAGGCCGACGCCGAGGGTGAGAGCGCCGAGGGTGGCGGTGACGGTTTTCTTCGAGATGATATTCATGACGTGCTCCTGTTTGTGGCGCGAGCCGCTGCGGGTCTCGCTCTGGTCTGGTCTGGTCTCGGGCGTCTCTTCAGCCGCCGATTGATGGTGAACATATTCTTCTCCAGATCCGCCGCTGTGCGCGGACGCACCACCCAGAAGACTTGACGCTGACGCCTGCGGGGGCTCATGTCCGGCCATGAACGAAACATCGGGTTCCGACGCCGCGCAGTCTTCCGGCAATATGCTGGCGGACCGCCGTTACGATTATGCGATGGCGGCGCGCGCCGGAGGCGATCACGCAGCAGCAGCCGACCTGCTCGAACAGACACTGGAACTTTCGCCACACTGGTCCGCAGGATGGTTCGCGCTCGGGGATTCCCTTGAAGCTGCGGGCGAGCGCCACAAGGCTGAAACTGCTTACGCGCACGCGCTTGCGTTGAGCAGCGAGGATTCGCTGGGCTCGGCTCTGCGCATCGCGCGCCTCAGGGGCGATGCGCCGGTCAATGCGCCGCAGGCCTATGTACGGGCGCTGTTCGATCAATATGCGCCGACGTTCGATGCACATCTGGTGGAAGCCCTGGACTATTGCGCGCCGGAATTGCTTCGCAACGCGATAGCCGAAACCTGCGCGCGTCTCGGGCGCACTTTCAGATTTTCTCATGCGGTTGATCTCGGTTGCGGCACCGGCCTTGCTGCAACGGCGTTGCGCGAAAATGTGTCCTCTTTCAGCGGCGTTGATCTTTCACCCGCCATGGTACGGCAGGCGCAACTGACGGGCCTTTACTGCACTTTGGCCGCCGCCGATCTCGTCGGCTTCATGAAGATGCAGGGCGACGCCAGCGCCGACATCGTGCTGGCCGCCGATGTGTTCGTCTATATGGGCGATCTGGAGGGCGTGTTCGGCGAGACGGCGCGCGTGCTGCAAAAGGGCGGACTGTTCGGCTTCTCCCTGCAGGCGACGATGGCCGAAGGCTATGTGCTTGGCGACGATCTGCGCTTTGCGCATTCGCGCGGCTATCTTGATCGGCTGGCGGCGAAATTCGGATTCAAAGTCGAAAATGTTCAGGACGCCTCCTACCGCAAGGATCGCGACATTGCCGTGCCGGGCCTGATCGTCGTTCTGGAAAAACCCTGATGGCGAGGGCGCGCAAACCGGTCGTCGAAAACGACGCGCGTTTGCCGCCGCAATTTCTGCAATGGTTCGCGGCGCGCGGATGGACGCCGCGCGACCATCAGCTCGCGCTGCTGGCGCAGGCGCAGGCGGGCCGCTCCGCGCTGCTGATCGCCCCCACGGGCGCGGGCAAGACGCTCGCGGGATTTTTGCCCTCGCTGGTTGAGCTTGCCGATCTGCGCGGGCGCGCCAATCGTGCGCAGGATCGCGGTCTGCATACGCTCTACATTTCACCATTGAAAGCGCTCGCGGTGGACGTAGCGCGCAATCTGGAAATTCCGGTTGCCGAAATGGGCTTGCGGATCAGCGTCGAAACGCGCACCGGCGATACGCCCTCATCAAAACGGCAACGACAAAAGCGATTGCCGCCCGACATTCTGCTCACCACACCCGAACAGCTTGCACTGCTGCTGGCAAGCGCGGATGCGCGCACGTTATTTGCAACTGTGCGCCGCGTGGTGTTCGACGAGTTGCACGCTGTCGTCACATCGAAACGCGGCGATCTTCTGGCGCTCGATTTCGCCCGTCTTCGCACTTTGGCTCCCGCCATGAGCGCCGTCGGGCTATCAGCGACTGTGCGCGACCCGGACGAGTTGCGGCGATGGCTGGTGAACCAATCGCAAGAGCGCACACCACAGATGGCGGCGCTTGTCACAGCGCCGCCCGGCGCGCCGGCGGAACTGTCGATGCTCGATACGCGCGAGCGCCTGCCGTGGGCCGGGCATGGCGCCTATCACGCCATTCACGAGATCTACGAGCGCATCAAGAACTCCCGCATGACGCTGGTTTTCGTCAATACGCGCGCACAGGCGGAAGCGATCTTCCAGCAACTCTGGCGCATCAACGAGGACAATCTGCCGATTGCGCTGCATCATGGTTCACTGGATGCAGGTCAACGCCGCCGCGTGGAAGGCGCCATGGCGGCGGGCTCGCTCAAGGCGGTCGTCTGCACATCGACGCTCGATCTCGGCATCGACTGGGGCGATGTGGATCTCGTCATCAATGTGGGTGCGCCGAAAGGCGCCAGCCGACTCACACAACGCATCGGCCGCGCCAACCATCGGCTGGACGAACCGTCGCGCGCCATTCTGGTGCCGGCCAATCGCTTTGAGGTGCTTGAGTGTCGCGCGGCCATCGACGCCGCAAATGTCGGCGCACAGGATACGCCGCCGGCGCGCTCCGGCAATCTCGATGTCTTATGTCAGCATATTCTCGGAATGGCATGCGCATGGCCATTCCAGGCCAATGAACTTTATAGTGAAATCACAGCTGCGGAACCCTATGCGGCTCTGTCGCGCAAAGATTTCGACGATGCGCTGGAATTCGTAGCCACCGGCGGCTATGCGTTGAAAACCTATGATCGCTTCGCAAAGATCAAGCGAACCAAAGATGGTTTGTGGCGCATTGCGCATCCGAAAGTCGCGCAATCCTATCGGATGAATGTGGGCACGATTGTCGAGTCCGATGTGCTGAAAGTCCGACTCGTGCGCGGCGGCGCATCGTCCGGCAAAGCGTCGTCGTCGCGCGGCTCGTCGCTGCTCAACTATCCGGCGAAACTCGCGGGCGGACAATCGCAGCCCTATACGGGCCGCGTGTCGCGCGGCGGGCGCGTGCTGGGCGAGATCGAGGAGTATTTTCTCGAAACGCTTTCGCCCGGCGATACGTTTCTGTTCGGCGGCGAAATCCTCTCGCTGGTTGGCATCGTCGAAAACGAAGCGCATGTGGCGCGTGCACATTCCGACGCGCCGAAGGTGCCATCCTATGCGGGTGGAAAATTTCCGCTTTCAACCTATCTGGCCGAGCGTGTTCGCAAGATCATCGCCGCGCCATCGCAATGGACGCAATTGCCCGAACAGGTATGTGACTGGCTGTCGCTGCAAAGAAAAGTCTCTCGTCTGCCGCCTGCGGACAAACTGCTGATCGAGACCTTTCCGCGCGGCAATCGCTATTTTCTCGTCGCCTATCCGTTCGAGGGACGCCTGGCGCATCAGACGCTCGGCATGTTGCTGACGCGACGGATGGAGCGACTGGGACTCAAACCTCAGGGATTTGTGGCGAACGAATATGCGCTGGCTATCTGGTCGCTTTCAGATGTGGGCGCACGCGCGGAAAACGGCCTCCTTTCCATCGCCGAACTCTTCAGCGAGGATATGCTGGGCGACGATCTGGAAGACTGGCTGCAGGAATCGGCCCTGATGAAGCGCACTTTCCGCAATTGCGCCATCGTGTCCGGGCTTATCGAGCGCCGTTTTCAGGGCAAGGAAAAGTCGGGCCGTCAGGTGACGATCTCGACCGATCTTATTTACGACGTATTGCGCCGTCATGAGCCCGATCACATTCTGCTGCGCGCAGCCCGGCAGGACGCCTATACGGGCCTGCTCGATCTGGCGCGTCTGGCGGATATGCTGGGGCGTGTACGGGGCAAGATATTGCACAAGCATCTGGAGCGCATTTCGCCGCTTGCAGTTCCGGTCATGCTGGAAATCGGCCGCGAGCCGGTCTATGGCGAGGCGCAGGATCAGATTCTCGCCGAGGCGGCGGACGATCTGGTGGCGGAAGCGAGGGGCAGTGCTCGATAGAAACGTGACGATACATCGCGCGCCAGCCAGCGGGGCTATCGAGATCGCCGGGCTGGGTTTCGTGGCGGACGCATCAGGCGCGCTGTTTCTCGAAAGCGATCGCCTGCTGATTGTGGCCGATCTGCATTTCGAAAAAGGCTCGGCCTTTGCGGAACGCCGCGTGTTTCTGCCGCCCTACGATACGGCTGCGACGCTGGCGCGCATTGCGCGGCTCGCCTTGCGCTACAGCCCGCGCGCCATCGTGGCGCTGGGCGATTCGTTTCACGATACGCGCGCCGGGCAGCGCATTCACGAGGGCGATGTGTCCAGCATTGAGGCGCTCCAGCGCGGACGCGAATGGATCTGGGTTGCGGGCAATCACGATCCGGAACTGCCCGCGCAGGTCGGCGGCGAGCGGCGCGACATTTACCAGCATGGGCCGCTGACCTTCCGGCACGAGCCGCTAGCTGGCGAGGCCCTTGGGGAAATTGCAGGGCATCTGCATCCTGCGGCGCGCATTCGCTCGCAGAGCGGAAGCACGCGGAGACGCTGTTTCGTGACCGATGGGTCGCGCTGCGTGATGCCGGCCTTCGGGGCCTTCACAGGCGGGCTTAATTTTCGCGATGAAGCTTTCGGAAAGCTGTTTGGCGAACGCGAGATCGTCGTCCACGCGCTCGGGCGCGACCGCGTCTATGCGGTGAGCGCCGCGAGTTGTCTGGCCGACTAGCTCACGCGCGCTTCACGGCCCCTTTCTCTCCAGCTTCACTGAGAAGCCCGGCCTCTTGATCTCGATCAGCGCCATGTCAGCGCGGTCCGCGAGACTCGCCACCAGCGCCACGAGCGGGTGACGGCCTGAATTATAGTCGCCCTTCGGGGGTGTCTGGCGCATGATGGCGACGTCTTCCTTGTTGACGAGCCAGCGCAGCAGCAATTCCTCGTCCGACGTATCGGGGCCGGCGAGTTCAGCGCGCAATTCCTTCAGGGTGGGCAGCGTCGGGTTTTCCGCCATGATTTCGCGGGCGCGCGGGCGGTCGAGAATTCGCGCGCGCACGTTCTGGTCCATCAGCGTCACGGCTTCCTCACCGTGCTGGCCGAGCGCAAGCCGGATCACCTGATCGGTGACTTCCTTGTATCTCTCGCCGACAATGACGTTGATGGCGGCCTGACTGCCGACGAATTGCGACAAAGGCGTCACCATGATCGGATAGCCGAGTTCGGCCCGCACCCGAATGGTTTCTTCCAAAGCCTCCTGCAGTTTGTGCGCCTTGCCGACCTGCGCAAGCTGGTGGCCAAGGTTGGAGATCATGCCGCCCGGCACCTGATGCTGGTATTGCGTCTCGTCGTATTCGACCGGCGCGCCGACCGGAAAGCCTTCGCGTTTCGCAATCACCGCAAAGTGCTTCGCGACAGAACGCAGCGACGCATCGTCAATGTCTGCATTGTAGCCGAGCGCACGCAAGTTCGCCGCGACATTGAAGATCGACGGCAGGGATGCGCCGTCCGCCAGCGGCGGGATTGCGGTATTAATGATCTTGATGCCAGCTTTCACGGCCTCGATGGCGCAGAGCGGCCCGAGACCCGTGTTGCAATGGGAATGCAGCTCTACCGGAATGCCGTTGGCGTGCGCCAGAATGGCGGGCGCCAGCGTGCGGGTGCGTTCGGGCGTCAGCAGACCGCCGGGATCCTTCAGGCAGAGCCGGTAGGGCGCGAGCGTGACGGCCTGCTTGGTACGCTCGATGTAATACTCATCCGTATGGCGCGGCGAAACCGAGTAGATGAGATTCACGATGGGCCGCAGGCCCGCCTTGCGAGCCGACACGACACGGCGCGTCCAACCTGGCAGATCGTTCCACGGTTCGGAAATGCGCGCCTCGCGCACGCCATTAGCGGCCATGCGGTCGATGAAGAGCTGGTACATTTCGGGCGGATCAAACCCGAATGTGTTGATGCGTCCGGCGATCAGCCGCAGCGGCGTATTGGGCATGCGCTGCGCCACAAAGCGGATGCGATCCCACGGGTCTTCGCGCAATTCACGTACGGATTTCTTGACGTGCGAGCCCGAGAGGATTTCCACCGCATCGAAACCTGCGGCGTCGAGCGTACCCGCGATGGGGGTCATCATGCCGGTCGTCATGCGCTCGGCCCAGAGACTCTGGTGACCGTCGCGGATGGTGGTGTCGACGAAGCGGATGTCGCTCATGTGGCGGGCCTCATCAGGAACAGCGTCTGGCCGTATTCGACCGACTGACCATCCTTCACGAGGATCTGCTCGACCGTGCCAGCCATGTCGGCCTGCACGCTGGTGAAAACCTTCATCACCTCAACAAGGCCCAGCGTACCGCCGACTTCGACCTGCGAGCCGACAGACACATAGGGAGGATCGGCGGGCGAGGGCTGTGCGTAGAACTTGCCGACCATCGGGGAGGGGACTGCCACCAGCCCATCGGCGACCGGCGCAACGGATGGAGCGGACGCGGCAGGCGCGGCGGTTGCGCCCTTGCCCCACGGGGCTCCGCCAGCAGCGGCAGGCGCAGCCGGCGCCATCGCCGCAAGCGGGGCAACAACCGGTGGGGCTGTCGGCGCGGGCGCCGCATATCCGGTCTTGCCGACGCTGAGTTTCAGTTCCCCCTGTTCAAGATGCAAAAATTCGAACTTCGACTGTTCGAAAATCTTGAGGATCTCCATCAGATCGTCTTCGCCAAGTTCCATGCGCTGACCCTCTCGCTTCCCCGGTGAATGATTTGCGGCTTTCCGCTTAAGCCAGAGAATGCCCTGCCGGGAGGCAAGCCGCAACCGGGATGAGGCCCGACTATCGACCTGCGACGATCAACCCCATCGGGGCCTTAGTCGCGGCGGAAAATGACGCTCGCGGTCCAGCCGACAATGAGCGAGATGAAAACCATGACCAGCCCGTACAGAAGACTGTGATCAAGGGCGGCTTTCCAGATGAATTGTTCCGCGCCACCCTTCTCAATGGTGAAGGACTTCCCGGCGCTGGCCACGAGAGCGCCGTCGGAAAACACCTTTACGTCCACATCGTACTTGCCGATGGGAGCTGTCGCCAAAACAGGAATCGTGGCCTGAAAAAGATTTGGAGACAGAAACCGGAAGGCTGACGCGTTTTCTTCAAACAGGCCTTGCCGGCTGCGCAGCCGCACGAGCCCCTCCCGGAACGCCGGAAGGTTTGCGTCGCGCCCGCTCGTCTGTTCCGGCACGATCTGGTCGAGCCCGACGCGCAGATTGGCGCGCTCTTTTTCCGGCAATATGTCCGCAACAGGCCTGCTCGACAAAACAGACGCGAAGGACGGAATCGCAATCATTTTGCGTTGATCGAGATTGAGCCAGAACGGACCAAATTTCTGCTTCTGCCAGATTGTCACCGAGCCGCGCGGGCCGCGTGTGGTCGCAACGACGTCATAGCGGCGGCGCGCCGTGGCTCCCTGGTCCGGCTGGATTGCGCCGAACAGCGCGATCTGCGCACCGGTAAAGTTGGAGCGGATTTCAACCATATCCGCCGACAGGGATATGATGAGATTTTCGGCCTGCGCGGACGCATTGATCGCCAGAAGACAGGTCAGCCCTGCAATGATACGAAGAATTATCTGCATCATCGAACGGTCTCCGTCGCCGTAACGGAGAACATTTCCTTTGGCTGGCCCATCAGCTCGACGCCGAAACGCACGGCCACGATGAGCACAAGAGCGCCGAGGAGAAAGCGAAAATGTTCGGCCTTGATGGCAGCGCCGGTGCGGGCGCCGAATTGCGCGCCGAAGACGCTGCCTCCCATCAGCAACAGGGCCAGATAGATATCAACCGTATGGCTCGATATTGCGTGCAGCAATGTGGCCGCAATCATTGTGAGCAGAATCTGAAAAAGACTTGTACCGACCACGACGGCAGTGCGGACACGAAATATATAGATCAGCGCCGGAACCAGAATAAAGCCGCCACCGATGCCCAGAACGGCTCCGGCGAAGCCTATGGCCAGCGATACAATCAAGACCGGAATCACGCTGATATAAAGGCCAGAACGCGGAAACCTCATCTTGAACGGCAAGCCCTCGTACCAAGAATGCTGTCCACCACGGCGCGTGGGTTTGGCGCGGCCGCGTCGCGCCGCAATGATGGCGTTCAGGCTCTCGATCAGCACGAATGAGCCAACCAGTCCCAACAACGTCAGATACGAAAGGGAGATCACCGTATCGAGCTGACCGATGCGGCGCATCTGGTTGAAGAAGGCGACGCCCAGAAACGTCCCGGTCAGGCCGCCCGTCAACAGCACCATTCCGAGTTTGAAATCGACAGCCCGCTTGCGCCAGTAGGCAATTGCGCCTGTGGTGGACGTCGCGACGATCTGGGGAGCCTGCGTGGCGACCGCCACAGCCGGGGGAATCCCGACAAAGATGAGCAATGGCGTCAACAAAAAGCCGCCGCCGATTCCAAACATGCCGGAGATGAACCCCACCGCCATGCCCATCAGGACGATAAAGAACACGTCCACTGGAAGTTCGGCTATCGGCAGATAGATTTGCATGAAACGCCTGAGCCAGAGCGCTTCTTCCGGGCCAAAGGCGTCGGGGAAATGCTGCTGAATTCGGTTTTCGGCTGTTCTCTTTGCGATGCAGCTTCCGGCAAAGCCGGGGGCCACAATTCGCAACGAGCACGGATGTGTCTCAGACCCCGAACGGAACCGTGCGTCAACCCCGCAAATGTCTCAGAGGTTTGAAACTTTCGCCTTGAGGTTGGTCTTCGGCTTCGAGGCGTGCTGCTGAGGCTTTGTCTCGACGGTCGCCGGCGCGGCGTCCCATCCGCCAACAGGGGCTTCAACTTCGTTGGCGGCCTGATCGGATGAGCGCGGCTTGAACGTTTCGGCAGCTGACTTCGCGGTTTCAAGCTGCTGGGCGTTCAGCCGTCCGGCCACTTCATCGCGCTTCTTTGCGGCTTCGCCGTCGCCCTGCTTTGCGGCGATCGTGAACCAGCTATAAGCCTGTGGCATGTTCTGCGGCGTGCCGAGACCACGCGCGTAGAGGATCGCCAGATTATACTGGCTGTCGCGCACGCCATATTCGGCGGCTTTGTGGAACCATTGCGCCGCAGCCACATAATCAGGCTTGTCGCCGCCGCCATCTGCGAGCAGCACGGCAAGATTGTGCATGGCCTTCACGTTGCCCTGATCTGCCGACTTCGTGTACCAGGACCGCGCCTTCTGGGTATTTTTATCGACCCCGTAGCCCTTTTCATAGAGCGAACCCAGACGATACTGGGCGGGCGCGAGATTTTGAAGCGCTGCCTTTTCGAGCCATTGAGCGGCAAGTTTCAGATCGCGCGTGACCGAGCGCCCTTCTGCATAGCGAAGGCCGAGTTCGAACTGTGCGGCCGCGACGCCCTTAGTGGCCTGCTCACGCAGGGAGCCGACCTGAAGGCTCTGATCGATGGCGGCGATATTTGTCGGGTTGGCGAGTACCGGCGTTGCAGGCGGAATTGTCGCAACCGGGCTGGTGTCGACTGCGCCCGAGATGGTCCGGTCCGCGACAGACGCAGTAGGCAATTCGCGCACGCTGCGGTCGATGAGCGCTCCCTGACGCTGACGCGGAGCAGTCTCGCCAGCCGGCGCGTTTTCTGTTCCCTCGGCGCCCGGCAAAGCGCCTTCGGCCGGCGGCGCAAGATCGATAACCGGCGACGGCGCCGAACGCTGGAACAGAATTGTGCGGGCTACCTGTGCGGAACCGCCGATCACGATGAGAGCCGCAACGCCGAGCAGCAGCACGCGCTTGCGCGCCGCCAGCACCGAGCGGACCTTGCCCAACATCGAAGGCTTTGCCTGACCGTCCTGAATGCGCTCCGACATGGCGGCGGCGGCGGCGCGCGCGCGCGCCTTGGCGTCAGCCAGAGCACTTTCAACTGCAGCGGCGGCGCCGCCCTTTTGCGGGCCGGACTGCTGCGCAGCTTCAGCTGTCGCGGCCTGCGCGGCGCGGCGTGCGGCCGCGATAAAGCTCGACTGGGCAGTGCGCGGGTCTTGCGATCCCAGTGGCGCATCGGCATCGGGAATTGCGGCTGGCTCGCGGCGCGAAGGCGCTTCCGCGCCACGGCGCGATGGCGCAAAGCCGGAACCTGGTTCGATCAGAATATCGTCCTGCCGCCCCAGCGGAATGTCCGTTTCGGGAATATGGGCCGCAGGGCTTTCCTTCCGCTGCGGCGGAAGTTCGTCTGCTATATTGGCGCGGTGGATCGGTTCGGCCGGCGCCGCCTTGTTCGACCATGTGGCCTGATCGTCATCGAAGTCCAGATCGGGCTCGGGTTTGCGGGGAGCGCGCGCGAAGGACTGTTCGCTGGCTTCGCGCACGATATGGTCGGCGCGCGCAATCGAATTGCCGACGCGCACATCCACAACTTCGTTTTCGAGCATCGCCAGACGGTCAACGACCTTTTCGAGCGTCTCGTGAACCGCCGTCAGGGTGGCGTGGGTACGGCGGTCGGCGACATCCTGCAACGAGCGAAGATGCGCAAGATCTTTCGTGATGCTTTCGGGCACCTGCAGGCCGCCGGACTGGCCGTGTGCAGAGGAGCGCAGCACTTCCTGCGCTGCCGCATGTGCGGCGTTTTCCGCCGCAGTGATGGCGGCGGCGCGGTTTGCGTCGAGCTGGGTGAAGAGATCGGACACCAGACGCTCGAGCGCCACGAGCGAACCCGCATTGGCGTCCGAGCGGTCAAGACGTTCGGCAAGGCGGGCGATCTGCAATTGCAGGGCGCTGATCAGTCCGCCGTCGTCGCTGGCCTGACTCGCTTCTTCGACCTTCTCGGCCAGATCGCGAATCATATTTTCCAGCAAGGACGTATCCGCCGACACTGCGGCGGCGGGATATTCGGCCCGCGTAGACAGTTCGCGATGCACGTCGTTAATGCGGCTGGTCAGTTCTTCGAGCTGATCGGTCGACGAGGAATGTGAAACGGCACTGTCGATCTTGACCGCAAGGTCGCGCACCAGCGATTCCAGCGCGCCGACATCGACCGCCGGCTGTTCAACCCGCTCGATGCGCTCGATCCGCTCAAACTTCTGAGCCAGCGAATGATGAACCTCGTCGATGCGGCGCGTCAGTTCATCAAGCTGATCGGAAGCGCCGGCCTGTGAAACAGCGTCGTCGAGCTTATGGGCCAGCGATTCAATACGCTCTTCCAGGGTGCGCAGAAGCGACGGTGGCATGGAGCGATCAAGGCTGCTTCGAATTTCATTGACGGTCTGGCCAACAGCATCGGCATGTCCGGTCGAGCCGCCCGATGTGGCGAGAAAATCGACGCGATCAGTGAGCGCCGCGATCTGCCGTTCAATGCTTTCAATCGGCAGCGGATGCGCGACAGCAGCCGCCAGAAGATTGCGGATTTCCTGCGTCTGTTCCTGCACGCGCTTAAGTGTCGCGTGATCGACTTCTGACGAGCCCAGCGCGTTAATCTTTGTTCCGATCGCGCGCAATTCGCTCGAAATCGTGTCGACTGTCGAACGCGGGGCGAAATCGGACAGCGAATTGCGAATGTCTTTCAGCAGGTTTTCGATCGGCTGCAGAACAACCTCGCGTACGCCTTCCTGACGCGACGCATCGACCCGGCGCGTAAGATCGCGCACAGCAACTTCCAGCGAAACCACGGCCTCGCGGGGCGCAAGGCCGGAGACGGCTGACGACATGTCGGCGACGTCGCGGCGCAAGGATTCCAGTTGCGGCGCCTGCGAAGGCTCGGCGCGGCGCTGCTCTTCGCGCATCGCGGCGTCCTTGCGGGCCTGTTCCAGCTTTTGCTGCTCCTGACGGAGCTGTTCCGCCCGCAGTTGATCCTGCCGTTGCTGTTCGGCGCGAAGCTGCTCCTGACGCTTCTCGGCGTCACGACGCAATTGTTCTTCGCGCTGCTCGGCCTCGCGGCGCAGATTTTCCTCGCGCTGGGCGGCTTCCTTGCGCAATTGTTCTTCGCGCAGAATGGAATCGCGGCGCATCTCGTCGATGCGAGCCGAAAGGCTGGCGATCTCGTTCTTGAGACCCGGATCGTAAGGGACAGGGGCCGGCGCAATAGGTGCCTGGGGCGCCCGCTGATAGGCGGGCGCAGCCGGAACCACCGGAGGCTCCCAGCCCGGAGCCGGCGGCGCGCGACGCGCAACCGGGAGAGCCGGCGCGGGAGGCGCTGCGGCGGGCGCGACAGGCGCATCGAGTTCGCGCTGACGGCGGGCGATCTGGGCGATGGCGTCGGTCAGCGAACGCGGCGCGCCCGCAAGCGAACGGTCTGGCTCATACTCGAAGGGCGCGGGTTGCTGAACGGGTGGCTGAACCGGCGCTGCCTCGTAGGCCGCCTCGACCGCCACGTTGCGCGCGGGCTCGGAATAGCGCGGACGGTCCACGGTACGCAGCAGACGATTGATCTTGCCTTCGAGGCGAGAAATATCGGCCGACTGATCGGGCTCGGCCGGGCGCAACTGGCTGGCGAGCAATTCGAGCTTCTGGTCGAGTTGCTTGAGCGTCGCTTCGGCGGGATCTACCGGCTTGGGCTTCGAAATGGATTCGATGCGCGATTCGAGCCGCGCGATGGCCTTGTGAACTTCGTTCGGCGGGACCTCCTCGTCGCGGTCCTCAATGGCAGCCTCGATATTGGCGAGACGGCGCGAGACCTTGGCGAGGGCGGCGCTGGTTTCCAGACTGGTGCGACGGGCTCCGCGTTCGAACACGCGGGCCGCTTCGTCCAGAATGGCTTCCGGATCGGCGTAAACCTGCCGGATTTCGTAGTCGGGAGCGGGTTCGGGCCGACGCTGGCGACGGATTGCGGAGAACGAAGCCTCTCGCGGCTCGTTACGGCGGCGGGCACCGAGACGCGGCGCGGGCGTATCGTCAAAATCGTCGTCTAGGTCCTCCTCCTCGACCGCCGCAACAGGGCGGCGCGGAGCTGGACGTTCAACCGGCGCATGACGTTCGGATTTGCGTTTTGCAGGCGCGGCAACAACCGGGGTATCGCGGCGGGACATTTTGGCGAGCCGCGCCGTGATGGCTTCGAGCCGGCTGTCCTCGTCGACATCGTCGGCATCGACGCCAAGATCTGCGGCCTTGTCGGCAATGACGCTGTTAAGCCATTCGCCGAGTGTCATTCCGGCGCGGCGAGCCGCCTCCTTGGCGGATTCGCGCGCATCGAAATCGACGCCTTTGATGCTCCAGGGAACCGCCTTGTTCATACCTGCGCCCGTGGGCAAAAGCCCGTCCAGAATTTCGCTCCGGCTGGAGGCGCGACGAGAATCATCTGCACTCTCCGGATGGGTTAACTTTCGTGCGTTCGTAGTAAACAAACTGTTAAGATCGACCGGGATTGGCACAGGGTCGTTAACAGCGGACGCAATTTCTACGCTTGATCGGTAACTTTTCACGCCAAACGGGCGCAATTTAAAATACTCGTATAAGTTGTAAATCGTTCCGAATCAGTCCATCTTCGAACCTGACAATTCGTGAATCACTTCCCGCCGCTCGAGGCAACGATGGATCAGACGTACCTCACCCAAGTCCTGCCGGCCGCCGCCGATGGCGATGCCGCCGGGGACGGCTGGACCATTCGGCAGATGGCGCAGGAATACGGTGTGACGATGCGCGCCCTGCGGTTCTACGAATCCCGCGGACTGCTGTCCCCTGCCCGCAACCCTTCGGCTTATGGCGCAACCCGCAACAGTCTTCGCATCTATGACGCCCGTCAGCGGCGGCAGCTTGAAATGATCCTCCGGGCCAAGAAGTTCGGCTACACGCTCACCGAAACTCAAGCCATGCTGTCTGCGGACGCAGAGGAAACGCCAAATGGGCCAGACCTGCCGATCGCGCCCGACGAAGCCGTCGCCCGCATCGCCCTTCTGGAGCAGCAGCGGGACTCGCTCGAACGGGCCATTGCGGAACTCAAGGCCGCATGGAATCCGATCAGCCATCAGACGTCGGAACCGTCGCGCCTCGCCGGATAGCCAGACAACGCCAACTCGCAAAGCCAAAGGTCAGCCACGACTGCGGGACGATTTCGCCTCGGGTCTTGACGTCGCGCTCATTTAGTTTACATATAAACTATTGCAGTGCCCGGAGGGCGGCGCGGAGCGTTTGGCGGGATTTAAAGACTTTCCGCCTATGCGTCCGCCGTACTCTCAGCAAACGAATGGACGCGAGGAAAACCCAGAATGCCCAGCTATCAGGCTCCGGTGGATGATGTCCTTTTCTTGCTGAACGACGTTTTCGGTTATGAACGCTACGCCAGCCTGCCGGGCTTCGAGGACCTGCCGGCTGATGTGCTGGAGGCTGTCGTGCGGGAAGCCGGCAAGCTTTGCGAAGAAGTTCTTCAGCCCCTCAACCTGAGCGGCGACCGCGAGGGCTGCAAACGCCAACCAGACGGAAGCGTGAAGACCCCGAAGGGGTTCCGCGAGGCTTACGAGGCCTATCGCGAAGCAGGCTGGATCGGCATCGCGGCTGATACCCAATATGGCGGTCAGGGCCTGCCCTATACGGTAGGGGCGGTGATGAACGAGTTTTCGTCAGCCGCCAATATGGCGTTCTCGATGTATCCGGGCCTGACCATGGGGGCGCTGGCGGTCATCCTGAAACACGGCAACGACGCCCAGAAGCAGGTCTATGCCCCCAAAATGATTGAGGGCAAATGGACCGGTACCATGAACCTGACCGAGCCCCATTGCGGCACCGACCTCGGCCTTCTCAAAACCAAGGCTGTTCCGCAGCCTGATGGTTCGCACAAGATCACCGGACAGAAGATTTTCATTTCCGCCGGCGAACACGACATGGCCGAGAACATCGTCCATCTGGTGCTGGCCCGCATTGAGGGCGCTCCTGCCGGCACGCGCGGCATCTCGCTCTTTATCGTTCCGAAGTTCACGCCCGATGCTCAAGGCAATCCGGGCGACCGCAACGGCGTGTCTTGCGGCGCCATCGAACACAAGATGGGCATTCACGGCAACGCCACCTGCGTGATGAACTACGACGACGCAACCGGCTATCTGATCGGCGAGGCCAACAAGGGCCTCAACGCCATGTTCGTGATGATGAACGAGGCGCGGCTCGCGGTCGGCATTCAGGGGCTGGCGCAATCGGAAGTCGCCTACCAGAACGCCGTCGCCTACGCGAAGGACCGCCTGCAGGGTCGTGCGCTTTCGGGACCGAAGTCGCCCGACAAGGCCGCCGATCCGATCATCGTGCATCCTGACATTCGCCGGATGCTGATGGAAATCCGCTCGTTCAACGAAGCCGCGCGCGCGCTCGTGCTGTGGACAGCACTCAAGAGCGACGTGGCGCATCGCTCCGGCGACGCCGCGACCATTCAGGCGGCGGACGACCATCTTGGTCTCATGACGCCCGTCATCAAGGGCGTGCTCACCGACACGGGCTTCGCCAATACGGTGAAGGCCCAGCAGGTTTTCGGCGGCCACGGTTATGTGGGCGAATGGGGCATGGACCAGTTCGTCCGAGACGCCCGCATCGCGATGATCTACGAGGGCGCCAATGGCATTCAGGCGCTCGATCTCGTGGGTCGCAAATTGCCGAAGGACGGCGGACGCGCCGTGATGGGCTTCTTCAACGAGGTGGGAACCTTCATCAAGACCCATGAGGCTAACGAAGACCTGAAGCCTTTGCTTGCCCCGCTCAAGCAGGCGCTCGGACAATTACAGCAGGCGACCATGTGGTTCATGCAGAACGCCATGGCCAAGC
The DNA here is from genome assembly GCA_947478455.1 of Beijerinckiaceae bacterium. Lineage (GTDB taxonomy): Bacteria > Pseudomonadota > Alphaproteobacteria > Rhizobiales > Beijerinckiaceae > Terripilifer. Next base: position 19,986 of record CANJWR010000012.1, on the reverse strand, counting down.
CCGACAATGCGGGCGCTGGCTCCTACGACTACATGCACCTTTTCGGCCTTGTGGCGCTGGGCTACATGTGGGCGGAGATTGCACGCGCGGCGCTGGTTAAAAAGGCCGCCGACGCCACACAGGCGTCAAGGATGGATGCGAAGATTTTGACGGCAAAATTTTTCATGGCTCGCATGATGCCGGAAACCGGCGCACATCTGGCGCGCATCACCAGCGGCGCAGATAACGTGATGGCGCTTCCGGCGGATGCGTTCTGAGGCAAACATGAAAGTCGACTTCAACCTCGTTCGAAAGTTAATGCAGCAAGCGAACGACAATTCTCCGTTTTTAATTTCTCCCGAACTCCCGTTTGTAGACATTAAGTTTGACCCTCTATCAATTTCAATGGATATTCCCGATGATGAAGGCTTAGAGTTGAAACATTGGCGATGGCTTTCAGAAAATAGCTTGGTTCGCATAAGCCACAACAACCAAACGGGAGTTGGAAAAGGCAACAATCGCGTCGATGGATTGACTTCAAAAGGTATTGAACTTTTGGAACTCAGCAAGTCAGAAAACGTTTGGCAGGCGGCTGTTGAAATTTGCGAAAAGGCCGAGAGCTTGATTCTGTCGAGTGTAATTTCACAACTGCGCCGAATGGCAAGAAAACGCATAGCAACAGTGCGCGGGAAAGCGGAGTAATCAATGCCCGAAGCCTTTATCTACGACGCCGTGCGCACGCCGCGCGGTCGCGGCAAACAGGATGGTTCGCTGCACGAAGTCTCGACGCTCGGCCTGGCGGTGACGGTGCTGTCGGCCATCAAGACGCGCAACAAGCTTGATACGCGCTTCATCGACGATGTGGTGATGGGTTGCGTCGATCCTGTGGGCGAAGCAGGCGGCGATATTGCGCGCGCGGCTGCGCTGACCGCCGGCTATGGCGACCATGTGCCGGGCATCCAGATCAATCGTTTCTGCGCCTCGGGCCTCGACGCGGTCAACTTTGCTGCCGCACAGATCATGGCCGGCCAGCACCAGATGACAATCGGGGGCGGCGTCGAATCCATGAGCCGCGTCGGCATCGGCGCATCTGGCGGCGCATGGCCGGTCGATCCGGCGATTGCGATTCCGGCCTATTTCATGCCGCAGGGCGTATCAGCAGATCTCATCGCGACGAAATATGGTTTCTCGCGCGACGATGTGGACGGTCTTGCTGTTGAGAGCCAGAAGCGCGCTGCACGCTCGTGGAGCGAAGGACGCTTCGCCAAATCCGTTATACCGGTGAAGGACGTCAACGGACTCACCATTCTGGACCGCGACGAACACATGCGTCCCGCTACCGACATGCAATCGCTCGCGGCGCTGAAGCCATCCTTCGTGATGATGGCCGAACAGGGCGGCTTCAATGCTGTCGCAATTCAGGCTCATCCGGAAATCGAGGCGCTGAACCATGTGCATCACGCCGGCAATTCGTCCGGCATCGTGGACGGCGCAGCCGCGGTGCTGCTGGGTTCAGGCGACGCCGGAAAGGCCGCAGGCCTGAAGCCGCGCGCGCGCATCCGGGCTTTTGCGAACATTGGCTCGGAACCCGCCATGATGCTCACCGGCCCGGTGGATGTGACGAAAAAGGTCTTGGCGCGCGCCGGCATGACCATCGGGGACATCGATCTGTTCGAGGTCAACGAGGCTTTCGCGGCTGTGGTGCTACGTTTCCTGCAGGCCTTCAACGTCTCATCCGACAAGGTGAACGTGAACGGCGGCGCGATTGCGCTCGGTCATCCGCTCGGCGCAACCGGCGCAATGATTCTGGGAACGGCGCTCGACGAACTTGAACGCTCGGGCAAATCGACCGCGCTTATCACGCTCTGCATCGGCGCCGGCATGGGCACCGCGACGATTATTGAACGGGTCTGATCGAAGGTGGGCGACATGGCGCGTTTGGGCGGCGGCTGTCTATGTGGTGAAATTCGTATCGAGGTCGAAGAAGACATACGGTTTAGTCTGGCGTGTCACTGCGCCGATTGCCAGCGTTACAATGGCGGCGCTCCTGCCTATGAAGCCGTATTCTCGCGTGACGCCGTCAAAATTACCAAGGGAGTTCCCCGCGCATATGCGACCAAGGCCGATAGCGGTCGCGCAATCACACGCAATTTTTGTGGCAATTGCGGAACGCCCCTTTATGTCGATCTTGAAAAATTACCCGCTCATATCGTTGTGGCGGTTGGAGCGCTCGACGCGCCCAACGACTTCGCGATCAAAGCCCACATCTTCGCGCAATCAGCTCCAGTCTGGCATCAATTCACGCCGGGAGCGGACGTCCACCCGCGCGACTTTCCACCTCCCCCCGGTAAACCGGCAACCTGAATTTCCCGAGAGGATCCAAGAATGAACCTCACCAATTTCCGCTTCGAAACCGACGCAGACGGCATTGCGCTCCTCACCTGGGACATGGCGGGTCGCACCATGAATGTCATCACGCAGGACGTGATGCGTGAACTCAACGAGGTCGTGGATCATGTCGCGGGCGATGCGTCCATCAAGGGCTGCGTGATCGCATCCGGCAAGGATACATTCTCGGGCGGCGCTGACCTCACCATGCTCGAAGGCTTCGGAACCATGTTCGCCGGCAAGGCGAAGACCGAGGGCTACGAAAAGGCGATGCAGTTTTTCTTCGACGGCACACGCTCGCTGTCGCAACTCTATCGAAAGCTCGAAACCTGCGGAAAGCCTTTCGCCATCGCGATCAACGGCATATGTCTGGGCGGGGCTTTCGAACTCGCGCTGTCCTGCCACTATCGTGTGATATCCGACAGCGAGAAGGTGCGCGTCGGCCTGCCGGAAGTGAAGGTGGGGCTTTTCCCCGGCGCGGGCGGCACGCAACGCGTGGCGCGTCTGATGCAAACCGGCGATGCGTTGCAAATGTTGTTCAAGGGCGAGCAACTGCGCCCGCAGCAGGTAAAAGTCATGGGGTTGGTGCATGAAATCGCACCTGCCGCGGAGATCGTTGCGCGCGCCAAAGCATGGATCAAGAATGGCGGCAAGGGCGTTGCGCCGTGGGACGAGGCAAATTTCCGACTGCCGTCCAACAAGGTGTTCTCGCCCGCCGGCATGATGGTCTGGCCCGCCGCCAACGCCATTTATCGCCGCGAGACGCAGGATAATTATCCCGCCGTCAAAGCCATTCTGCATTCAGTCTACGAAGGCCTGCAATTGCCGATGGACCTGGCGTTGCGGGTCGAGAGCCGCTGGTTTGCGAAAATTCTTCGCTCGCCGGAAGCGCGCGCGATGATCCGCACCCTGTTCGTCTCGATGGGGGATTTGAACAAGGGCGCGCGCCGTCCGGCGGGAATTCCCAAATCCACGCCTAAAAAGATCGGCATTCTGGGCGCTGGCTTCATGGGCGCCAGCATTGCCTATGTGACGGCGCTGGCCGGAATCGACGTCGTGCTGATCGACCGCGATCAGGAAGCAGCCGACAAGGGCAAGGCCCTGTCGCACAAGCTCATGACAGACCAGATCATGAAAGGCCGCGCCAAGACCGCGGAGCGCGACGCGCTGCTGGCGCGCATCGAGGCGACGCCGGATTATGGCCGTCTCGCAGGCGCCGATATGGTGATCGAGGCCGTGTTCGAGGATCGCGTCGTCAAGGCCGACGTCACGCAGAAGGCCCTTGCGGTGCTTGGGCCAGATGCGATTTTCGCGTCCAATACCTCGACGCTGCCGATCACGTCGCTTGCAGAGAACTCGTCGAAGCCTGACCAGTTCATAGGCATTCATTTCTTCTCGCCGGTCGAACGCATGATGCTGGTGGAAGTCATTCTGGGCAAGAAGACCGGCGACAGGGCGCTCGCGATGGCGCTCGATTATGTGCGCGCCCTTCGCAAGACACCGATAGTGGTCAACGATTCACGCGGCTTCTTCGCCAATCGCTGCGTGCTGAATTACATTCTCGAAGGGCATCTGATGCTTAACGAAGGCGTGCCGGCAGCGATGATCGAAAATCTTGCACGTCAGGCAGGCATGCCGGTGGGGCCGCTGTCGCTCAACGACGAAGTGGCGCTCGATCTCGGCTGGAAGATTCTGCAGGCAGCGAAAAAGGATCTCGGCGAAAGCGCTGTCGACGCCGGGCAGGAAAAGCTACTCGACGCCATGGTCAACACGCACCAGCGTTATGGCCGCAAGAACCGCAAGGGGTTCTACGATTATCCCGAAAAGGGCCCGAAGAAGCTCTGGCCGGGACTGGCGGATTTGCAGACGCAGAAGCTCGACCCGGATTCGCTCGACCGTGAAGAACTGAAGCAGCGCTTTCTGGTCACGCAGGCCGTCGAGGCCGCCCGCACCGTGGAAGACGGCGTGGTTGTCGATCCGCGCGAGGCGGATGTCGGGTCGATTCTCGGCTTCGGCTTCGCGCCCTACACGGGTGGCGCGTTGAGCTATATCGACGGCATGGGGGCTGCAAAATTCATCGCGCTTTGCGACAGGCTTTCCGGCAAGTATGGCCCGCGTTTCGCGCCTCCGAAGCTTCTGCGCGACATGGCCTCGAAGGGCGAGACGTTCTACGGGCGCTTTATGGCGAGCAAGAACGCAGCCTGAGCCGTGAACCTCTGGCTGCGCGTACTGTGGGTCTGGCTTCGCGCAAAATTCGGCGCGAAGCTCGACATGCCGTCCGGAACGTCCTGCGTTGAATTGATTGTTCTCCCGAACGATCTCGACACCAACCTGCACATGAACAATGGCCGCTACCTGACCCTGATGGATCTGGGGCGGCTCGATCTGTTTGTGCGCAGCGGATTAATGGCGGCGCTGCGCGGCACCGGCTGGATCCCGATCCTGTCCGCTGCGAAAATCCGCTTTCGTCGCGAGATGCGCTTGTGGCGCCGCTTCCGTCTTGAGACCCGTATCGTTTACTGGATCGATACGAGCTTTGTGATGGAGCAGCGCTGCATCATGGCCGGCAAGGGATCAACCGAAGTCGTGGCCGCTATCGCGTTGATGCGCGGCGGCATTTACGACCGCAAGGGGCGAGCCTTCGTGCCTGTCGAAAAACTGTTCGAACGCATCGGACTGCCGCATATGCAGCCCGAGCCTAGCGACGAGGTGCGCGCCTTTCTGGACGCCGAGGATGCGCTGAAACGCGCAGGCTGAAACGGCGTTCTGGCGTTTCGGGGCGTTCACTTTTTGCCGTTGGGAGCATATTGTCAGCAGCAATGTCCTTTGCGGCGAAAGCTCGCCCGTGTCGCAATGAATTGCAGGAGCGCAATGTGAGCAGACCGGTCGACTATTATTTCTCGCTGATCAGCCCGTGGGCCTATCTGGGCCATGCCGAGTTTCTGCGCATCGCCAAGCAGGCCGACGCGCCGGTTACCTACAAGCCTGTAGCGCTTGGGAAACTGTTTCCCGAAAGCGGAGGCCTGCCGCTTGGCCAGCGTCATCCGTTGCGACGCGCCTACCGTATGATCGAACTGCAGCGCTGGCGCGAGAAGCGCAATCTGCCGCTGGTCCTCCAGCCAAAATTCTGGCCTTTCGATGTGGAGTTTGCGGATCGTCTCACGATCGCAGCCGCAGAGAAATATCCCGACCTGATCGGCGACTTTCTAGCGCTGGCGTTCCGGGCCGTCTGGGTTGAGGAACAAAATCTCGCTGTCGAGGGCGTGCTGCGCGAAATCCTGAAATCGTCGGGCATCGAGGACGAGGACTTGCTGGCGGATGCACGCAAGCCGCCGACCGCCGACATCTACGCACAAAACCTGTCCGACGCCTTGCGACTCGGGGTCTTCGGTTCGCCCTGTTATGTGATCGACGGCGAAGTGTTCTGGGGACAGGATCGTCTCGAGATGGTCAGCGAAATGCTCGCCAGCGAACGCGCGCCTTTCCGGGCCGACGCCTGAGCCGCAAACGCTTCTGAAAGGTTGCCGATGATACGCGCCGCCACACACGCCGACCTTCCGGAGATACTGGCGATCTACAATGAGGTCATCGCCAATTCCGCTGCGGTGTGGTTCGACGATCCGATGACGCTGGCGGACCGCACGGAATGGCTCGTGTCACGGATCGCAAAAAACTATCCGGTGCTGGTGAAAATCATCGACAACGAGGTCGCGGGCTTCTCGACTTTTGGTGATTTCAGACCCTATCCGGGCTACCGGTTCACGGTGGAACATACCGTGCATGTGCGCGCTGACAGGCGCGGCGCAGGCGTCGGACGTCCCCTGATGGAAGCCCTGTTTCCGATAGCGCGCGCGCTCGGCAAGCACATCATGATCGGCGCCGTCGACGGCGGCAATGAAGCCTCCATCCGGTTTCACGAAAAGCTCGGCTTTCGCGAAACGGGTCGGATGCCGGAAGTCGGCTTCAAGTTCGGCGAATGGCGCGAAATGGTTCTTCTGCAAAAGACCCTTTAACGGCAGTACTAACTGACAGGCTGCTCGCCATAGTCGACGCTCATAAGGAACAGACCGCAAGCCGGCGCAACGACGCCGCAGCGCGCACGGTCTCGCGCATGAAGCGCATCCTCAAGATCGTCGGCAGTCCATTTGCCTGAGCCCACATGTTCGAGCGAGCCGACGAGCGAACGCACCTGATGATGCAGGAAAGAGCGCGCGGAGGCGCGAATATCGATATAATCGCCGTCCTGCGTCACATGAAAAAAGTCGAGTGTGCGGACCGGCGAATTCGCCTGACATTCGGCGGCCCGAAAGGTCGAGAAGTCGTGACGGCCGATGAGACGCTGTGCGGCTTCGTGCATCGCGCCGGCGTCGATCCTGCGCTTGACGTGCCAGGCGCAGCCGCGCCCGAAGGTCGGCGGCGCGCGACGGTTGATGATGCGATAGAGGTAGTGACGTTTCGTGGCCGAGAAGCGGGCTTCGAAATCGTCCGGCACTTTTTCGACATCGAGAATCGCCACCGGATGCGGTCGGAGGCGCGCATTCATGGCTTCGCGGATCTTGTCGCCACGCCAGTCGCGCGACAAATCGACATGGCCCACCTGCCCGCGCGCGTGAACGCCGGCGTCGGTGCGGCCTGCGCCATGGACCACAATGGTTTCGCCCGTGAAGGCGAAAAACGCGGTCTCGAGCACTTCCTGAATCGACAGGCCGTTGGCCTGCCGTTGCCAGCCCACGAAGGGCGCGCCGTCATATTCGATTGTGAGCTTGTAGCGCGGCATCAGGCGAGCTTTGCGCCGTCTGCGATGCGCGCGCCTCGCTGAAAATCGGCGGCCTTCATAGGACCCTTGCCGGCGCGCTGCAGTTCGAGTAGCCGCAAGGCGCCGTCGCCACACGCAATGCGCAGATCATCGTCGAGCGCGACGCCCGGCGCGCCACTGCCTGCAGCAAGCGTTGTGCGAAGCGCCTTGATGCGTTCCGGCCCCCTGCCAAAATCCGTCTCGAACCATGCGCCCGGAAAGGGCGACAAGCCGCGAATGTGATTGTGAACGTCTGCGGCGCTGCGCGTCCAGTCGATGCGGCACTCGGCCTTGTCGATCTTGTGCGCGTAGGTAACGCCTTCTTCGGACTGGGCGTGAAAGGCGAGCGAACCGCGCGACAGCGCTGCAAGCGCTCGCACCATGAGATCGGCCCCGACGTTGCGCATTGTGTCGTGCAGTTCGCCGGCAGTCATGTCGGCGTCGATCGCGATGCGCTCGGCCATGCCGACAGGGCCGGTATCGAGCCCCTCCTCCATGCGCATCACCATCACGCCGGTTTCCGCATCGCCGCTCATGACGGCGCGCTGGATCGGGGCTGCGCCACGCCAGCGCGGCAGGAGTGAGCCATGCAGATTGAGGCAGCCCAGCGCCGGCGCATCCAGAATCGCTCGCGGCAGAATGAGCCCATAGGCGACCACAACGGCCACAACCGCATTGTGCGCGCGAAACTGCTCTGCGGCTTCTTCGGTGCGCAATGTCTTCGGCGTGAAAACCGGAATTCCGAAACGCTCTGCGGCGGCGTGAACCGGCGAAGGCGTAAGCTCAAGGCCGCGCCGCCCGGCGGGCCGTGGCGCGCGCGTATAGGCCGCCACAACCTCATGGCCCTGCCCGATAATTTCGGCGAGCGTCGGCACGGAGAAATCCGGCGTTCCCATGAAGACGACGCGCAGACTCATGCGGCTTTGCTTTCCTGACTATGCGCAGCGCTTTTCGATCGAAGCCTAGCGAATCTTGTCGCGCGATGCGCTTTTTGGCCTGTCGGTCTGTACGATGCCGCCATCGTCGCGTTTGGCGGCCTTGGTGTAGCGCTTGATGGCCCGTTCGCGCTTCAGGCGCGAAATATGATCGATGAACAAAACGCCGTTGAGATGGTCGATCTCATGCTGGAAACAGGTTGCCAGAAGGCCGTCGGCCTCGATTTCCTGCTGGGCGCCATCGCGGTCGAGAAAGCGCACGCGCACGCGGGCCGGTCGCTCGACATCCTCGTAATATTCGGGAATCGACAGACAGCCTTCTTCGTGCGTGTTCTTTTCTTCCGAGGCCCAGACGATCTCCGGATTGATGATGCAAAGAGGTTGCGGGGGAGTGTCCTGCCTGGCGACGTCCATCACTACCACACGCTTGGGCACAGCGATCTGGATCGCCGCCAGCCCGATGCCGGGCGCGTCGTACATCGTCTCCAGCATGTCATCCAGCAGGGTGCGGATTTCGTCGTCGATTTTCGCGACCGGCTCGCAGACGAGACGGAGACGCGGATCGGGCAGGCAGATGATCGGACGGATAGCCATGAACGCCTCTTTGGGAATCAGCCTGAAATAAGGGTCAGGGGGCGCGGGGTCAATTCAGTCTGTTCTGTTTTCGTTCCAATTTACCGTCGAATCGGCTATCATGGTGCATGGATAAAGTTCTGATCATAGTCGGCGATGCGCCAATCACGGCTCTGGAACTGCTGTTCGGGGCGGCCGGGCTGGCGCTGCTGCTATTGCTGGGCGTGGCGGTTTCGACCCTGCGGGCCAATCGTAATCGCTTGCTTGAAGGCGCCGCCAGCGCCGAGCGGCAGCGGGAACTCGACGAAAAGCTGGCCGATCTGAATTCACTCAATGCCGAGATGACAGGCCGCATGCAGACCATGGCGGAGGTGTTGAGTTCGCGGCAGTCGGATCTCGCACGGCTCATGTCCGAGCGGTTGGACGCGGTCGGCCAACGTGTCGGCCAGGGGCTTGAGACGAGCGCCCGCACGACCTCTGACCATTTGTCGAAGCTCAACGAACGGCTGGCGGTGATCGACGCCGCGCAGACAAGGCTTCAGGGCCTGACGCAGGAAGTCGTCGGCCTGAAGGACATTCTGGCGAACAAGCAATCGCGCGGCGCTTTCGGTCAGGGCCGCATGGAATCGATCGTGCGCGACGGGCTACCGACCAACGCCTATGAGTTTCAATACACACTCTCCAACCGCAACCGGCCCGATTGCGTGATCCGCCTGCCGGGCGACGAGCGCGTAATGGTGGTTGACGCCAAGTTTCCGCTGGAAGCCTTCACGGCCTTTCGGGACGCGAAGAACGAGGCCGAGCGCCATCTGGCGGGTCAGCGCATCCGCACCGACATCGGCAAGCATGTGCGCGACATTGCGGATCGTTATTTCGTGCCGGGCGAGACGCAGGATCTGGCGGTGATGTTTGTGCCATCGGAATCGATCTACGGCGACCTGAACGAACATTTCGACGATGTGGTGCAGAAGGCCCATCGGGCGCATATCATCATCGTATCGCCTTCGCTGCTGATGATGGCCATTCAGGTGATGCAATCCATCGTTCGCGATGCGCGTATGCGCGAACAGGCGCACCAGATTCAAAACGAGGTTCGTCTGTTATTGAAAGACGTGCAGCGTTTGCAGGAGCGCGCGTCGAAACTCGAAAACCATTTCCGGCAGGCGCAGGAAGACGTGATCGGCCTGACCGCATCGGCCGACCGGATCGGGAAACGCAGCGAGCGGATCGACCAGATGGAATTTGCCGAACAGGCACCCGCAGTAGCAAATGTGCGGGCTGCCGAATGAGGCGACCGGGAGGGTCGAAGCCCTCCCGACCGGAGATCAATCGTCGGATGCGGCGCCACCGTGATATTTGGTTTCCAACACCCAGCGCAGACCGCCGGTAAATGTCGGCACCTGAATACGCGATTCTTCGGTCGATTCGAAGCCGGCTCGGGCCGCGTCAGTGCTGCGATCCGTCATCATGTCCGTATCGCCCGTGATGGCACTCTGGGCGTTTGCGTGCGGCGGGACTGTCGACGCATCGAAATGCGTCAATTTTTTTTGCGATTAAAACGTCGTGCGGCTCCTGATGGCTGCCGACAATGTGCCATCGTCGAGATAGTCGAGTTCGCCGCCGACCGGCACGCCATGCGCGAGGCGCGTGATCCTCACATCGAGATGGGACAAGAGATCGGTAATGTAATGCGCGGTTGTCTGGCCGTCGACCGTCGCATTGACCGCCAGAATAACTTCCGCGATGCGCTCCTCGGCGACGCGGCCAACGAGAGTTTCAATGTTGAGTTCTTTCGGGCCGACGCCATCGAGCGGCGACAGCGTGCCGCCCAGCACGTGGTAACGAGCGCGGATCGCGCCTGCGCGCTCCAGCGCCCAGAGGTCAGCAACAGTCTCGACCACGATCAGCACATTGCGGTCGCGACGCGGATCGCGGCAGACCGTGCATGGATCGCTCGTATCCACATTGCCGCAGGCTGTGCAAACCACAATGCGTTCGCGCGCCACCTGCATGGCGTCAGTCAGCGGCCCCAGCAATTCCTCGCGCTTGCGGATGAGATGCAGCGCTGCGCGCCGCGCCGAGCGCGGTCCAAGCCCCGGCAATCGAGCGAGCAATTGAATCAGACGCTGGATTTCAGGGCCGGCGACGCGTTCCGCCATGACGGATCAGAAAGGCAGTTTCATGCCGGGGGGAAGCGGCAGACCGGCGGTGACGGACTTCATCTTTTCTTCCATCACCCGTTCGGCTTTTTTTCGCGCATCCTCGTGGGCTGTGACGATCAGATCCTCGACGATTTCCTTCTCGTCGGCCTTAAGCAACGAGGCGTCGATCACGACGCCTTTCATCATGCCCTTGGCGGTGAGCGTCACCCGCACCAGACCGCCGCCAGACTGGCCCTCGACCTCAACGCGCTCCATTTCGGCCTGCATATCCTGCATGCGCGACTGCATCGCCTGCGCCTGCTTCATGATGCCCATGATGTCTTTCATATCGCGCCTCAAAGCTCTTCGTCGGTGGGAAACTGATCGACATAGCCGATCTCGTCGCCGGTGGATTCAATGGTGGGTTCAGGCAAGGTGGGCAACGGCTCGACCTCGGGCGCGCGCACGGCGACAATTTCGGCCCCGGGAAAACGCTCCATCACGCTGCGCACAAGTGGTTCCGCGCGGACGCCAGTGAGCTTTTCCTCCGCACGCGCGTCCGCCTGCTCGCGCAAGGTTTTGTCGCCGGGTTCATTGGAAACCGCCACCATCCAGCGGATGCCGGTCCATTCCTGCAGACGGCGCATGAGCGTCTGAGCGAGTTGCGGCGATGCGCCCTGCTCCAGCGAAAATTCGATGGAGCCTTCCTCGAAGCGCACCAGATGAACGTCTCGCTCCAGCGCGATGCGCAGCTGAATGTCGCGATTAACCTGCGCGAGCGTGACGATTTCCTCGAACGACTTCACCTGAACGCGCGGCGCAGTCGACGTTTCGGTGCGCATCTGCGGAACAGCCGCGCTCGCCGGCGCAGGAGCGACCGACAACATGGGGCGCGCCGATGTGGTTGCCGAAGCGCCCCCGCCATTGCCGGACGAACCGCCCGCAGGCCGACTTCCACTGGAAGGCGCAGGAGAAGCTGAGGACAGTCTGCGCAGCACATCCTCCGGCGTCGGCATGTCGGCCGCGTAGGCGAGCCGCACCAGCACCATATCGGCGGCCGCGAGCGGTCGCGGCGAATCCTTCATGTCCTGCATGCCCTTGACGAGAATCTGCCAGGCGCGTGTCAGCACCGGCATGGTCAGGGATTTGGCAAAGGCGGCGCCGCGCACGCGCTCTTCCTGTGTCACGGAGGTGTCGAGCTTTGAATCCGGAATGAGCTTGAGGCGCGTGACGAAATGCACGAATTCGGCGAAATCAGCGAGGATCAGCGCCGGGTCAGCGCCCATGTCGTATTGCTCGCGCAGCGACTCGAGCGCGCTTTTGATGTCGCCCTTCATGACGGATTCAAAGAGGTCGATGATGCGGGCGCGATCGCCAGTGCCGAGCATCGCGCGAACGCCAGCTGCGTCGATGCGAATTTGCGTTCCGCCATGCGCGATGGCCTGATCGAGCATCGAGAGGGAATCGCGCACCGAGCCTTCGGACGCGCGCGCAATAAGCGCCAGCGCGTCGTCGTCGATTTCGACGGCTTCCTTTTCGCAGATGCCCGACAGATGTTTGATGAGCACATCAGCCTCGATCCGGCGCAGATCGAAACGCTGGCAACGCGAGCGCACTGTCACCGGCACTTTCTCGATTTCCGTCGTGGCGAACAGGAACCGCACATGTTCGGGCGGCTCTTCCAGCGTCTTCAGCAGACCATTGAAGGCCGCCTTGGACAGCATGTGCACTTCGTCGATGATGAAGACTTTCGTCCGCGCCATGATGGGGCGGTAGCGCGAGGATTCGATGATCTCGCGGACATCGTCGATGCCTGTGTTGGAAGCGGCGTCCATCTCGATCACGTCGACATGGCGGGAATCGATGATGGCCTGACAATGCACGCCCAGTTCAGGCATGTGGACGGTCGGGGCCGATACGGACGGGTTACCGTCTTTGGCGGGCAATTCGTAGTTGAAGGCACGGGCCAGAATGCGGGCGGTGGTTGTTTTACCGACACCGCGCACGCCTGTGAGGATATAGGCCTGATGGATGCGCCCGAGCTTGAAAGCGTTTTCAAGCGTGCGGACCATGGCCTCCTGGCCGATCAGATCCTCGAAACTGGAGGGGCGATATTTTCGGGCCAAAACCCGGTATGCGGCTTGAATGACCTTCGGCGGCGACGGCGCGCCGAGATCCAGACCGAGCGACGGCTCTTCGCCGCCCGCGGCGGGTGATCCGTCCTGCAAGCGCCCGTCGTTCATGGTTCGACCTGGAAAAATGTCCCGCACCTGCGGTTGCAGGATACGGGTCCAAAGGTGGGAGGCTGAACGGAGACCCGCCCATTCTCGTTAGGGCTGCTTCCTTCCGGACCTGACCCGGTTGGCGAGTGGAACGTCCAACGCCAACCTCCCGCTGTCTATGTGGACCAGCGCGGCGCATTTCGCAAGACGGAGACGGCAATTTCCGGTTCCAAATTGGCGACGCCAACCGCATGATGAGCTTCGTTCGACTCGCACGCTACGGTTTTCATGTCTCCTGTGCCCTTCAAGGAACGCTCCGCCGATACCGGCTACGCGATCAACCCTCTCGACCGGCTGTCCGACAAGCGCGACGACGCGGATTTTATTGCGGAATTGCAGCGTCATCCGGCGTCCCGCACGGTCGTGATCGGACGGGATAAGCCTGTTTTGCGGGTGACGGAAGGCAGGCGAGAGGCGCTTTTCACGACCGGCGAGGCCGCCGAAATGGGGCAAATCCGCGAGATCGTGTTGCTTGGCCGCACGGACGAAGGCGCTTTTTTCGGCGCACTCTTGGACGATTCGGCGGTCGTCGAGCGCGAACAGGCCGACGAAGGCGCGATGATCGACACGCGGGTGCTGGCGATCCCGGATCGCCCCGACCTGCAGCTCACCGATCTACGCTCCATCGCCGTACAAGGACTCCTGGACGCAGCTACGACCGGCCTGCTGGGCGAGGCCAAGAGCCTGCTCTACTGGCACGCGCGGCACCGGTTCTGTTCGGTTTGCGGCTCTCCCAGCACGCTGGGCGCAGCCGGCTGGCGGCGCGATTGCCAGGCCTGCAAGGCGATGCATTTCCCCCGCACGGATCCTGTGGTGATCATGCTGGCCGTCGACGGAGACCGCTGCCTGATGGGCCGCCAGCCGCGCTTCGGTAAGGGAATGTATTCGGCGTTGGCGGGCTTTCTGGAGCCGGGCGAGACCATCGAATCCGCTGTGCGTCGCGAGATCAAGGAGGAGGCCGGGATCGAGGTCGGGCGCGTTCACTATGTGGCGTCGCAACCATGGCCGTTTCCGTCCACGCTGATGATCGGCTGTTTTGCAGAAGCGTTGACGCGGGAGATCGTGATCGACCGCACCGAGCTTGAGGATGCGCGCTGGTTCAGTCGCGACGAAGTGATCGCGATGCTCGAAGGCCGGCATCCCGAAGGCTTCCTGCCCGCCAATCCGATTGCGATTGCCCATCATCTCATGCGGGCATGGGTGGAGAAAGCCGGCTGAGCGCCGACGCCCTTCACAAATTCTCGAACAGGCTTGTCAGGCAGAATTGATCAGCGGTGGAGCATTCCACCGCCTGATCAGCAGCGGGTTCCGCAGACCGAGATCGCCGTCAGGGCAGGGTTGGTGACGGACGACAGGACGCTCATCGCCTTCTGGACATCGTTGAGCGGCGCCGTCGCGACATACAGAATGTCCTTGTTGCGGACCGGAAACCGACGCGCCCAGAAATAGGCGCTCGGATCACGCATGTTGACGCGATAAACTACGTTGACTGTGCGGGCGCCAGGCTCGATCGGGAAAGACGGGTCCAGCTCGCGGGCCAACGCAACAGGCTCGGGCCGCAGGATGAATACGCCCTGCGGGTCGGACTGAAGATCCAGCAGGCCGCCGGACTTGGCCACGGCCTCTTCCAGCGTCACCCCGATCGCGTCGAACGGCACCAGAGCATTGCGGCCGGTGGCCCCGAAGGCAGTGTAGGTCTGCGGTTCGCGCACCAGCGTCAGAATATCGCCGGGGCGCATGAAAACGTTTTCCTGCGGGCGCGCCAGCAGCGACTGCATGGGCACCCGGACCGTCTGGTTATTGCGCCCGAGAGACACAAAGGTCTCGTTCACCGGAGCCTTGACGCCACCAGCAGTGGCGATCACGTCGAGAATCCGGTCGCCGCGCGGCGTCAGCGGCACGCGGGCCCCATTGATGACCTCGCCAGTCACGGTGACGGTGTTTGAAATATTGGTGGTGATCGTCACCAGAGCCTGGGGCTCGATGGCCTTGCCGGCGAGTCTGCCGATGATCGCCTGCTCAACTTGCGGCGGCGTCAGGCCCGCAACCCGGATGCGCCCAGCATAAGGCACCGTAATTGAACCATCGCCGTCAACCTGCTGAGGTGGGATGACAGCCGAATGGGAGCCCGTTGAGACCCCCCCAAGGGCTGGTGTCGAAAACAATCCGCCTGCGGCGGCTTCCCAGATTGTCACCTGGACAACGTCGCCGACGCCTATAGCCCGGCGGGGTGAAGCAGAACGATAATCGCCGAAACGTCCGGAAATGCTCGACGAGCCACGGCGCTCCAGAATGGTGACCGCACGCTCATCAACCTGCGTCAGCAGGTAACGGGCGCCGCCGGCGTCAGCCGTTACATTGGTGGCGTTGTTGTTGATGTCCGAGGCTGAAGGTCCTTGCGACGGCAAAGCAGTGCAGGCTGCCAGAGACAATGCAACTGCCGCCAATCCAAAAAAACGCGCGGCCAGTCCCATAAACCAACGACCCTTTATCCCAGAAGATGGTTTGGTTATCGCCACGCGAAGCCTGTCGGTCAATAGCGAAATGGTCTGCTCCCACGGCAAGCGCTGAATGGCCAGATGTTGTGTCTGAACAGCCACATAGGTTTATGAGACCTTTGCGAAATTAACCATAAGTCACAATGATTATATTCGAATGAAACTTAAAGTTTGTCGAAATGCCGTCACAATTCGCGCGTTCGCTTTTATTTATGGATAATGCGCGGTTAAGCAGCCGAAGAACCGCAACCGGCTGCTGTCGCCTCCTTTGACAGGAACAACCTCAGCCGGGTTGCGCCTCTTAGTTGCACATCCAAGCAGCCTATCGGCCTTCGGGCGTTTCGTAGAGCTTGGGGTCCATGCGGCTTTTCACCCCATTGGCGGCGATGGCTGCCTCCCAGTTGCGTCGGACGGCGGGATCTTCCTCATCGTAGGGAATCGCGGTACCGCCGTCGCGGATGTCGATGGCCCCGAAGTCGAGCGCCTTCTGGCCCGGCGCACCGGCGTCCTGATTGAGGCCCGGCTTTCGCGGACCGTACCAGGCCGTCAGGCGCAGCGGTTCGGCGCTAACGGCGAAATGCTGGTGGAACCAGTCGTTCGCCATCGGGGCGGCGGTCACGAGACCCACTGGCTCGTAATCCACCCGCTGGACCTTGTCGGCATGGCCGGTTTCCCAAGGGCGCGTGCCGAGCGAGGCCGGCCAGGTGTGGGTATAGCCCTTGCCCTTCAGGCAAATCAGCACGGGGCCGGAGGCATGGGCATGGGCTTTCGAATAGCGACCGGTCTGGTGTTCGCCAATCCACAGATAGAACTTGTTGCCGGTCATGTTCGGCTCGATGCGGCGGAACCCCGGTGAGCGGCGATTGTCGAGTGGCAGGTCGGTGTTCATCACGTCGGGAATAAGGTTTGTCTTGCGCATGGCGAGGCCGCGCACAGGATCGGGCTCCACCTCGTCCTTCGGCTTGAAGAAGTCTGCGCCGCCGCTGAAACGGTCGCTGAACTGGAACGGGCAATCGAAAACGAAGCCCATATTATCGAAAAGATTGATGACGTTGGGGGCCGTGGTGCCGCCCAGCAACAGCGCCGGGCTCGACGTGGCGTTGACGATCCGGTGATTGGTGTTCAGCGGGATCGAAAACATGGATCCCTTCTGCCATTCGAAAATGTGCTTCTTGCCTTCCTGACCGTCGATCCAGACCTCGGTGGTTCCGCGCCCTTCGATGACGAGATACATTTCCTCATAGGTGTGCTTTTCGGCGTTCAGCGCGCCCGCGCCCGGAACCTCGACCACATAGCAGCCCCAAAGGCCCTCGGTGCCGTACAACTGGATGAAGCTGCCCTGCCCGCCCATGCGCTTCCAGGGCTTGAGCGGCAGATTTTGAACCTTGCTGACCCCGATGGCGCGAACAATCGGAATCTCCTGTTCCATCATGAACTTGTCGTAGGGCATCGGGGGGCGGATGAAGGTGCCCTTGCCGGCCTTCTGGGTCTCGCCCGAAACCTCGTGCCAATGTCCCTGCGGATTGTCGTGCGGCATGCGAATACGTCCTCCCGTCGCGTTCCCTGCAAAATCGCACGGATGGGCCCGAACGCAAACCCCGGGGTTCCGTCCATTCAGGTGACGGTCCCTTCAGGGTTTTCGCGGATCCTTGAGGCATGACACCGCCCCATCACGACATCGGTCCCGCCGGGACTGAGCCGGTCCGGCTCAGCTCTACATTCGGACCCGTCATCCGCACTGCCTTCGGGTTGATCGGAGCCGGCATTATTTTTCTGGTGTTTCACGAACTCGGCCGCGGGCTCTGGCCGATCAATCTGACGACGCCGTTTTTCGCCGTTATCGTCTGGGGCGGCTGTTTCGTCGGTGGGTCAATGCTCATCTCGGCTCTCGTCGGCGACGAAATGATCGTGACGGTCGGGGACAAGACGATCGAGATCGAACGGAAGTCGCCCTGGCGCAGGAGCATCAAAGTGTTGAGCCCCGGCGATGTGATCGCTGTCTCGGTTCGTGAACACGAATGGAGCGAGGGCGCACCGACTTACCGCGTGGCTTTGACCCTGCTGTCAGGCGAGCAATTCGAATGCCCCGACATGGGCGTACGCGTCAGGGCTGAAACGCTGGAAGCCCGCATCCGCAAAATGAACGGCCTCTAAGTCCTGACGGAAAGGTTCAAATGCTCCGCGAAACGCATTGCGGTCCACTGTTGCACACGGCGGGAGCACAATAATCCCCCCGCCGCTGTGACATTCTCAATCCTCGGTGTCGGATGAGTTCAGGATCCAGGCTTTCGCGCGGAGACGGCGCGCGCAACGGGCCAGTCACACTCCGCGCAAGAGCAATTCCTCGATCGAAAACGGGTTGATGTCGCCGACGCTGCGGCCCAGCTCCTTCTCGCCTTTGAACACAATCAGGGTCGACTGCGACAACACACGAAAATTTCGCAACGTGGCCTTTTGGGCGTCGAAATCGACGCGTAGAATCACCAGATCGGCGAATTTCGGGTCAGCGGCCAGTTCCGCGATGATGGGAATCTGGGCCTTGCAGACCGGACACCAGGAGGCGTGAACTTCAACCAGAATGAGCTTGCCGGCGCGGCGGGCCGCCGCAAAAGACTCCGCCGTAAAGGGCGTCTCGGCAGCTCGCGCGGGCGCGGCGCCCCAAAAAGCGGCCAGCACGGAGCAAGCCAGAACCTGACGGCGCGACAACATTGGCTTTCCTCCCAATTCTGCAGAACATCCAATCCTGCCGGCACCGTCAGACTAGCCGGATCGGCCGCGAATTTAAACACGACCAGCAGAGCGCTGGACGCATGGCTCTATTGATCTGCGACAACGACCGCAAACCGTTTCGACACGAAGCTTTGTTTGTTGCGCCGCAATTTCCGGATTGATTTCGTGCGCAAATCTGATCGAGGAAACATGGCAAAAGCTATTTCAACGACAAAGAAAGCCGGCGCGCCATTGCAGGCAGAACCGCCAAAAACCAATGGCGTTACCGCCCCTGCGTCTTCCGCCGCCCCTGAAGTCCCGGCTGAACCGGTTGCGCCCCCCGCCGCGCCTGAAGACAGCGCCCGCATCATCACCAAATCCGCCGGAGCGCTCGGTACGGTCGACACCGACGCCGCGTCGAAGAAATCGGGCCGCAAGACAGCAGCCCAGTTGCGAAATGATCCGGAAGCCATCCGTCGCGCATTCGAGACCGGTGAGTATCCCTATCAGACCCGCCTGAGCAACAAGATCTATTTGGAACATATGGAGCAGTTGCAGGTCGAACTGCTGAAGGCCCAGAACTGGATTCGCGAAACGGGCGAGAAGATCGTCATCCTGTTCGAGGGCCGCGACGCCGCCGGCAAGGGCGGCACCATCAAGCGCTACATGGAACATCTGAATCCGCGTGGCGCGCGCGTTGTGGCGCTCGAAAAGCCGACCGACCGTGAGCGCACCCAATGGTATTTCCAGCGTTACATCGGCCATCTGCCGGCAGCCGGCGAAATCGTTCTGTTCGACCGCTCCTGGTACAATCGCGCAGGCGTGGAGCGCGTGATGGGCTTTTGCTCCGCAGGCGAATATCTGGAATTCATGCGGCAATGTCCGCAGGTTGAAGTCATGCTGGTTCGCTCCGGCATCAGACTTTACAAATACTGGTTCTCGGTGACGCGCGAGGAGCAGCTCCGTCGCTTCAAGTCTCGCGAGTTCGATCCACTCAAGCAATGGAAGCTGTCGCCCATCGACCGCGCATCTCTCGACAAATGGGATGATTACACCGAAGCCAAGGAAGCGATGTTCTTCTATACGGACACCGCCGACTGCCCGTGGATCATCACCAAGTCCGACGACAAGAAGCGCGCCCGGCTCAATTGTATGCGGCACTTCCTGTCGACGCTTGACTATCCGAACAAGGACGAGCATCTCGTCGGTCATCCCGATCCGTTGATCGTCGGCTCGACTGCGCATGTGATCGCCCGCTCGCAGCATATTCTGGGCAGTTCTCTCCATCCGGACATGCAGCGCGTGAAGCGGTAGGACGCGCCGACGCACAACGTTGACCTCTGACGGTTCCGCATGAAATATGCAGACAAAATCGGGGGGAGACATGAAGCGAATTTTTGGCGTGCTGGCCGTGCTCGCGATGCTGGGCGGCGCACACGCCAACGCACAGGATGCTGTGGCGGATTTTTACCGCGGCAAGCAGGTGCAGCTTCGCATCGGATTTCCGCCCGGGTCCGGCTACGATCTGGCGGGGCGCATCGTCTCCCGCCATATCGGCAAATATATTCCGGGCAATCCGTCGGTGATCGTCCAGAATGTGGCGGGAGCCGGCAGCCTGTTGCTGGCAAACCAGATGTTTAACGCCGCGCCGCGCGACGGAACCGTCATCGGACTCGTGTCCAATGC
>CANJWR010000011.1 GCA_947478455.1 Beijerinckiaceae bacterium | reverse complement strand
TGATAAACCAAGGCGCGGAAAGCCCGAGCGCCGCCTGAAAAAGATCCGTGTCACGCATGCATCAGAAAATACGCGGAGCCAGCGGAAACCAAAATATTCAACTTGTGGTTGAAACCTCTACCCACACGATTCAGCGAAGAGCCGATTTCTTCATTAGTAAGCCCACGCCAATATTCCGTGCCCAAAGCTTTTGTCATATCGAAATCGGGCACACAGGCGGCAGCAGAAATCGTACCGGATATGAGTAAATCAAGAAGCACACACGTCGCTTCCTCCTTGTGCGATGTTTTCAGGAGATTGAATAATTTTGTAATGATCGCCATCAATAAAAATCCCCCACAAGATCAGCGATGTGTTTTGACCACAGCGTAAGTGCGGCCTTCTTTTCCAATGAGTAAGCGGCGTGGTTGTACACGCCAGCAATTCCGGCTTTGTGACCGCTAACATGGTTCAGGACGGCCTCGACAACGTGAGGTTGGACGCCAAGATCGGCCATGCGGGTTGCTGCCGTCCTTCTGAGATCGTGGAGGCGCCACGCCAGCATTGGCTTCGCCTTCGGGTTCTCGGCGCGCAGGGCGGCGGTGATCCGTTCATCTAGCCCTAACTTTGCCTTGCTCCAACCAGAAAACGGGCCCTTGCGGCTTCCAAAGCAGAGGGCCCGATCACCCCTGTGCTCGATCCCTTGCAGGAGTTCCAGCACAAGGGGTGACAAGGCGATGGTGTGCTTGCGGCTGTTTTTCGTGCGGCCTGATCCCATCGACCAGAGCCCGCTGGCAAGATCTAGTTCGTCCCACTGCATTGCAGCGATTTCCTCACGACGCTGCCCAGTGAGGAGCAACAGTTTTACGATCACACCGTATTCACCGGAGCCCGAGTACTCCCAGATCAATCGAAGTTCCGGGTCAGCGAGAACGCGGTCCCGGGAGACTTCCTTTGCTATGCGGCCGGTCCCCGCCACCGGATTGTCATCGACCAGACCCTGCTCGATCGCCCAGCTAAACATCGCCGCCAGATAGGCGCGCGCACGGTTTGCGGCAAAGGGGCCGTTTTCCGTGGCGATTTCTACAAGCCGACTGGCGACCGCCGACCGCCTCAAACTGTGGGCGGCTGCTTCATGCAGGGGCTTCCAATGGCTTGTCAGATTCCGCCGGACCTCCATGAGGGTCTTCGCGCTGAGATTTCGTTCGGCGTAAGTGGACAGATATTTCCGAACAATGCTGCCGACCGTGTCCTGCGCCCGGGCCCTCGCGGTGTGCTTTTCGACCTGAGGGTCGCCGCCAAGCTGAACCTTAGCGATCACATCACGGGCGCGCCTGCGGGCTTCGTCCGGTTCGAGCGCCTCGACGGTGCCAAGCGTGACGCGCCGCTGCTTGGTTCCGACGCGGTACTGGGCGATCCACGTCCGCTTTCCCCCAGCGCGGAGCCGGACGCCGAAACCCGGCAACTGGTCGTCGAACACAATGGTCTCGGCTTTCCCGTCGGGGATTTTGAGTCCATTGACGTTCGGCTTGGTCAGGCGCATGCAATCTCCAACTGGGAAGCACATGGGAAGCGCTCTTGGGATCATCAAAGTGCTTTTATGTTCCCAAAATCAGAGGGTATCGATCATTTGTCAAGGAAAATAAGCAATTATTCAACATCTTGATAATCTATGATCGCTTATGTTCCGTAGTAATCGCTGACTTTTAATCAGAGGGTCTCGGGTTCGAATCCCGACGCGCTCACCACAAAATCAAAGGGTTAACATCACACTCACGGTGATGTTTCAGCGGGTCAGGCTCGTTGTTGGCTGACCAGCGGGTCCCCCTCCAGCGATCAAACTCACAATAGCACCTCGTGGCAGACGCACGATGCGGCCTGCTTCCGGCTTACTGTCGCTTGAGCCCCGTTCGCTCCTGAAGAGCGCGGATAAGCACCGTCATAGCAAACACCACAAAGCTTAGAATGACGCCGACCACGGCCATGCTTTCAAATCGCCCTTCTTCCCCTAATTCGATCATCATCAGCGCCATTGTTTGGGAGTTGGGTCCCGCAAGCAGAATCGTGGCGCTTATGTCGCGGAAAGACGCCACGAAGCTGAGCAGGAAGACGCTGCCAAGCATCGGGGCGATGAGCGGAAGCACGATCCGCCGAAAAATGGTGGCGAAGGAGGCGCCGGACATGCGGGCAGCCTCTTCCAACTCGCGCGCGATCTGCTGGATGGCGGTCTTCAACATCTGAACGCCTAGCGGGGTCTCTTTCACCAGCAGCACCAGTATGAGAGCCGCGACAGAGCTGTGCAGCAACGACAGGCCGGGGATGTGCAGGATGAGCACCAGCATCGACAGGCCAAGCAATATTCCCGGCACAGCCCAAGGCAACCACGTGAGAAGATTGAGAGTCTGACGACCCCAGAGAGGGCCGCGCGCAAGCACCCATGCGAGCATCGAATAGACTATGACGCCGATCAGCGCTGTTGCTCCAGAGACGATGAAAGAATTGGCGAAAGCGCCGGCAAACCTGTCGTCCTCGAAGATTGCTACCCAGTGCTTCGTCGTCCACGTGTTCTTCATGAAGAAGAAGCCGAAGAGACGAGTAAATGTGCCGAGCGTCAGCACGATCACCGGAACGACCACCGCAACCGCCATGTAAAGCGCTATTGCTGTCGTGGCGGCCCAAGCCCAGCGCGGGCGCGTGGCCGCGCGCAGGCGGCTGGTCTTGCCGCTGATGGTGGCGTGTCCTTCGCCACCCTTCAGGACAAGTCGATAGATGAGCGTGATGACGAGAAGGATCGCCAGAAGCAGTGCGCTGAGCGCCATCGCTTCGCCCAGACGTGGTGGATCCCAATGTACGAAGTCATAGATCTTCGTGGCGAAAACGTTGATTTTCGCCGGCGTACCTAGCACCTGCTCGACCTCGAAGGCTTCGAGCGCCTTGATGAGCCCAAGGATAAAACAGGTAAAAATCGCCGGCGCCAGCAGCGGCAGCGTGATGCGGGTCAACGTACGAAGACGCCCGGCGCCTGACATGGTGGCTGCCTCGTCGAAGGCTGCGTCCATCTGCGCGAGAGCTGGCGTGAGGAGGATCACATTGATCGGGATGACTGTCAGCGACAGATGAACCCACATGATGCTGCCGACCGAATAGGCCGAAAAAATCGGTCCCGACGCAAGGCCTATATCTTGGATGAGCGCATTGAGCAGACCGTAGTTCGGGTCGAGCAAGAGTATCCAGCCGACCGTCAGGGGGAGGGTTGGCAGGAAGAAGGCGAACCACAGGCCATATTCGATGAAACGACGACCGGGGATCTCGATGCGCACCAGCATCCATGAGATGACGAACGCGATCGTAAGGCCAATCGGCGCGCGTAGCGCCATGAGGAAGCTGTAGCCGACCGCGCGCGCCACCGAGGCGTCGGTGAAAATGCTTCGCCAATTGTCGAGACCGAATCGAATGCTCTCGCCCTGCGACGAAACTTCGAAAGCTCCCAGAAGAAGAAAAAGCGTCGGCGCCGCCGTGAAGGCGCCGACAACCAGCATGAGGGCGAGACCGCCGCCGACGCGCCCCAGCGGGCGACGCGCGACCCGCTCCGGTGAGCGCAGGTTGGAATCCATACGGCTACGCGAGCTCCTTCTCTACGCCCGATGTCAGGCGCAGGCCGTCATTGGGGCGACGCCAATCGCGCAGGACCTCGCCATTCGCCAGCCGGCGCAATTCGTCGAGCCACAGGCGGCGCACCGCCACAACGCCGACGTCGGAGCGACCGAGATGATCTTCCTGACGCGGAGCTACCGGCCCCTGACCCATTTGGGCGATGTTATCCTGCACGGCGACGATGATGGCGCGGTCGCGCGTGGGGTCAAGCTCATCGAGACGCATACGGCCGGCGAGAATTTCGCGCGCATAGTCGACCTGTTTGTCCGTGACGTTGCGCTTGTAGTTGTTCTCGATCGGAGCTGCGCCGGGCGCCTTGCGAACGCGACGGATATTGACGCTCCGGTGGTGACCGTCGTCGACCGGAACGCGCCAGACGACATTTGGCGACCAGCCCACTTCGTCCTTGCCCGGCGGAACGCGCATGACGTTGATGTTCGGCATATGGAAATGTGTCAGGCGATCCTGCTTGCCCGGCCGACGGCCGCGAGCGCAAAGTCCATAGGAGGTTTCCTCGACGCTGTAGTCAGGAATGTCGGCTGCGCCCTCGGGGCCGAACACATCGCCATGTGCGAATGCAACATGTACCTGATCGACCGCATTTTCGACGCGCTGAAAGAAGTTGCAAGGCACGGGCGCTCGCGCAGCGCAGACCAGAACCCCTTCGCTCTCGTCTTCAAGTTCCGGATAGCGCGGGAAGACTGGAGGTTCACCCTCGCCAAGATAGGCGAAAACCACGCCGAGATAATCTCGCGCCGGGTATGCGCGCACTTTCATGCGCGATGCGAAGCCAGGCGTTTCGGCCGGAGCCTCGACGCATTGCCCCGCGCCGTTGAACTTCCACCCATGATAGAAACAGCGGATCTCATCGCCCTGCACCCAGCCGACCGACAATTGCACGCCGCGATGTGCGCACCGATCCGCTACAACATGGATTGCACCGCTCTCTCCGCGGTAGACGGTGACGAATTGTCCCATGATCTTTTCGCGCCGCGCCCGACCGGCCTCAACATCGGCAGACAGGCACAGCGGCTGCCAGAAGCGGCGCAAATAGCAGCCGGCAAGTGAGCCGGGGTCCGTCCGGGTAAGATCATCGAGACCGACGTCGGTCGATTGGGCGCGTTCCACGGTTCTCTCCTGTCGGATGATTTAGCCGCCAGCGCCGCTGGTAACCTTCATGCCCGACTTAGGCCATGGCCATTGGAGGACTGGTTGTCCCTCCACGACCTTCTGCAACTCCTGCCGCCACAGACGACGCAAGGCGATAATGCCAGCATCTGACCGGCCCAGATTTTCCGCCTCGCCGCGATCGGCGATGGCGCCCTGGCCGAGGAGAGCGATGTTATCCTGCACAGGAACCAGGAGTTCGCGATCCTGCAGGCTGACATCTTCCAGTTTCCGGCGTCCGGCCATGATGTCGAGCGACACCGCCACCTGTTCGGCCGAGCGGTCCTTCGCGGGCTTGGCAGGCGAGCCGGGTTTCTTTTTGGCGCGGCGAACATTGAAGCTGCGATTGGTGTGGTCATCAACCGGCACTCGCCACACGACGAGCGTGGCCCAGTCGACCTCGTCACCCACTGGCGGCACCGCCATCACGCCCGCTGTGGGCATGTGATAGTAGGTGATGCGGTCGCCGGATGAACGCTTGCCGATGGCGCGCAATCCAAACTCAGCTTGCTCGATAATGTATTCTGGAATTTCACCAACGCCCGCCGCACCGAACACATCGCCATGTGCGAAGTTGACGTGGACCTGGTCGATATTGTTCTCGAGCCGCTGGAAATAGTTGCAGGGCAGGGGCGCGCGGGCGAGCGATTCGAGCACCCCGGCGTTTTCATCTTCAAGTTCAGGATAGCGCGGCAGTTCGGGCGGAGCACCTTCGCCCAGATAGATGAAAACGAAGCCGAGATATTCCTTCACCTGATAGTGGCGAATGCACATCTTCGCTGCATAGGCAGGCGTCTCGGCGGGCATTTCTGTGCACTGACCGGAGCCGTTGAACTTCCAGCCGTGATAGAAGCAGCGGATTTCTTCTCCCTGCACCCAGCCAACCGACAATTGCACACCGCGATGTGGGCAACGGTCGGCGACGGCGTATAACGTCCCGCTCTGGCCGCGATAGAGGGTGACGAACTCGCTCATGATCTGTTCACGGCGGGTGCGCCCTACCTCTACTTCACTGACGAGGCAGATGGGATGCCAGAACATCCGCAGGTACCGACCGGCCAGTGTTCCCGGTCCGGTTGCGTGTAAATCGAGATCAGTGACCTTGTAGGATGATTGCGCGTCGAAGGCGGATGTGTGTTCATTCATCTGGATTGCTCCCGATCGTTTATTGATTGACGAGTACCCGCATCTGCTGGGCGACTTCGCCTCTCAGCTTCAGCACATAGTCTTCGTCGTAAGAGCCCGTGTACGCGGCGCCCGGACGGGGAAGCGCATAGGCCGGGATGCCGGTATGGGGTAGATCGACGCGGCGCGACGGCTCGGCGAGCAGCTGTTCGTAAAGTTCCTGACCGGGCTTGCTCAGGAACCAGTTGACGAACACAGCGGCGGCATTCGGATGCGGCGCCTTGGCTGCGACCTTGACCACGCTCCGCCCTCCGGTGGTGTGCACAGGCCAGTCGCTAAACGGCACGTACTTGATATTGAATCCCTCGCTGACGAACTTGTCGATATACTGCTGAAGGGAGCCGATGATGATCGGCTGGACGCCGCGCGCCGCCCATTCAACGAGTTGGGTGGGGTTCCGCGTGTAAGTGATGTTCTGGCCTTTATAGAGCTTCTCAAGAAACTCCTGGCCACGCGTTGACACGACGGCCTCAGCGAAACCTCGCCCCCCGGCTGCTCCGCTGGGATCGGACGAAGCGATCTTGCCCACATATTGTGGCTTGAGCAAATCGGCGAAGTCGCGCAATTCAGAAATGTTGATCTTGTCTGCGTTGGCAAAGACCCGGAACGACAGATATTCGGCTCCCTGGACGAAATATTCCTGCCCTTTGTCAATCCAGCGGATGCGGCCGTCGCGCCAGTATTTGCCGTCAGTTACACGGGGTAGCGCCAGTAGCGGCTTGATGGGCTGCATGAGCCCACGGCCGATAAAGGGTAATTCACTGCTGCCGCCAATCTGGACGTCGATGGTCAGGTTCGGCGATTGAAGCTCTTGGGCGAAGCGCGCCGAAACGGCGCTCGCGTCGCCCCCGATGAATTGCAGATCAAGGCCAGTGTCGCGCTTGAAGCCGGCGGCGAATTCCTTGCCGACCGGGGCGCCGAGTGTGACCACCACGGGCTTTTCTGCCCTGGCTTTCTCCAGCATCTCGCGCCACTGCTGCCCTGCGCCTTCTTTCCATTCGTCATCTGCGCGGGCGACCTGCGCGGTAAAACCGACCAGCGCCGCAGCGGCGAGAGCCCCGACGAGGCGGCGCGCGGGCAGGCAGATCAAGCCAATCGGCATGGTTGTTCCTCCGGGTAGCTTTTAGTTTGTAGCTCAAGCGATCGCCATGATACTTCAGTTTGGCGTATCGGCAACATAATGGCAATTCCGCGTCGACAGCGACTGCCGGCCATCATGTGCGAGCGCAAAATTCAGCTTCCAACGAACTGAAATTCCCGATGCAGTTCGTCGATGCGCCGCATGTTCGCCAGATCGTCCAGCCGTCAATTGATCTGCGCACAAATGCGGCGGCAGCGTCGGCCGGTTGCAATTCGGTGGGCGAATATCCTTGCAGGACAGGCCTGCTTTCTCAAGCGCCGCAATCGTCACATTGTGGGCGCTCTCATCGGCGTCTTGCGGGCTTTGTAGCCAATCTCGGCCGAAAGATTGCGGGGAATATTTCAAGATGCCTGCTGAAGCTGGCAGGACCACATCATCACAGCGCTGCGCGGCAGACGCAATTTCAAACGAACGGTCCAAAAATCTCGCCGGTAGAGCCATCTGTAAGCCCCATATCGGTCAGATGAGGGCCTGGATTGCAGGCGAGCGTGGCGCCCACAAGCGCCTTGAATACGCGCGTCGGCGGTTTCCAGTCGGCGATGCTATCTGTTGCGTTACGAACTTCCGTGAAGCCACGGCCAACATTTGCAGGATCGTCGGGCGAGACCAGTCCGCAAACCGGCAGTGCGACGCGCGCACTAACCTTGCCGTGCGCAGCGACCGCCATGCCGCCTCCGCATGCGATAAGCGCGTTGGCGGCGGCGGCCATATCGGCAGGCTCGCGGCCGAACACAGTGAGATTGTGCGAGTCATGCGAAACTGTCGTGGCGACAGCTCCGCCGAATTCGCCCCAGTCGTCAATGATCGCCAGACGCGGGATCGCCGCCGCACGCCCGTGCCGGTGAACCACCGCCATCAGGCTCTTACCTTCCGGCACGCGGATTGCGCCGTTGACGACGTCCGCCAGAGTCTCGCCCCATTGGGTGAAACGCGGTTTGACGATTGTGCGAACACGCGTCTTGCCGGTGAGAAAATCCGGAATGCGCAGACGGAAGTCATCCTCATTCAGCGAGCCCAGTTTCATGGTCGACGGCGGGATCGGCACCGGATCGGGACGCAAGTCTTCCTGCAGCGCGCCGTTGGAAGCGACATGTTTGCCTGACGCAAAAACATGACGCACGTTGAGGCCCGCAAGATCGTCCAGCACGATCACGTCCGCACGACGCCCAGGACCCACAAGGCCAAGATCGCGTCTGCCGAGTCGCAGGGCGGCATGGAGCGTCGACGCGGCAATAACATCAAGCGCCGGCATTCCGTACCGCACCAGACGGCGCAGAACATCGATGAGGCCGCCAAGCGCAACGAGATCGTCGGGAAACACATCGTCTGTGCAGATCGTCAGCGTCGGCGGCAGCCGCGGAAGCGAGCGCAGAGCCGTAACGGCTTCGGGCAAAATGTAATCGTGCGAGCCCCGCAACTCGACCGTGAAGCCCGCGCGCAACTTTGCGAGCAGATCGTCTCCCGACACGATTTCATGATCGGACTCGATCCCCGCACACGCGAAGCCTTGCAGATCTGCGCCCATCAGTCCGCGTGCATGGCCGCAGACCAGCTTGCCGGACTTCAGGCCGGCGTCGACGACGCGGCCCATCTTGTCGCCGCGCTCCAGCACGCCGCGCATGTCCATCACTTCGGCGAGGCCGATGACCTCCGGCATGGCGAGCAGCTCGCGCAACTCGGGTGCGTCAAAATCAGCGCCTGACAATTCGAGACCCGGCGCAGACGGCACGCAAGACGGAGCCATCACCAGAACTCTCAAAGGTAAATCGCGGCTTGCGGCGATGGCCCAGCGCACGCCGTCGAGACCCATCACATTGCCGATTTCGTGGGGATCCCAGCTGAGGGTCGTCACGCCGTTCGGCACAACAATCTGCGCATAGCCGCGCGGCGTCACCATCGAGCTTTCGATGTGCATATGCGCATCGATCAAACCCGGGGCGACGTATTTTCCGGTTACGTCGATCACCCGCTTTGCATCGCTTCGTCCGCCGCGTTCATGCACGCTTGCGATGAGAGGTCCGACCATGCCGACATCTGCCGGGCGCAATTCCCCGGTCGCCACATCTACCACAGAGCCGCCAGTTAGCAGGATGTCGAACGGCTCCCGGCCGCGCGCGGCGCGGACAGCGCGGTCGCGCAGCGCAGGATCGTGCAGGTCCATCGGTTCGCGGATCATCGGCTCAACTCTCGCTTTTGCAGCAGACAGCAAGGGCGTTCAGGATCACCGCCCTTGCGCGATCTTCATCGGCTTGCGTCGACACCAGCGCATTGGCTTCAGCGCGGCGCGGCACGCGCCATTCTATCACGGTCATGCCGCGCGTTGCGCCGCCGTGCAGCTCCGCCTCGACGTATGCGGGCCTGAAGGTAACTGCATCGGGGTCCACAATCGCCACGGCCGCTACAGGATCGTAAAAGGCCATCCTTGCGTCGGGTCCGGCAATCGCCGCATAGGCCGACAGAAGATCCGCCATGATATGCGCGCGATCCGTGCCGTACGAACGCAGTGCCTCCGCATCCGCTTGTGAAATGCGCACCTGACGACATGTGTCGATGCCGACCATCCGCAATGGCATGCCGCTTTCGAGCACGATCGCCAAGGCCTCCGGATCGACTGAAGCGTTGAACTCAGCCGCCGCAGAATGATTGCCACCGACACCGCCGCCCATCCAGACCAGTGAACCGACGCGCCTCGCAAGTTCAGGCTCGGCGAGCGCAAACAAGGCCAGATTTGTGAGGGGACCAAGCGCAAGGATTGTGGCTGGAGCAACGCTGGAGGCGACATGATCCGCGATGGCGCGCCACGCAGGCGTATCTGACGCCTTGAGTTCTGCTTCCGGCAGATGACGCCCGGCGCTTGCCATGCCGCGCGGGCCAAGCACATAGCTTGCTGTCGCGAGCGGACCGATCAACGGGCGATTGCGACCGGGATGAACCGGAAATTTCCAGTTGAAGAGCGCAACCGCGCCGGCCGCATTGGCTGCCACGTTTGCGAGTGGCGCATTGCCTGCCACCAGCGACAGTCCGGCAATGGAATGATCCGGCGAGGCGCCAATCACACAGATTGCCGCCAGATCGTCGAACCCCATATCTGTGTCAATCCAGACCGGGATCATCGTCATACCTCCAGCAGGCGGACGGCGCGCGAGACGGGCAGATCGAACGCGATGTTTTCACCGACTGTATGCCTGGGGGCAGTGACGGAAGCCTGTGCCTTCAATAAGCCTGCTGCGCTCTCGATGAGATATTCCGTGGTCTCGCCCTGATAGGATGCGCCGATTACCCGGCCCTGAAACGGCCCCTCTCCGAGTTGCACATTTTGCGGACGCCAGGCGAGCGCGCGGGCGTCCGTGAGCCCTGCTGTAGGGATTTTCAGCATTCCTTTTTCGCCGGAAAGCCCATCGGGTTGAACGCCAAGAATATTCTCGAAGCCCATGAAGCGCGCCACAAAGCCTGACGTGGGCCGCTCGTAAAGATCTTCCGGCGAACCAGACTGGGCGACCTTGCCGGCGCGCATCACCACAATGCGATCGGCCAGCGCAAGCGCCTCGGCCTGATCGTGGGTGACGTAAATCATCGTGACGCCGAGATCGCGATGCAGGCGATGCAACTCACTGCGCATTTCGAGACGCAGGCGCGCATCGAGATTTGAGAGTGGTTCGTCGAGCAGGAGCAGATTGGGCCGGACGACCACGCTTCGCGCCAGCGCCACACGCTGCTGCTGTCCGCCCGACAATTCACGCGGTAGACGGGACTCGAAACCCGTCAGCCCCACCATCGCGATGGCTGCGTCCACTCGTTGTTTCAGTTCCGTCGCAGGCGCGCGCCGCAGGCGCAGCCCAAAGGCGACGTTCTCGAAAACCGACAGGTGCGGAAACAGCGCATAGGACTGGAACACCAGTCCGACATCGCGCCTGTTTGCGGGTACGCGCGTAATGTCGCGCTTCGCCAGCACGATGCCGCCCTGCGTCAGCGGCAGCAGTCCGGCAACGGCACGCATCAGCGTAGTCTTGCCGCAGCCGGATGGTCCCAGAAGCGCCAGCAATTCGCCCTGCGGCACGGTGAGCGAAACATCATCCACGGCGACCGAGCGGCCATAGGAAATTGTAATGTTGCGAAGCGCGAGAAATTCCGGGTCAGACATAGCGGGACAATCCCAGAAGGCGCTCGGCCACCAGCACAATCGAAACCGACATCAGCGCCAGCAAGGTCGAGAGCGCGGCTATCGACGGATCGTAGACGAATTCCATCGCCGCAAGCATGTCGATCGGCAGGGTCGAAACGCCCGGTCCGGTCAAGAACAGCGACACCGGCACCTGATTGAACGAGGTGATGAAGCCCAGAATGAATGCCGCCATCACGCCGTTGCGAATATTCGGCAGCACGACGCGAAAGAATGCGCCGGTACGGGAAGCGCCGAGCAGGATCGCAGCCTCTTCCACATCGGGTCGCAGATGTGTCAGCGAAACCGTGACGACGCGCACCGCATAGGGCGCAACCAGCGCCGTATGGCCAAGAACGAGCGCCGCCATCACCGGTAGACCAAGCGGAATGACCGTGTAACGCAGCAGCGCCAGACCGGCGATAATGGCCGGCACGATCACCGGCGCTGTCACAATGGTGCGGATCCATTCACCGCCCGGCACTTCATAGCGCGCCATGGCGTAGGCTGCCGGCACGCCGAGCAGCAGCGCCAGTGCGGTCGAGCCGACTGCAAGTTCCATCGAAAGCAGGAAGCTTTCGCGGAAACGCTCGATCTCGAATACGCCAGCATACCAGCGCAGGCTGAAACCCTGCGGGGGAAACACCAGAATATCGCCGGCCGAAAGGCCTGCGCCCGCAATGATCAGAAACGGCCCGAGCAAAAACAGCAGCGCGAGGCCCAGCACGGAAAATCCGGCGATGCGGATCATGCGGCGCGCCTCATGCCAGTCATGCGCCGAATGAGCGAATGCGTCACAATGCTCATGGCGATCAGGATTGCGGCGATGACGCTGGCGGTCGCAATGTCGTTGGCGACAGATACGCGCTGATAGAGCAGGGTTTCCAGCATCAGGACTTTCGCGCCGCCCAGCACGGCGGGCGTAATATAGGCCGTCACTGCGCCGGTGAAGACAAGTGTACCACCGACGATCAGGCCCTCGCGCGTCAGCGGCAGGATGACGCGAAAGAAAATCGTCAGCCAGCCTGCGCCGAGCACGCGCGCTGCCGGAATGACATCGGCAGGCAGATTTTCGAGCGCGCTCGTCAGCGACAACACCATCAGCGGCAGGAACAATTGCAGGAGACCAATGAAAACCGCTGTCTCCGTGAACAGCAGCCGCAACGGCTCATCCGACAAACCGAGCCCGACCACCGCTTTGTTGATCAACCCCGTTCGGCCGAGAAGCACGATCCATGCATAGGTGCGGGCCACTGGCGAGATCATCATCGGCAGCACGAACAGCGCCGTCATGCGGCCGCGCGTCTGCGGCCCTGCCTCAACGATAGCGAGCGCCGCCACATAGCCGATAATCGCCGAAACGATGGTGACGCCTATGCCCAGCCGCAGCGTTCGCAGCGTCACTTCGAGCGACAGGGGGTCGGTGAAGAACGTGATGTAGCGCGACAGCGTCCAGCCGGATGGCGCATGCAGGCTTTCGCTCAGCAGAATGCCGACCGGTAGCAGAAACGCCAGCCCGACGAACAGCATCGCCGGTGCGGCGAGCGCAAGGCCGATCCGTCGGTCGGCGAACATCGTCGCCTAACGCGCGATCTTCGAGTTCCAGCCCGCGAGCCACGAGTCGCGATTGGCCAAAACCTGATCCGGCGGGATGACGTGCAGCGATTTCGCCGTTTCTTCGCCGTAGGTCAGTGCATCGGCGATCTGCGGTTCGAGCTTCACCTCGCGGTTGGCGGGGCTGTCGATGAGATCGTTGGCGATACGGGTCTGGGCTTCGGTCGACAGCCACTCGTTGATGAACTCGTAGGCAAGATCCCGGTTTTTCGAGCCTTTGACTATGGTGAGCACATTGAGGCCGCCGGTTAGGCCTTCCTTCGGCTGGGCCCAGGCGATCGGCATGTTGAGCTTGGCGATCAGCGGCCAGTTGAAGCGGCCTGTCACGGTGGCGTAGATTTCTTCCTGCTGGAAGAGCTGCGTCAATTGCGCGGCGCGTTCGTAGAACGTGACGATATCGCCCTTCATGCCGGCGATCTTGTCAACGCCCGTCGCGAAGTCCGGCGTTGCGCCGTTCAGCGCGCGATTGACCATGAACAGCAGCAGAGGTCCCTGCGTGGTGGTGATATTGGGCAGCGCAATACGGTTCTTGAGCTTCGGCGACCACAGATCGGTCCACGATGTCACGTCGATCTTGTCTTTACGGTAGACAATGCTGGTAGCGTAGAACGTATAGCCGACGCCGTAATTCTTGCCGATCGGGTCTTTGGCGATGTCGTAGAGCTTGGCGAAGTTCGGCAACTTGCTGACGTCGATGGGTTCGATCAGATCCTTACGGGCGGCTTCAAGGGCGGAAAAATCCGCCAGAACCGCCACATCCGCTTCCGGATTGGCCTTGCGGGCTTCAAGTTTGGCGAGGCGGTCGGCAGCATTGCCGACATCGAGCACGACCTTGCAATTGCACTTTGCCTCAAACGGCGCATAGAGATCCTTGCGCAGCAAATCCTGGCTGACGGCGAAATTCGAGACCACCAAGGTTCGCTGCTGGGCTATAGCACCCGTCGCTACCAGCCCCGCCGCCATACCTGCCGCCAACCCGATGACTTGCTTGCTTGACATGGAATGTCTCCGTCGTCCGAATGGCGAACAACCTAATGCGGTGCAAGGTCGGAGCCAAGTGCGGGCGGATCAGCAAATTTGTCACCATCCGTGCGCGCCTTGTATCTATACGTAAAGCGACCCACCAAAGGCTGAAAAATCTTCCGGGGAATCCATGATCGTCGTCTTCGGCTCTATCGGCATCGATTTTGTCACGCGCGTTCCGACGATTCCTGCTCCGGGCGAGACTGTCATCGGGCCCGCCTTCGAGGTGTTTCCCGGCGGCAAGGGAGCCAATCAGGCTCTTGCGGCAGCGCGGTGCGGAGCTGACGTCCAGCTCGCTGGCGCGGTGGGGGACGATACCAGTCAAGAGCCGGCGCTCGCCTTGTTGAAGTCCGCCGGCGTCGGGCTGGGCGCTGTTGCGTCGCTGGCTGGCGCGCGGACCCAGACGGCTTTCATTTCAATCGACCAGCAGGGGCAAAACGCCATTGCGGTTGCTTTGGGCGCCAGCCTGCTGGCGCGCGCGCAGGCGCTTGGCTCTGTTTCAATGGAACCGGGAGATATCTTCCTGGCGCAACGCGAACTGCCTGATCGCGAAACCGCTCGGGCGCTGTCTTTAGCGCGCGCTGCGGGCGCAACCACAATTCTCAATGCGGCGCCGGGGACAGGGTTTCCGGGGGATTTGATGGACAATGTCGACATATTGATCGTCAACGAGCATGAGGCGCGCGACGTTTCGTCAGCGCTGAATCTTGAGACGACAAATCCTGTCGAGGCAGGGATTGCTATCGCCAAAGCACGACGCATCAATGTCGTCGTCACGCTTGGGCACGAAGGCGCGGCGCTCTGCGGCTCTGAAGGCGTGCTTTCCTTCCCGCCCTTCACGGTCGATGTCGTCGACACGACTGCTGCGGGCGATTCGTTCTG
Organism: Beijerinckiaceae bacterium; assembly: GCA_947478455.1. GTDB lineage: Bacteria > Pseudomonadota > Alphaproteobacteria > Rhizobiales > Beijerinckiaceae > Terripilifer. The sequence continues at coordinate 36,372 of CANJWR010000011.1, read as the reverse complement.
CGGCGCATTCGCGGCGGCGCTCGCGGCAGGCCACAATATCGGCGACGCTGTCAGACGCGGCAATGCAGCCGGCGCGCTGGCGTGCACGAAACCCGGCGCACAGCCAAGCATTCCAATGAAGACCGAAGTGGATCGGCTCGCTGGAGGCGACTGACGTCACATCGTCTGCAGAGCCGTGCGCCTTTTGGCGAACATGTTTTGAGAGAGTGTTGCGAACTCCCTGAACGGCGCGGCTGGTCTCTGCTGCGTTCGGCTCAGGAAGGAAGCAGATCCTGAGCCATCGTGCGATCCTTCAAAATCGCACGATGCTCCGGGTTCCTTGAACGGCGCATTATTTTTGCGAAAAGCCAGCGTCCGATTTTTGAAGGGTGTTCTAGCGGACGCCCAGCAATTCAACGTCAAAAATAAGCTCCGCATTCGGCGGGATGACGCCGCCTGCGCCACGCGTTCCGTAGCCAAGTTCCGGCGGAATGGTCAGTGTGCGTGTACCGCCGATCTTCATCCCCGCGAAGCCCTGTTCCCAACCCTGAATGACTTGCTGGGCTCCGAGTCCGAACGTGAACGGCTGGCCGCGGTCGCGCGAACTGTCGAATTTCTTGCCCTTCTTGCCGCCGTCGCTGAGATAGCCGTCATAATGGACGGTGACGCTCTTGCCCGGCACAGCTTCCGCGCCTGTCCCGACCTTCGTGTCGACGATTTTAAGTTCTGCGGCCGATGCGCCTGAAGCTGCCATGATCAAAGATACTCCGAGCAAAATGCGTGAAAAGAGTTTCATCTTGTTCCACTTTCGAATCAAGGGAAGATGATGAAAATTAAACCATGCTTGCTCAAAGTCGCACAGCTTTCTGCTTCGACCGGATTCATGCAGCAACTGCCTTTCGCTTTACGCTAGCATCAGCAGATCGCGCAGCGTTCGGACATCGGCGACGCTCTCAAGGTTGCGGATGGTCTCCAAGGTGTTGGCGGCGCGGGCCTTTGTCAGGACAGGTGCAAGCAGATCGAAGGCCTTGGCCTCAACTTCCTCGCTCGTCATAGGATTCTCAATAGTGCCTCGCACGACATAAGTGCGGTGCGTCAGGCGCTCTCCTGATTTCAGATCCACCACCACAATCGCCTGTCGCTGGGGCCTGAGCGCCTCCAGCTCCTCGCTGCCCTGCACGTCGATCCTCCGCGCCATGTCAAGTGCAGATGGAGACGTGAGTTGCCGATGATCGTGGATCATGTCGAAGGTCAGGGCACTATTCACCAACAGGGCGCCTGCAAGGTTTCTGATGTTCAGATCCGGCATCGTGGTCTTGTCGACAATCGTCAGGGCCGTTGTCGGCAGGTGGATGCAAATGCTTTTCACTTGCTCGGCTTTCAGGCCGCGCTCTTTCATCAGTATTTCGATGGCGTCCAGCGCCGGCTGTACGGGTGAACCGACGCACCATTTTTTGATAGTAGTCTTTGCGATCTCGAATTCGATACCGAGTTCTGCGATCAAACTCGAAGACGTTGCGCCGACCACGCCGAACGTGCCCAGAAAATTGGGGCTGCCGGAAAAGACATCGACAACGCCCGTCATGCCGGACGCGACCATCGTGACCGCAGCCATACCATTGCGCGCCGGCATGCCGCCGAAAACGAAGGCCTTTTCGATATGGTCCGCGTCGCGCCGCCAGCTGCTGAGCCCGGAGGCTTGTTGCGCCGCATAGGAAAGAGCTGCGCCTGTCGCGGGTGCGTCAAGGCCAGCCAGTGCGGCTGCGGCGCCGGCCGCGCCGAAGACGCCGCAGAAACCCGGCACCGCATGACCTGCATTGTGAAATTTATAGGCCCCCAGCGCCAGCGCAAAGCGCACCGCGAGATCGTAGCCGAGCGCCGTCGCGCGGATCAGATCTGTGCCGCTGCGTGCCCATTTTTCTGCAGCCGCCAGCGCTGCGGGAAACACAATACAGCCCGGATGCATGGCGCCTGCCGCACTGGAATCATCGGTCTCGTCCGCATGGGCGGACATTCCGTTGGCGAGCGCCGCATTGACGGCGGATGTCAGGCAATTGCTGCCGATCACCATGGCCTCCGGCCGCCCGCCTTCCGACGCCACATAGGCAATCGCCTTTTTGCCGGGCGTCAGACGCGAGCCGGAAACGATGGCCGCAATCGTATCGAGGATGTGGAGTTTGGCGCGCTCCTCCACATGGTCCGGCAAGGGATCAGAGAGCGCCGAGGCAATGTAGGACGATAGCTTTCGCTCAAACTCCGGCTGAACGTGGGAGGAGTTGATGTATCCTGAGTGCGTGGCGCTCATTTCGTCTCGCTTGTTTGACAGCTTCGCGAACGGCAGCGCTCGACTGCCGTTCGCAACCGGAACAAATGCGCCGATGTTATTTGCCGGTCTCGTAATACTGGCGAAGCGTTGCCACTTCGTGTGGACGCACCGTGCCAACCAGTCCCATGATCCGCTTCGCGTCATCCAGTGTCGCAAGCTCCGGACCGAAGCCGGTGGCCTTGACGTAGAAATCGATGAATTCCGGTTCAGCAACGGCCTTCGCATAGGCTTCGCGCAGCTGCTTCAGATTTTCTTCTGACACACCGGGCGGCGTCGCCAGAATGTAGATCATGTTGGCGACCATGTTCGTGTAGAAGTTCAACGTGTCGAACAGATCGCCGCTTGGCAGCTTGCCGTGAACCTCCTTGTAGAGATCGATCAGGCAAGGCGTATCCTTGATGAAATCAGCGCGCTGAACATTGCCCTTGTCGTCCATGGTGCAGAAATAATAGCCGGGCATCAGCTTGCCCGCCTTTATTTCAGGGCCTGAACGCCGGACGATGGTCGCGTAGGAATTATTCAGTACATCGATCTCGCCGCGCACGATCGCCAGAAAGGACTCTGCGCCATTGCCGTAGCCGGTGACCATCTTGTATTTCACGCCGAGCAGATCAAGGCTCATGCGATTGAGAATATCCTGAGCGCCGTTGAGGCTTGTACCGCCGACGACGAGATTCTGAACTTTCATGATGTCCGCAGCCTTGTCGATGCGGGGCGTCACGTCGCGGCGCACCACGATGCCACGTGTGTCGGCGCCTGCGCCGATGATGCCCATCTTGTCGTATTGCGCCTTGAGTTCAGGCGTTTTCAAAATCTGCGCGATAGGAAACCAGATGCCATAATAGATCGTCTGGGCATCCGGCTTCGCGACTTCATAGATATAGTTTGTTGCGTGCATGCCGCTGCCGCCGGGCATGTTTTGCACCACGACAGTTGGGCTTCCTGGCAGATGCCGTCCCAGATACTGCGCGATCTGCCGTGCATTTGTGTCCATGGTTCCGCCGGGGCCGCTGCCGACGATGATGGTCAGTTGTTTGCGCGCGCCCTGCGCGTCTGCGCCAGTTGTGAACAACGTCGACGCCAGAGCCGCAGTCGCAAACAGCGCGCGTCCGATTGATTTCTTCATGTCTACCTCCCTGATTGGACAGATTTTACGATATGCTTTCGGCGCAGAACTTCATCAGATCCCGTATGGTCGTTTTACCGCTGCGGTCCAGACATGTTTTCAGAATGCCATCCACCCGTGACGCACCAATGGCCGGCGTCGCAAAGGTTCTGAACTTGTCGCACATCTGCTCCTCGCTCAGCGGGTTCAGTCGGTGACCGGGCGCATAAGGCATATCCACGTCGAGTGTCGAACCATCTTTCATCGTCACATGGGCGCGGGCAGGGAAGATGCCTTCAGCCTCGCCCGGCAGATCGGGCGACAGCTGGAGCTTGTCGATCACGCTCGCTACGTCCGCATCTTCCCATCGGCGCGCGGCGAATTGCGACGGCTCCAGATGACCGTCGACCAGCGCGATTCCGAAAATCGCATAGAAACTGTGATCGGCGGTTTCGCGACGGTCCGGCCTTCGATAGACGTCCGCAGTCTGGCGACGCACGATGCCGCTGTCGGAAACATGCAGCAGGATGCCGGCAATATCCGAAATGCGCCCGGCGAGCTTGCGGTGCAATTCGACCGCCGTCGCGGTGGTCGCCTGTCCGGTGCCCATACAGGGAAATCGCTTCACGGTGATATCCAACACTCGATGAGGATCGTCCGGTTTAGGTATGAGATGATTGATGTCAGAACCTTCGACGATGATCGCTTCAAGCCCGCGCGGACCTGCCATCACCTCGCGCGGGCCAGTCATGCCGGCCATGGCGAGTTGCACGGCTAGGAGTCCATCCATCTGCGCCATGGCGGGCGCAGCCGCCTTGGCGGACGAAATTTTGCCTGCGCGAAACCCCGAGAACACCGGAGCCCGCGCAATCGAAATAGCCAGAGCCTGTGCGAGCGTTTCGCGGTCCAGTTTTAGCAAACGGCCTGCGATCAGCGCCGCAGCCGGTCCGCACGCGGACGTATGATCCCACGCCCATGGCGGATCGCCGGCGCGCATCAGGTCCATCAGTCGTGTGAAAAACTCGTAGCCCACGGCCGCAGCCGCAAGGCATTCGTCGATGCTGCTGTCGGCTTCCTCGGCGATAGCGATTGCGGACGCGAAAACATCGCTCGGGTGGCCGCCGAGGCCGGGTCCCCAGTAAAAATCGTTGAGGTCGAGGGCCCGGATCGCGGCGCCATTGTCGAGAATCGCCCCCATGGTGGAAAGGCGACGGCCACTTCCGAGCCCCGTCGCATGACGATCCGTAGATTGGGAGGAGGTAAGGTTCGACGCAACCTTTGCGGCTTGTGCGACCGCCGGATGCGGCCTGCCGCCAAAGGCGCAGGCCAGCGTATCGATCAGCAATTCACGAATTCGAACTTGCGCCGGCGCTGCAAGAGTCTTCCAGGAACTGTCAATCGCCCAGTCGGCCAGCCGTCCGCAAATATCTTCCAAGTTTGTCTCCAGGCCCCGGGCATTGTTTGCAAGTGTCGAACAAGCAGACTTCCGGAGCGTTCTTTTTGAAAGGAAACGTGACTGGAAGTGTGAAGCCTTATTCTGCCAGATGGGCCGATATGCGTAAAGCGATCAGCAACGCTGGCGGTGACTCTCAGCCTATCGGGCGAGCCGCCGGCGATTGGCCCGCACGGTGGTTCGAATGCTTCTCAGCACTTTGGCTGGACTTGCGCCTGTCATTGCCTGCAGCGCAGCTTTTTGACCAGCGGCGATCTTCTCGTTGATCATCAGCGCAGCCTCCGCATTGGCTGCCGGGCCGCCTGCGGCAAACTTCAGCATGCGCATCGCGACAACCTGCTGAGCCTCGACCGTCGCAGTCGCCACATCCGTCCAGAATGAAAAATAGCTGCGCATCTGTTTGCCTCTTTGCCTGAACCTATAAGCGCTTGGTTTCCGTTTGGTTCAAGGAGCCAATTGAGGCGGCGCTCGCAGATATTCAACCATATGGTTGACAATGATCGTGGTCTGGATAATATTCTACCTTATGGTTGAATTAAAAACATCGCGGCTCGACGCCGTCTTTCATGCCCTTGGTGACGCGACCCGGCGTCGCATGTTGCAAAGCCTCTCCGGCGGCGAGCGCAGTGTCGGAGAGCTTGCTGCTCCGTTCGATATGTCGCTCGCGGCGGCGTCCAAGCACGTCAAGACGCTGGAGCGGGCAGGGCTCGTGCGGCGACGGGTGAGGGGACGCACACACTTCTGTCGTCTGGAGGCCAAACCGCTCGAAGTGGCGCATGAGTGGATCAGCTTCTACGAACAATTCTGGAACGCCCGTCTAGACATTCTCGAAGGCCTGCTTCGGCAAGATAATTCCAAGCGTAATCAGGGAGATGGTGATGAGTAATCCGCATAATCACGGCGCTTACGGCGTGCTGACCGAGCCGGCAACCGTCCGGATTCAACGCCTGCTGCCTGGCCCGATCGAGCGAGTCTGGTCGTATCTGACCGAGAGCGATCTTCGCCGTCAGTGGCTTGCGTCCGGTCCGATGGACCTTCGGGTCGGCGGCGCGATGGAGCTGACCTGGCGAAACGATGAGTTGACCCGCCATGCCGAACAGCGCCCGGACGGCATGCCGGCGGAACACAGCATGACCAGCGAAATCACCCATGTGGAAGCGCCTGTCCTGCTCGCGTTCAACTGGGGTGGCGGGAACGTGACCTTTGAACTGGAACGAATGGGTGCAGAAGTGATGCTGACTGTTACCCACCGGCGCGTGTCTGATCGGAAAAACCTGTTGAGCGTCAGCGCCGGATGGCACGTGCATCTCGACTTGCTTGCGGATCGACTGGCAGAACGCGAGCCTCGGCCCTTCTGGAGCGACTGGACGCGACTACGTGCAGAATATGCCGAACGCATTCCAGAGTGAGCGCACGTTCGAGGCAACAGGCTGTAGCAGCACTTCTTGCAGACTTCGGTAGCGATGTTCGCTCCCGAAGTCTGTCGCATAGTCTTGCTTGCCGCTTTCTAACGAGCCGTCCCCAGTTTTTTGAACAGTTCGCAACAAAATGAACCTGTTTCTTGCCATTCGTCTGCTATAAGGCCGCTCGATTCAGTGAGGACTCAATGGCAACGAGCATTATCGATTTGGCGGACGGACTGGCCCAGAAGCACGGCCTTACGAAGACACAAGCGAAATCCATCGTGGAAGACGTCTTGCAGGGCGTAGTCTCTGCATCAGTGAGCGGCGAAGAGGTTTCTCTGGCCGGATTTGGCAAATTCAAGGTCAAGGAATCTCCCGAGCGGGAAGGCCGCAATCCCAGCACTGGCGCAACCATCAAGATTGCGGCGAGCAAGAAAGTTGCGTTCCAGCCCGCCAAGGCTTTCAAGGACGCTCTCAACAGCTGATTTTTTTCGAATCAGGCAAGTTGCGCGGGTTCGGCCCGCGCAACTTGCCGGTTTTCGGAAGCTTAGACGCGGCGACTTAAGCAGTGCCGGACCAGCGTCAGTAACCTGCGCTTTGCGGAGCAGTGGGCAATTGGCCCGGCGTGACGGATCTGCGGAGACAATATGTCTGACTGGCTATCGGCGATTATTCTTGGCCTCGTCGAGGGATTGACAGAATTCATCCCGGTTTCATCGACCGGACACATGCTTTTGCTCGGTCATTTTCTCGGCTTCGAGAGCGCCGGCAAAACTTTCGAGATTGTCATCCAGCTCGGGGCTCTTCTGGCAATCGTCAGCGTTTACTTCCAGCGGCTCTGGCATTTGGCGACACGGTGGCCGTTCGATCCTGCGGCGCGGCGTTTTCTGATCGGCCTTTTGCTCGCCTTTCTGCCGGCGGTTGTGGTTGGCGTCATCGCCTATGATTTCATCAAGAAGGTGCTGTTCACCACCCCGATGGTGGTTTGTATCGCGTTGATTGTCGGTGGCGTGATTCTTCTGTTTCTCGACCGCATGACAAGGAAGCCCGTCTTTCTGGATGCCAACGCCTATCCGCTGCGAGTCTATCTGCTCATCGGCTTTTTTCAGTGTCTGGCGATGGTTCCGGGCGTTTCGCGCTCGGGCTCGACGATAGCGGGCGGGCTTTTGCTTGGGACCGACAAGCGTTCGGCCGCCGAATTCAGCTTTTTCCTTGCGCTTCCCACCATGGGAGCAGCAGTGGCTTATGATCTGATGAAAAACTGGAAGGTGCTGGACTTCAGCGATTTCGGCCTGATCGCGGTCGGCTTCGTCACCGCATTCCTGACAGCGCTGGTGGTCGTGCGTTTTCTTCTCGATTTCGTCAGCCGTCGTGGCTTTGCGCTCTTTGCCTGGTGGCGGATCGCGGTCGGCTTGCTGGGCATTGTAGGCTTGCTGGCGACACGGGCTGTTTGAAGCGATCAACGGTCGGCGCCTAAAGAGATGACGTTGGTTGTAAAATGGCAGCAGTCACAAGGATTTGTAAGCCAAATTACAAATGACAACTTCGCCTGACGCCTGATCCGTGTGAAGCAAAGCTATCGCCAACGAATCAGGAATCCGCAATGAAAAAGCTCATTCTCGCTGCCACGATGCTTGTCGGCTTCACGGGTGCGGTCGTCGCACAGTCCAAGCAGGACTTCGTGCTGGTCAATCGCACCGGCTACGACATCAGCGAACTCTACGTCTCGCCCGCCAAGAAGGACGATTGGGAAGAAGACATTCTGGGCGATGACGGCCTTGAGGATGGCGATTCGCAGACCATCCGTTTCAAGGGCACAGGCAGCGTCTGCATCTGGGATTTGAAGGTCGTTTACGAGGAAGACGATTCCTCCGCCGTCTGGCACGACATTGACCTGTGCAAGATTTCAAAGATTACCATCCGGTACGATCGCAAGAGCGACACGACCTCTGCTATCTTCGATTGATCGATTTTCTCTGACTAAAAAAGACGGCCGGCGCTTGCGCCGGCCGTCTTTGTTCTGTCATCGAGTTTCAAGGACCGGCGTTGTCTTGCGACGTGGCTAACCGACAGGCTACTTCCGGGCGGTCAACCCAATGACAGCGGACATGCCGCCGTGTCCGGCGCCCTCGTGCATTTCAAGTTCTTCCTCGACGATCTTGACATCTTTCAGATCGCCGAAGGCCGCAAGAAGCATGTCGCGTGTGTAGAGATTTTCAATCTGCTTGGGCCCGCCGGTGCCATAGTCGAGTTGCTTCGGCGAGTATCCCTGCACGATCAGCAATCCTCCCGGCTTCAGGGCGCGGCGCATACCGGCCCATTTCGAGGCGCGCTCGGCTGGCGAACTGAACTGCGTAAAGATTTCGACCACCACGTCGAAAGCAGATTCCGGATAGGCCCAGGTGTGAACGTCGCCAATTTCGAAAGCGAGTTCTGCGCCACGGTCTGCGGCCAGTTTTTTCGCCTTGCCCTGGCCGACTGGAGAAAAATCGAGAGACAGAACATCAAGCCCCTGTTGCGCAAGCCAGACGCCGTTGCGACCTTCGCCATCCGCCACAGCGAGCACTTTGCCGGACTTCGGAAGCAGGGCCTTGCAGGATGCGAGAAAGTAATTTGGCTCGGTACCGAAAACATATTCGGTCACCCCATAGCGGCCTTCCCAACGGTCGAATTCGCTCATAGCGGCTCCCTTGATGTCTGACAGTCAGACTTGCGCAGCGCTGCGCAAGTCTGCGCAGTGGACTTCCTGCTATTTCGCTTCGCTGCGCAACCGTTCAATGCCCAGCGTCTTCATAATATATCGCTCATATCCTGGTTCGCTCGAGCCGATCCGAATTTTCCTCAGGAAATATTTCTCAAAGGCGACTTTCGCCAGATGCACCCAATATCGCTGACTCGCCCAGTTGATATTGCGCGGAGGAATTTGCGGCAAAGCCACAAAAGCTTCGCCGCTGTCGCCGAAGTCGGCGAGACAAACCGCATTCCACGTTGGTTCGTGGGTCGGCGCCCGACCTGAAACAAGATCCTTGATGTTATGTGCGGTCGCCGTAACCATGGACTCAATCATATAGCCAGTCTTCGGCACACCAACAGGAACTGGCGTAGGCTCAAACGCCGGTATGGCGGTGCAGACGCCAATGCCGAATATGTTCGGATAGGCGGGATTGCGCTGGTGCTTGTCGATCAGGATAAAGCCGCGCGGATTTGTGAGCCCCTCGATCCACTTCCCGTCCTCGCCCCGCAAGCAATCGACGCCGCGGAAAGCCGGCAGAAACATCGAGTATTTCGATGGCAGTGAATGAACTTTCTTGACCGAACCATCATCGTTGACTTCGGTCACCTCGACAGAATTCTCGGTAATGCGATCGACTTTTGCGTTGGTAATCCACTTGATGTCGCGGTCGCGCATGACGGATTCAAGCATGCCTTTGGTGTCGCCAACGCCACCCAGACCCAAATGCCCGATATAGGGCTCCGACGTGACGAACGTCATCGGGACTCGGTTTCTGATTTTGCGCTTCCGAAGATCCGTGACCGCAGTCAAAGCATATTCATAGGCAGGTCCGAAGCAGGAAGCGCCCTGAACTGCGCCTACGACCATCGGGCCTGGGTCCTTGCAAAACTCCTCCCATCGGTCGCTCGCTGCGGCCGCATGATCGACATGGCAGATCGATCGCGAATGACCTTGAGGCCCTAGACCTTCTATCTCGTCGAACGCCAGATGTGGCCCAGTCGCAATGACAAGATAATCGTAACTAACGCTGCTACCGTCGCGCAATTCAATCGAGTTTGAAGCGGGACTTAGGCTCTTGACGCCGACAGAGGAAAACTCAATGCCAAGCTTCTTGAAGACATCAGGCAGAAAAACCTTGATATCCTCCGACTTTCTCCATTTCACCGCGACCCATGGATTGGATGGCACAAAATGGAAATAGTCCGATTCCGCCAGAACGGTGATTTCGGCTGAGCGGCCAAGCTGGTCGCGCAATTCGAACGCCATCGGAACTCCGCCGATGCCTGCGCCGAGAACTACAATTTTGGGCATAGCTCCTCCTCTACCGGAGGGCTACGCCTCCAGTCTTTTGTCGACAAATTGCGAAAAGCGCGATCAGCAAGGGCTATTTACGCGGGCAGGTGTTCATGCCGAAAATGGTGTAGAGCGGGCAAAACCCAAAGGCTGCTGTCGCCAGCGGGATGACGCCGATCCAGCCGACCCAGTTCCAGCCGGTCGACGAGAAACCGATCGGTATCGCATAGGCAATCATGACCAGTCCGATGATCACACGGAGAATGCGGTCAATGCTTCCGACGTTGGCGCTCATGTTTAACCCCTGTTGTTAGGACGTGAAATACACTTCGACGACACACGTCCACCTGCGACGCATGATTCCAGTTGTGCTAGAAAGCCGCACCGGGTGTGACGCCGAGTTTCTTCAACGCAATGGCGAGCGGGCAGAAGCGAGTGAATGCCGCCTGCAAAAGATTTAGACCCACGAAAGCCGTTAGTAGCAGCCAGGCGGGGCTGACAAAATGCGCTAGCGCAATACTGAGCAGGATCATCGAACCCGCAAACGCCATTACCATACGGTCGATACTCATGGCTTCGTTCCCTTTCACTTCTTCAAAGCCGGCTTCTTTTTCTCGTCGGCTTCGCATTCTTCGGCGCAGTACATTTCATAGAGTAGCGCGATAAAACGTGCGATGTTTGGGTTCGCAAGTGAATAGAAAATCGTTTGCGATTCCCGGCGGGTCGACACGAGAAAGTCCTCGCGCAGACGCGCCAGATGTTGCGACAATGCAGACTGGCTAAGCCCGACAGCATTCTGAATAGTGCTCACCGATCGTTCGCCCTTGTGCAACTCGCACAGGATCATAAGCCGGTTCGCGTTGGCCAGCGCCTTGAGGAAAGTCTCAGCTTGTGCAGCCTTGGGAGCAAGTTCTTCGAAATTCATGTTGCTAATTTAGCAAGAGTGAATATATATGTCAAGACCCGATCCGAGGACCGCCATGCGCCATTTCATAATCTCCATCTCTCTGCTCCTGGTGGCCATAACTGCAGTTTCCGCTGGTGAAGTCAGGATTGTTCCATCTCAAGTAGATGACCGCAAGGCCGTCATCGCAACCGTTGAGCCGGTGCGACAGCTCGTCGCTCGCGCCCGCATCGGAGGAACTATTGCGTCACTGGTGGTGAAAGAAGGAAACGAGATAGCGGCCGGCGCTGCCATCGCAACCATCGCCGACCAGAAGCTCGTCCTGCAAATGCAGGCGCTAGACCAGCGCATCCGGTCGCAGGCCGCCCAGCGTGACCAGGCAAAGACGGATTTCGATCGCGTGCAGGAACTGCAGCGGCGCGGCGTCAGTACGCAAACGCAGCTCGATCAGGCGCGCACAGCGCTGGATGTGGCGGAGCGCACGCTCGCAGCCATGCGAGCCGACTACAGCGTCATCGAGCAGCAGATGAGCGAGGGGGCTGTGATTGCGCCCGGAGCAGGCCGTGTGCTGAGCGTGCCTGTCTCGGAAGGTCGCGTCGTAATGCCCGGTGAAACCATCGCGACCTTTGCCGAAGACCGCTACATTTTAAGATTGCGCCTGCCCGAGCGGCACGCCCAATTCATGCGCGCCGGCGACAAGGTTCAGATCGGCGCGCGCGGACCGCAAGGCATTGCCGAAGAAGTTCGCCGGGATGGCCTTGTGCGTCTTGTCTATCCCGAAATTCAGGGCGGCCTTGTGATTGCGGATGTGGATGTTGAGGGGCTTGGCAATTATTTTGTCGGTGAACGCACGCGCGTCTATCTCACCACAGGTCGCCGCACCGCAATTCTGGTTCCGCCCGGTGCCTTGTTTGCGCGCGCGGGTGTAAACTTCGTCAAGTTGAAGGATGGCGCCGAAATTGTCGTCCAGCCGGGCGAGGTACGCCCCGAAGGCATCGAGATTCTTTCGGGTCTGCGCGACGGCGACATCGTGGTGACGCCATGAAGCTGGGACTTTCCGGTAATCTGACGCGAATCTTCATCGGCTCGCCATTGACTCCGCTTCTGTTGATCGCATCGCTGATCGTCGGAGCAATTGCCCTTGTCGCCCTTCCGCGCGAAGAGGAGCCGCAGATCAGCGTCCCGATGGTGGATATTCTTGTTTCCGCTAATGGATACAAGGCATCAGATGCGGTGGAGCTCGTCACCCGCCCGCTTGAAGATCTTGTGAAAGGCATCAACGGCGTCGAACACGTCTATTCGCAGACGCAGGACGACCGCGTGATGGTTACTGCGCGTTTCTTTGTGGGCACAAGTCAGGATTCCGCCGTGCTGCGAGTCCATGATAAAATGCGCGCCAACATCACTGCATTGCCGAAGGGAATTCCCGAACCATTGGTGGTCGGTCGCGGCATTGACGACGTGGCAATCCTTGTCCTCACGCTTTCGCCGAAATCGGCTCGTCAGAATGCATGGACTGACAATGGTCTCTTTCAGGTTGCAGAAGAATTGCAGCATGAACTCGCCAAGGTAGACAATATTGGCGGAACTTATCTGGTTGGCGGCAGCCCCAATCAGATTCGCGTCGAACCCGACCCAGAGCGACTGTCGCTTTACGGGATCACGCTCAACCAACTTATCGACAAACTTAACAATGCAAACCGTTCTTTCCTGATCGGCGACTTTCGCGAGCAAGGAAGAACGGTGCCTGTCGTGGCGGGACAGACCTTGCAGGGGATGCCTGACATAGGCCTGTTACTGATAACCTCGCGCGATGGCCGTCCGGTCTATGTGAAAGACGTGGCGGATGTGCGTGTCGGCGCCGCCGAAACCGGACATCGGTCATGGACGATGACCCGCGATAGCAAGGGCGAACTCGAAAAGCTGCCCGCAGTGAGCATTGCACTTGCAAAGCGCAAGGGCGCCAATGCAGTGCTCGTGGCCGAAGAGATTCTACAACGTTTGGAAGCCGTAAAAGGCCGCATCGTTCCCGCCGACATTGATGTCGTCGTGACTCGCAACTATGGCGAAACCGCAACCGAGAAAGCCGACGAACTTCTGTTTCATCTCGGACTTGCCACGATTTCCATTGTGCTGCTGATCACCTTCGCCATCGGCTGGCGCGAGGGCGCTGTGGTGCTGGTCATCATCCCGACGACAATCCTGCTTACGCTCTTCGCCTCGTGGCTTATGGGCTATACGATCAATCGCGTGAGCTTGTTCGCTCTCATTTTTTCCATCGGCATTCTGGTCGACGACGCCATCGTGGTGGTTGAAAACATTGTGCGCCACTGGCAGATGCGTGGTGAACGCGGGCTGGTCGAGACGGCAGTTGAAGCTGTCGCCGAAGTCGGCAATCCAACCATTGTGGCGACGCTGACCATTGTGGTGGCATTGTTGCCGATGATGTTCGTGAGCGGCCTGATGGGGCCGTATATGAGCCCGATTCCGGCCAATGCGTCGATGGCGATGCTGTTTTCGTTCTTCGTCGCGGTTACGATCACTCCATGGCTTCTGCTGAAGATAGCGCGTCGCAAGTTTGCGTCACAAACGGCAGGCGACGGCGATCATCATCACGATGCGGGCTTGATGGGGCGTTTCTATGCGCGGATCGCCACGCCATTGCTGAAAGGCCGCCTTCGCTCGAAAGTGTTTCTCACGACGATCGGGTTGACGACACTCGCTTCGCTGACGTTGTTCGCGACCAAGAGCGTCAGCGTGAAACTGCTGCCTTTCGATAACAAGTCCGAACTTCAGGTCGTGGTGGATCTGCCGCGCGGGACCTCGCTTGAGGAAACAGACCGTATTCTTACAGCTGCGGCGTCGCGCCTCAAAGATCTGCCGGAACTGACCTCCATACAGGCCTATGCGGGCACGGGCGCTCCGTTCAATTTTAACGGGCTCGTGCGCCACTATTATCTGCGCGCAAGTCCCGAGCTTGGCGATCTGTCGATTAATCTCGCGCCGAAAGGCGAACGCAAACGCGCCAGCCACGCCATCGCGCTCGACATTCGCCAGCGTCTCGCCGGCTTGGAGGTTCCGCCGCATGCCTCGGTGAAAGTTGTGGAGGTTCCGCCAGGGCCGCCGGTTCTGTCGACGCTTCTGGCTGAGATTTACGGACCCGACGCGGAGAGCCGACGCGCGCTTGCTACCAAGGTGCGGCAGGCGTTCTCGGCGGTCGATTTCGTGGTCGATGTTGACGATAGTTTCGGCGTTCCCAACGAACGACTGCGTTACTCGATTGATCAGGAAGCGCTGGAGTTTCACGGCGTGCAGGAGCAGGCTGTTTACGACACGCTCGGGGCGCTCATTGGTGGCGTGAAGATCGGCTATTCGCAGCGCGGCAACGGGCTCAAGCCCATCGATATTTCGGTAGCTTTGCCGCAATCGGCTATGACCTCGGGCGAGCGTATTCTGTCGACGCCGCTGCCTGCGGGCGGCACCGCCCGGCAGGGCGCGAATGTTGAACTCGGCGATGTGGTGAAGGCGCGTCGCGAGATCGCCTCCTATCCGGTGTTCCGTCACAACGGCCGCTTCGCCGAAATGGTGACGGCGGAGGTCGCCGGGCGTTTCGAGGCGCCGATCTACGGCATGCTGGCCGTCGAAGACGCGATGAAGAAGATCGACTGGGGCCGTTCTGGCGCACCCGCCATCAAGTACCATGGTCAACCGACAGATGATTCAAAGCCTGCGCTGCTTTGGGACGGCGAATGGGAAGTTACATATGTGACTTTTCGCGACATGGGCGCTGCCTTCATAGTGGCGATCCTCGGCATTTATCTGCTGGTCGTGGCGCAATTCGGCTCGTTCAAACTGCCTCTTGTCATTCTCGTGCCGGTCCCGCTGACGTTGATCGGCATTGTGTTCGGTCACTGGCTGCTTGGGGCTGCATTCACTGCGACGTCCATGATCGGGTTCATCGCACTTGCGGGCATTATCGTCCGCAACTCGATCCTGCTGGTGGACTTCATACGGCATCTGCGGGAGCGGGGAATGCCGATGCGTGAGGCGCTTGTGGAGGCTGGCTCTATTCGCTTCAAGCCGATCTTCCTCACCGCAGCGGCTGCGATGATTGGCGCCGCGTTCATCCTCACGGATCCGATCTTCCAGGGGCTGGCGATTTCCATGGTGTTTGGGCTCGCTTCGTCCACTGCGCTCACCCTGCTGGTTATACCGGCCATCTATGTCTGGCTGCGCGACGACCAGATCGAAATCACTTAACACGTCAAAGGAGTATCAAATGTCTGGATCAGATGTCGACTGGCCATCGTGGACGAAGCAATTGTCCGCTGATCTGCGCAATCTGCGCACCAACGCGCCCGATGTGATGAAATCGTTTGGCGCCATCGCGCAGGCGGCGCTTGCTCCGAATGCGCTCGACACAAAGACCAAGGAACTTCTGGCAATCGGCATCTCGGTTGCAGTGCGTTGCGACGATTGCATCGCTTTCCACGTCAAATCCGCAGTAGACGCCGGCGCAACACGCGAAGAGATCGTCGAGACGCTCGGCATGGCGATCTACATGGGCGCTGGTCCTTCAGCCATGTATGCGAGCCACGCCATGGACGCCTACCTCCAGTTCTCGGCAGCGAAAAGCGCCTGAGCATCTTCGACAGAAAGGATTGGACGCATGTCCCTATCAAGTCTCTTCGCCATGCTGAAAGGCGGCACAAGCGTCACCGCAATGGAACATGACGAACTGCAGAAGGCGCATCTCGCTGGCGCATGTCACATTGTAGATGTGCGCGAACCCCACGAATATGCCGCCGGCCATATTGCCGGGGCGATCAATCACCCGCTCTCGCAGTTCGATCCGCTACTTTTGCCGAAAGACAAGGCGGTGGTTCTGGTCTGTCAGGCGGGCGGCCGTTCGGCGCGCGCGCTTGGACTTGCGCATGAGGCAGGGCGTACCGATGTTGTGCATTATGCACCCGGCACCGGCGGCTGGAAAGCGCGCGGCGGCGCCATGAAACTCTGATGCGCATTTGACCGGGGGAGCCTGTCGTGACGGATGTGAATGTCATTATCGCCTGTCCGCATTGCGGAGGGCTCAACCGGTCTCCGCAAGCGCGGCTCGATGCCGGACAAAGGCCCGATTGCGGCCGATGTCACGCGCCCCTGTTCGATGGGCATCCGGCGGATCTGCGCAGCGCGGAAGACTTCGATCGCCTTGTCAGCAAGACGGAAATCCCGGTTCTGGTGGATTTTTGGGCCGACTGGTGCGGGCCCTGCAAAGCCATGGCTCCGCAATTCGAGGCTGCAGCGCAGGCAATGGAGCCAAAAATCCGATTGGCGAAACTCGATACCGAGGCGGCGCCGGATATTTCGGCGCGCTTGGGCATTCGGGCTATTCCGACGTTGATTTTGTTCTCGAAGGGCAGGGAAATCGCCCGTCAAAGTGGCGCGATGAGTAAACAGCAGATTGAACAGTTCGTTCGCAGTGCAGGTCTTTGACGCGCATGCCGTAACAAAAAGCGCCGGTCGATTTCTCGACCGGCGCTTTGCTAACGTCTGATAATCAATCGCGGTCGCGATTCCGACGACGCATCTGGCGCTTGCGGCGCTCGTCTCTCATGCGGCTGCGACGGCTGCGTCGGCCTTCATCGTTGTTGCGACCACGACGGCGCTCATTGTTGCCGTTGTTCGAGCCTTCACGTCGACCGGAACCATCACGTGGTCCCGAGCCGTTGCGCTGCCCGGTTCCATCCTGTGGCCCCTGTCCGCTCTGGCCTTCGCCCTGGCGCCGCTGTCCGGCGCCGTCGCGCTGACCTTGACCCTGACCCTGACCATTACCTTGGCCTGGGCCGCGATCCGGACTTGCATCCGGCGGCTTCTGTTCGGGATTTGCTGCTTGCGCAAGCGCTACAGCCGGAACAGCCAAGAGGGCGAGTAGCGAACCGAGTATGCTTCTGCGTGTATGTGCCATCATGTTCTCCTGTACAACGTTTCAGAAGTTCAAACTCTGTCGATCAGCCGAACTTCAGGAACAGCATCGAGTAGGGGCCTTTCAGGCTGTCCACGGCCTTTTTCGCAGCTGCAGCGTCGCTTCCGCGACTTGCTGAGACCAGGGCGTCGACAGTGTTCTTCATTGCGCCGAGCGCCTGTGCGAAGTCTGGTTTACCGTTGGCGTCCGTCGGCGGCTTTGCGGCAATATCTGCATACAGATAGGCCAGCACTGCAGCATCTTCGCGCAACAGGCCCATTCCCTTGGCGTCAAAGCCTGAGTAGTCGCGCCCCAGAACGTCTTCCATTTTGGCGTGATAGGCGTTCATGCGATCCGAGAAGACAATTACGCCATTACGTTCGCGCAACTTTCCGAGTTCGTCGCGGATGCCTTCCAGAACTTCATGCGCCTTTGCCAATTCGCCTTTTGTGGCTTCGGTCGTGGCGTTATTGATGATTGTTCCGACATTCGCCAACGACTGCGGGAAGGCTGGATCGTCGACATATTGCGGAGGAGCTTGTCTGGACCATTTCGACGCCAGCGCCGCCCATTTCGCCGTAAGCGCCGACAATGCAGCTTCCGTTGCAGGCTTGTCGTTCTTGTTCGTCTGGAACAGTGCGCCGCGATAGTCCGCATAGGCTGCGCGAACCTGCGTCTCGAAATCGTTGAAAGGCCCGGCCCAGACTATGGTCGAAAAAAGCGAAGCGCCCAAGGCAGTTGCGAGGAAAAGCGACTTCCGAGTCATGTATGTCTCCCGATTCATCCTGACCATTGAAAAATATGGCCAATCGATTTATATTAGAATGGTCTAATAATAAAAAATGTCCATTGATCTGCGTCAAATGTCCGGGTCTTGAGCGCTCCGGTTTGTCGAAATTAAAAGTTCCCCAGCTTATCACACCTTCTGGCGAGCGCGACGTATCGAGAATCGTTGTAGCAAGCTCATCGCGTCGGGCCTTTTGGTAGAGACGTGGAGAGGCCATGTTACAGGCCACTCCTGCGGCGTCAGAAAGCGACTAGTCGCCAGCGTCCATCGTATCTTCGCACGTGAAGCCGATGTGGCATGACATATTGTCCTTGGTGCGAACAAATGCCGGTGTCAGATTGTGTTCGACCGGGCCGCAAGCTTCGGCGTCGTGGACATACTTGTCCCAACGATTCGCGCCTGTCTTCAGGACGATACCCTGCGGTTTCGACTTGATGAGGGTTCCAATCTGGGCGCAGGTCATTGTGAGCGTATCGGATTCAGTCTGAGCATAGGCCGGTTTTTCGATGCGAACCTTTTTCTTTGTTTGTGTCTGTGCAATAGCGCCGGAAGCAATCGAGATGGCGGAAATGCCGAGAATGGCTTTGAGCAGCATAATAGAGTCCTTTCACATTGCGTTCGTCATTGTCCGGTCCGCTGATCGCGGATGAAGCCGTCAGCGACTTTTCGCAGCTTGACCCTAGTGCGGGATCGGGCCGTCGATAGGCTTGGGAAATACTCATGGACGTTTGATAATTGCGTTGCATTTTGAGTGTGAAAATATTTCCGGATGCCCATATATGTATTGAGTCATCAGAGGAGTGTTTCGTGAGCTTCAAAATCAGCAAGGTCTTCGCCGGTTCCTTTGACGAAGCAATTCTGCGCGTCACTGAAACATTGAAGCAGGAGGGATTCGGAATCCTGACCGAGATCGACATTCAATCGACGCTCAAGGCGAAACTGGGCGTCGATATGCCGCGCTATCGCATTCTGGGCGCCTGCAATCCGCCAATTGCCCACAAGGCGTTGATGGCGGAGCCATCAATTGGTGTGATGCTGCCTTGCAATGTCATTGTGCGCGAAACCGATAGCGGCATGGTTGAAATAGCCGCGATCAACCCATCGGAGGCCATGAACGCAATCGGCAATCCTGCGCTTACGAACCTGGCGGACGATGTCAGTGCGCGCTTGCAGCGCGCACTCGCGGCTGCCTGATCCTAGGGAAACAGGCCGCGCTGTTGCTTGGCCAACCTCACGCGCTCGACGCCGATAGCAGTTGCGGCTGTGCGCATGGGTATTTTATCGCGAATAGTGCGCGCCAGAACCTGCTGGAAGGCACGGTCGAGAATGGAGGTCATCTTTTCGGTGACTTCCTTCTCGCCCCAGAAATATTGCTGCAAATCCTGTACCCATTCGAAATAGCTGACGATCACACCGCCCGCATTGCACAGAATGTCGGGCAGGATGAGCATTTCGTTGGTGCGTTGATTGAGAATAGCATCAGCATCCGGCGTCGTCGGTCCATTCGCGGCTTCGGCAAGAATGCGGCATTTCAGTTGTCCGGCGTTCTGCCCGGTAATGACGCGCTCGACCGCAGCCGGCACGAGAATATCGCAGGTCTGCAGGAGCAGTTCTGAAGGATCGATGCGGCTCTGCGATGAAAAGTCCTTCAAGGTTCCTTGCGCGGTCACATGACGCGTCAGCACATGAGGATCGAAGCCTGCGCGATCATAATAGGCCGCCGTATGATCGCAGACTCCGATGATTTTGACGCCGCGCGCCGCAAGCTCAAGCGCCGTATTAGACCCGACATTGCCGAAACCCTGAATGATCGCCGTTGCGTCATGCGGGTTGATCGCCAGATGTTCCATGGCGCGCGCCGCCACAAACGCGACGCCGCGTCCCGTCGCCTCGCGGCGTCCTTCAGTGCCCCCAAGCGCAACCGGTTTGCCGGTAACGATCTCCGGCACGGTGTTTCCCTGATACATCGAATAGGTGTCCATGAACCACGCCATCACCTGTTCGTTCGTGCCCATATCGGGCGCCATCACATCGGTGCGCGGGCCGACAAACGGGATCATTTCCTGCATGTAGCGGCGCGCCACACCTTCGAGTTCCCGCTTCGAAAGTTTGTAGGGATCGACCGTCACGCCGCCTTTAGCGCCGCCATAGGGCAGGCCGACAAGCGAACATTTCCAGCTCATCCATATGGCGAGCGCCGCGACCTCTCCGATGTCGAGATCTGCCGAGAAGCGTGTGCCGCCCTTGGTGGGACCCAGCGTCAGATGATGCTGCACCCGGTAGCCCTGAAAGACCGCGACCTCGCCATTGTCCATCGCAACCGGACACGACACGGTGACGGAGCGTTTCGGCATGATGAGATGCTGCCGTTCGTCTTTCGGGATCGACAGATGGTCCGCAATGGTCTCGAACTGTTCGCAGGCCATCTCGAATACGGGGCCGGTGTAAATGCTCATGCGATTCTCCGGGTCGAAGGTGTCGGGCTGGAAAGCTCAACGGTAAGGCAGGGAAGCCTTAATTGTAGGCAAAATGGGTACGAGTCGCCCGAACGTCAGGCAATTCGTCGAATAGCTTGCATCATTGTTTGACATGGGCGCTGGTGCAGCGCGAAAACCTGCTGGGGCATGTTTCCTGCAAAGGAAAGCCCGGGGATCAAAACTTTGTCCATTCTCGTCGCGCTCCATCATCTCACCGACTACAAGTACGATCGTCCGGTCGCGCTTGGTCCGCAGGTTATCCGGCTGCGGCCTGCGCCGCATTGTCGGACGAAGGTCCAGAGTTATTCGCTGAAAGTACTGCCCGAGCAGCATTTCGTGAACTGGCAGCAGGACGCGCACGGAAACTGGCTCGCAAGATTCGTATTCCCCGAAAAGGCCACGCAGTTTCGCATAGAGGTCGATCTGGTCGCCGATATGGCGGTCGTCAACCCGTTCGATTTTTTCATCGAGCCCTATGCGGAAGAGTTTCCGTTCGACTACACCCATGAGCACAGCACCGAACTCGCCGCCTATCTTGAGCCGGAACCCGCTGGTCCCTTGCTGAAGCGTTTTGTCGACGAACTGGCGAAGGAAAAGATGCGCAGCATCGATTTCCTTGTTGCGCTGAACGCCCGTCTGCAACGCGACATTCGCTACGTTATCCGCATGGAGCCGGGCGTACAGGAGCCGGAAGATACGCTGGCGCTTGCCTCGGGCTCCTGCCGCGATTCCGCATGGCTGCTGGTTCAGGTGTTGCGGCGGCTCGGCCTCGCAGCGCGTTTCGTATCCGGCTATCTCATTCAGCTGAAGGCCGACGTTGATCCCATCGAGGGTCCGAAGGGCACCGATCACGATTTCACCGACCTTCACGCCTGGGCCGAAGTCTATCTGCCGGGTGCTGGCTGGATCGGCATGGACGCCACGTCCGGACTGTTCTGCGGTGAGGGCCATCTGCCTGTCTGCGCCACGCCGCATTACCGCTCCGCGGCTCCCATCACCGGACTGGTGGAGCCCGCTCAGGTTGAGTTCGCCTTCGACATGAAGGTGACGCGCATTCGTGAAGCGCCCCGCGTTACGCGGCCTTTCCCGGATGACGCGTGGGAGAAGCTCGATGCGCTGGGCGAGGCGGTCGACAAGGATATTGCCGCACAGGACATCCGCCTCACCATGGGCGGCGAGCCGACCTTTGTGTCGGTCGACGATTTCGAATCCGCCGAATGGAACACCGCCGCAGTCGGTCCCACCAAGCGGGGCAGGGCGGACGATCTCATCCGCCGCCTGCGAAAGCGTTTTGCGCCGGGCGGATTTCTCCACTACGGGCAGGGTAAATGGTATCCGGGCGAAAGCCTGCCACGCTGGGCTTTCGCACTCTACTGGCGGAAGGACGGCCAGCCGATCTGGACCGATCCGAACCTCATTGCCGCCGAAGTTGGGCCACGCGACCAGACCGTCGCGGACGCGCAGAACTTCGTCCACGATCTGGCCGACCGTTTGGGCATAGGCTCCGGCTACGTTGTGCCAGCCTATGAGGATGTGGCGCACTGGATGGTCAAGGAAGGCGACCTTCCGGCCAATGTCGATCCGTCCAACCCCAAGATCGAAGACCCCGAAGAACGCGCCCGAATGGTTCGCACCTTTGAACGCGGCCTGACAAAGCCCACCGGCTATGTCTTGCCGATCCAGCGCTGGAATGCGCAGGCCGAGCCACGCTGGAAGAGCGAACGCTGGCCGCTGCGTCGTGGCAAGCTGTTCCTGTTGCCGGGCGACTCGCCGGTCGGCTTCCGGTTGCCGATCAACTCGCTGCCGTGGGTCTCGCCGTCGAGCTATCCGTTCATTCATGCGCAGGACCCGTTGGAAGAGCGTGAGGATTTGCCTGCGCCTCACATGTTGCGCCAGATCTACGCGCCCGATGCTTTCGACAACCAGCCCCGTCAGGGCGTGGCGGGCCAGCAAGCGGTCGAAGGCGTCGTGCGCACGGCGCTTTCGGTCGAGCCGCGCGACGGCGTGCTATGCGTGTTCATGCCGCCGGTCGAGAAGCTGGAAGACTATCTCGAACTGATAGCGGCGCTCGAAGTCTCGGCTGAAAAGACCGGCCTGCCGGTTCATATCGAGGGCTACCCGCCGCCGCCCGATCCACGCATCGACGTCATCAAGGTCACGCCCGATCCGGGCGTGATCGAGGTGAACGTGCATCCCGCCGCAAGCTGGAGACAGGCCGTGGAGACCACCACGGGTCTCTACGAAGACGCCCGCGCGTGCCGTCTGGGAACCGACAAGTACATGACCGACGGGCGCCACACCGGCACCGGCGGCGGCAACCACGTTGTGGTCGGCGGCGCGACGCCGCAGGATTCGCCCTTCCTTCGCCGACCCGATCTGCTGAAGAGTCTGGTGCTCTACTGGCAGCGTCATCCTTCGCTGTCATTTCTGTTCTCGGGGCTTTTCATCGGCCCGACCAGTCAGGCGCCGCGTGTGGACGAGGCGCGCCACGACTCGCTCTATGAACTCGAAATCGCCATGGCCAATACGCCCGGTGCAGGCGAAACAGGCTTCCCGCTCTGGCTGGTGGACCGGCTCTACCGCAACCTGCTGGTGGATGTTTCAGGCAACACTCATCGGGCCGAAATCTGCGTCGACAAGCTGTATTCGCCGGATTCTTCCACCGGGCGACTGGGCCTCGTGGAGTTTCGTTCGTTCGAAATGCCGCCCGATCCGCGTATGAGCCTCGCGCAGCAATTGCTGTTGCGCGCACTCATCTCGATGTTCTGGCGCGAACCGCAGCGCGGCTCCCTCGTGCGCTGGGGAACTGCATTGCATGACCGCTTTATGCTGCCGCATTTCGTCTGGCAGGATTTTCTCGGCGTGCTCGATGATCTGCGCCACGCCGGCTATGCGTTTGATCCGGTCTGGTTCGAGGCCCAGCGCGAATTTCGTTTTCCGCTCTGCGGTCGCGTCGAACACGGCGGCGTGCGCGTCGAGGTCCGGCAGGCGCTGGAGCCCTGGCATGTGCTCGGCGAGGAAGGCGCGGCGGGCGGAACCGTTCGTTTTGTGGACTCTTCGGTCGAACGTCTGCAGATCAAGGCGGAGGGACTTGTTCAGGGCCGTCACGCGATCGTCTGCAACGGTCGCCGGATGCCGCTGACCTCCACGGGCTCATCGGGCGAGTTCGTCTCGGGCGTTCGCTTCAAGGCGTGGCAGCCTTCTTCCGGCATGCACCCGACGATCCCGGTTCATGCGCCGCTGACCTTCGATCTGCTGGATTTGTGGAACGGCAGGTCTCTTGGCGGCTGCGTTTACCATGTCGCCCACCCTGGCGGACGCAGTTACGACACCTTTCCGGTGAATTCCTACGAAGCAGAGGCCCGCAGGCTCGCAAGATTTCAGGATCACGGGCATACTCCCGGGCAGATCGTCGCGCCGCCGGAAGAATCAGCCGGCGAGTTCCCGCTGACGCTCGACCTGCGGAGACCAATTGTCCGGTGAAAGCTTGAAATCGACGCGTCCTGTCAACAAACGCGCCCTCGCGGAAAAGCGTGTCGCCGAATGGACCGCCGGCTACGCGCCGCTGGGTGGCATTCCCGACGAGTATATGGGCGCCGATGGCGCGCCCCGTCCGCACTGGACGCGCTTTCTGGAGGCTCTGGCCCATCAGGAGCCTGACGAAATCAACCGTCGGTTCGGGGCGGCAGATCGCCACATCCACGATATGGGCATTTCCTATCGCGTGTATGGCGAGACGAACGAGCGCACATGGCCGTTGAGCCATCTGCCGCTTCTGATCGCTGAAAACGAATGGAAGCACATCGCCGCAGGCGTCGCCCAGCGCGCCGCCCTGATGGAGCATGTGCTCGGCGACGTTTACGGCGACGGCAAGCTGATCGCCGAGGGCGCGCTGCCGGCGGCGGCTGTCGCCGGTTCGCAGGACTTTCTGCCACCCATGCGGGGCATCAAGCCGCCGGGCGGGAAGTGGATGCACCTTTACGCAGCCGACATCGGCCGCGGCCCCGATGGCCGCTGGTGGGTGCTGGACGATCGGGCGCAGGCGCCCTCCGGCGCCGGCTATGCGCTCGAAAGCCGACTGGTCCTGTCGCGCGCCTTTCCGTCGCTCTACCGCGAAATGAATGTGGAGCGGCTCGCGCCCTTCTTCCGCCACTACCGTGACGGCCTGACCCATTCGGCCGAGCGCGCTGAGCCGCGCATCTGCCTGCTGACGCCCGGACCTTATAGCGAGACCTATTTCGAACAGGCCTATCTGGCGCGCTATCTTGGCTTCCTGCTGGTCGAGGGCGACGATCTCGTCGTGCGCGACGGGCAGGTGCATGTGCGCACGATCGCGGGCCTGAAGCGCGCCGATGTGATCTGGCGTCGTGTCGACGGCGATTATTGCGATCCGCTCGAAATGAACGCCGCCTCGCGCCTTGGCGTGCCGGGGCTGATCGAGGCTATTCGCAACGGCGCCGTGGTGATGGCGAACATGCCGGGGGCCGGCATTGTCGAGTCGCGGGCGCTGCTCGGTTTCTTGCCGGCTCTCAACCGCCGCGCCTTCGGGAAGGATCTGCGTCTGCCCAACATTGCCACATGGTGGTGCGGACAGAAGGCCGAGCGCGAAATCGTGCTCGAACGTCTCGACGAAATGGCCATCTCTGGCGCATTCGGTGAAACCATTCCGGGCTTTCCGGGCAAGCGCATCCTGCTCGGCAGCGAACTCGACGGCTCGGATCGCGCGCGGCTCGTGCGCGCCATCGGTGAGCGCGGTATCGATTTCGTCGGGCAGGAAGTCGTCAGGCTTTCCACCACGCCCGCATGGGTCGATGGCAAACTTGCGCCGCGCCCATTCGTGTTGCGCGTCTATGCAGCGGCCACCGAAAAGGGCTGGGAAGTCATGCCGGGCGGCTTCTGCCGCATCTCGGACGAAATGGATGCGCGCGCAGTCTCCATGGGCGATGGGGTGAAATCCGCCGACGTCTGGGTTCTGTCCGACAAGCCCGTGGAAATGACCTCGCTGCTTCCGACAGGCGACAGCGTGAAAATCCGTCGCCTGCTGGGCAATCTGCCGAGTCGCGCCGCCGACAATCTGTTCTGGCTCGGGCGCTATCTGGAACGCGTCGAGGCGACTTTGCGTCTCGTGCGCTGCCTGTGCAACCGCGTCGTCGATATCGATGTCGGCGCATCGCCGGCGCGTCAGTCCATCGAGCGGCTGCAGCGTCTGATCGCCTCGTGGGGTGCGGCATCGGTCGATCTGGTGGGCTCCTCGCCGGCGGAACTTGCGACCGTCGCGCTTTGCTCGACAGAACATTATGGCTCTGCGAGTTCGCTCGCCAGTTCGTCCATGCGGGCTGCTTCCGTTATTCGCGAACGTTTGTCGACCGATACATGGCAGCTGGTCAGCGGGCTTGAGGCGCGTCTCACATCGAAACCGGAATCCATATTGTCGGAACCTGAATGTTTCGATCGCGCCGACAGGGCGCTTCGCGTTCTGGCGGCTCTATCCGGGCTTATTCAGGAAAACGTCAATCGCGTTGCGGGCTGGCGCTTTCTCGATATTGGCCGGCGCATCGAGCGCGGCATCAACACCTGTCGCTTTGCGCGTCACTTTGCGGACAAGGATGCGACGGCCGACAATCTCGACGTGGTACTCGATCTCATCGACTCGCAGATCACCTATCGGTCGCGCTACCTGATCGGCGTGGCGCTCGCGCCTGTGCGCGACATGGTGATGCTCGACACGTTCAATCCGCGTTCGGTCGGTTTTCAGGTCGAGCGCATCGACGAGCATCTGGCGACGCTGCCTTTGTTGCGCGAAGACGGCATGCTCGAAATGCCCAAGCGTCTCAGCGTCAAGCTCCTGTCCGATCTTTCGACAGAAGACGCCGAACAACTCGACACGAACAAAATTCTCGGCGTTGAGCAGCGCCTTATGGGCCTCGCGGACGCCATTGCGGAGCGCTACTTCCTCCAGGGGCCGCATGCGGTGCGGGGCGACAAGCTGACGGACCTCGCGTGATCTACGATATTCGCCACGTCACCACCTATCGGTATGAAACGCCGGTCTCGTTCGCGCGCTGCACCTTGCGTCTGGCGCCCCGCAACGGCAACGGCCAGCGCGTCTTCGACAGCGGCGTCGACGTCACGCCACCGCCGTCCGCACGTTCGTCTCGCACAGATTTTTTCGGCAATCGTGTGGAAACCCTGACGGTCGAAACGTCCCATCGAGAATTACGCATCGTGGCGCTGTCGCGTGTCGAGGTCGAGCGGCCGCCGTCGCCCCATGTGGCGCTAACGCCCCATTGGGAGCAGGTTAAACAGGCGGCTGCAGGCTCGCAGTCGCTCGCGCCCGATGCGCCCGCGCATTTTCTCTATCGCAGTCGTCTCGTGCCGATGATCGAGAGCATCACGGACTACACCCGCACAAGTTTTTCGGCAGGACGTCCGATCCTTGAAGCGGCAGCGGACCTTATGGTCCGCATCCGCAAGGAATTCGACTACGATCCGGAAGCCACGGCCGTTACGACGCCGGTCGAGGAAGCCTTCCGGCGGCGCGGTGGCGTCTGTCAGGATTTCGCCCACATCATGGTGTCGGGCCTGCGCGGCATCGGAATTCCGGCAGCCTATGTAAGTGGCTACATCCGCACGATTCCGCCACCCGGCAAGCCGCGCCTCGAAGGCGCAGACGCCTCGCACGCATGGGTTTCTGTCTGGTGCGGCGACGAATTCGGCTGGCACGATCTCGACCCGACCAATGCCCTTCATGTCGGCAACGATCATATCGTGCTGGCGGTCGGGCGGGACTATGCGGACGTATCGCCCATCGACGGCGTCATTCTGGGCTCGGGCGGGCAAAAGCTCGCCGTCAGCGTGGACGTTGCGCCCGTAAAGGGCTGAGCCGGATCAGATCGTCCGGGCGTTCATCAGCCATTCGATCTGGTCGCGCATCACCCTGAGCTCTTCCTCAAGCACCGCAATGCGATTCAGCAGATCGAGATCGCCGCTGTTCGAGAAGTCGATGCCGAGTTCCGAACCCATGCGCCATTGAACTGTGGCGCGTTTGCGCACACCCTTCGACGGCACTGAAATGATGAAATGATCCGGCAGAAGCGGCGCATTCTCGACATCCAGCTTTGCTCCGGTGGAGCTGATGTCCAGCACCGTGCAATCGTAGGACGAAAGCTGATCAAAGAGCTCAATGCGACCGCGCGACTTCAACAATCGTCGAATATTGTGGCGTCTGTCTGACTCTGCAATCGACATGCTGAAAGCCTTCAAACCGATGTGCAATATGCACGTTCAAAATCATTGATCTCGCGCCCGCAGGCGACTGTCTCCAGAAAATGGAAGCAGCATCCAAACTCGATTGCGAGACTGTGACACTGACAGGTTTGAGATGATTTAAGGGGTGCCTACGGATTGGGCCTTATCGTATTAACCATTTGTTGAACGTGTAATTGGAGCCAGTGCGTCTCGCGGCGTCATGCTTTCTTCAAAAACTCGGTACGCAGCACAAGACCTTTCACCTTCTCGGCGTTGCACTCGATCTCGGCCGGGTCGTCCGTGAGGCGGATATTCTTGACCAGCGTGCCGCGCTTCAGGGTCGTGGATGTTCCCTTGACCTTCAGGTCCTTGATCAGCGTGACGGAATCTCCGTCCTTCAGGATCGTTCCGTTGCTGTCGCGCACGTCGGTCATGGGATCGGTCTCTTCGGTTGCTGAATCGAGGCCTTATGGCAGATCGCGCCGCCGGGCGCGAGGGAGGGGCCCAAAAATTGCCGGGCAATCGCTGCGTTGACCCCATTACCTGTGAATGAAAGGCAGCGCGCCCTGATTTGACGAGCGCTTCGTGCTATTCAGCGGCGCGATTCAGGCCTTGAGGAGTGAATGGGAGCGGATATCGATATCGGCGTCACCAGCGCCCATGCGCCGGTCGCCATCGATCTGGAAGAACTGCTCGCCACGCGTTTGCTCGTGCAGGGCAATTCCGGCTCGGGAAAATCGCATCTTTTGCGCCGGATTTTGGAGCAAAGCGCCGGGCGCGTGCAGCAGGTGGTGATCGACCCTGAGGGCGATTACGTCTCGCTAGCCGAAAGATACGGCCATGTGGCGCTGGACGCAGCCGAGTGCGAATCCGAACTCGCCACAATTGCGACCCGCGTCCGGCAGCATCGGGTCTCGGTCGTGCTCAATCTGGAGGGGCTGGAGGTCGAGGGCCAGCTCCGTTGCGCGGCCATTTTCCTCAACGCCTTGTTTGAGGCCGATCGCGACTACTGGTTCCCGGCGCTCGTGGTGGTGGACGAAGCCCAACTTTTCGCGCCCGCGGCCTCGGCGGACGCCTCGGATGAAGCCCGCCGCATGAGCCTTGCCGCCATGACCAACCTTATGTGTCGCGGCCGCAAGCGCGGGCTGGCGGGCATCATCGCCACCCAGCGCCTCGCCAAGCTCGCCAAGAATGTCGCGGCGGAAGCTTCGAACTTCCTGATGGGACGCACCTTCCTCGATATCGATATGGCCCGCGCCGCCGATCTGCTCGGCATGGAGCGACGGCAGGCGGACGCGTTTCGCGATCTGCAGCGGGGCTCCTTCATCGGCCTCGGCCCTGCCATCGCCCGGCGCCCCCTCAGCGTGCGCATCGGCGCCGTCGAGACGGCGGATCGCGGCGGCGCGCCGAAGCTTTTGCCGCTGCCCGAAGCGCAGGAGAGCGACGAATTGCAGGGTCTCCTGTTCGCCCCCTCTGATGCGCCACAGCCAGCCCCGCGACCGCCGCGCGCCCGGACCGAGTCGCAGGACGTTCTGGCCCGGATCGACGAAATCGCCCGCCCGGCATTTGTGGCGGCCCCGCCGCCTGACCTGACGGACGAACAGCGCGAAGCCGCCATTGACGACATCATCGCAAATATGCTGTCGGACGCTACTGCGGCGTTTCAGCCCGCAATCGTATTGCATCGCGACTTTCTGGTCCGCTGTCGCATTCGCCGCCTCGGGTCGTCTGTGCCGGATCTGCAGGGCTTTCGGCATCGCATGACCGTCGCCCGCGCCCGTATCGCCTATCCGGACGGGGACGACGAGGACGCCTGGGGGCGCGCCATCGAGATCGCCCACCGCCTGCCGCAGGATCTGCAGGGCGTGTTCCTTTACCTCTGCCGCGCTGCTGTGACCCGAAATGTCTGTCCGCCCGACGACGACATCGCCCGCTTCTTCGGCAGCCACTCGCCGGGTCGCGCCCGCCGCATGCTGGGCCAGCTCGAACAGGCGGAAGCAATCGTGACCCGTATCGACTTCCAGCAGACGCGGATCATCGCATTCCCGGAGCTGGACATCGAGACGGCTGGCCCGGCGGTCGAGGCGTTGTGAGCATGTGCGCCTTTCGCGACCTTCGGGGCGACCGGACCCAAGCGGGGAGGCAAACACTCGCTCTTTGCCATTGTCTTTCGAAGAGCTAGTCTGCACCCCACTCGAAGCAGCCCAAAACAGGCTCAATTATGTGGTCCATCGCGGCGCGCGCCATAGGCTTCGGACTTCTTGGGCTCGTTCTCACTCCGATCGTGGTTGCGTTCACCATCCTCGTGCTGGCTCATGCTTTCGACCCGCGATGCGGCACGCCGGGGGATTCCGGCGGTTGTGAGATAGGCGCAGCTAGCGTCGGCTTTTTTTCGGCGCTCCCGGGCGCAGCGCTGGGCGCCGGATTTGGCGTCTGGAGCGGATTGCGGCGGCGCAGGTCATCCTCATCCGGGAAAGCGGCGTAGAGACTGCCCGCGACGTGGCGCTTTCGCGCAGCCCCGCCGGGCGCAAAACCTTGTCTTCAAGGGGGTGGGAGCCATATAGTCCCGGCAACTCCAGAAATGCCGGTCCCATGAATTCCTCGCACGCGCCGATCATCCGCCGCCGAGTTAACATCGACTTCGCTGATGCGAAGGTCGATCGGTGGAGCCATGACAGCAAGGAATTCGAGAACGCCCTCAACGCCATGTCGTTCTTCTTCCCGACAGGCGAGACATATTTCGTCGATTCCGTGCGTGCTTATCTGGACAAGATCACCGATCCGGAGCTGAAGCAGCAGGCCCGCAACTTCATCTATCAGGAGGCGATGCACACCAAGGAGCATGCCCGCTCCAACGAGGAACTGAAGAAGGTTCATCCCTATGGGGAGATGATGGAGCGGTTGGCCAAAGCCTCCATGGCGCCCAGCCGCAAGTTCATGCCGAAATCGACGCAGCTCGCCACCACCTGCGCGATGGAACATTTCACCGCAATGTTCGCCAACTCGATCCTGACCGAACAGGATCACGTCATGGAGGCCAACGACCCGGCCTTTGCGGCCCTCTGGCTCTGGCATGCGGTTGAAGAGACGGAACACAAGGGCGTCTGTTTCGACGTTTACCAGCATGTCGTCGGCAAGGGCCCGATTGCCTACCTGCACCGCGTTGCGGTGATGGCGTCCGTCACCCTGCTAGGCATTGCGGGGCTCAGCATCGGGTTCGGCATGATCAAGTGGCAACAGCGCAAACTGAAAAAAGCCGCGGGCCCGGACGCCGAGGCCGCAACGGATGGAGCGCCCGCCTTGTCGGTTCTGGCCAAGTTCGCCCCGCTAGGCCTCTATCTCGACTATTATCGTCCATCGTTCCATCCTTGGAACCACGACAATTCGGACCTGATCGCGAAGTGGAAGGCCGCCTACGGCGACCACCCGGGCATCCGTGAGTCTGGCTCGAACGAGACCGTGGCGGATTCGGCGCAGGTCGCTAGGGCTTCCTGAACGACAGCAGGCAATAGTTCAGCAGGCCGGATTTACCCAGCCCGCGCCCCATGGCGAGGATCGATTTAAAGATCAGTCCTGCGCCCTTGTCTGAGCCCCTCTTCAGCATGGCCTCAATATATCCGTAGGTCGGCAGAATATTGCGGGTGATATTGCGGCGAACCGCGAATTCCAGTCCCGCATCGCGCGCCAGGCGCTCATAGACGCTGAAGGTCGCCTCGAAATTCAGATCGCCGAAATCGTTCAGTTTTTTCAGCCATTTCGCACGGCCGATCCACAGCGCCGGCAGGAACAGGGGCGACGGCACGAAATCCGAAAGCGCCAGCACGCCGCCGGGTTTTAGCACCCGGAAGGCTTCGCGGAAAAAATCGTCGCGACTTGGGAAGTGGAAGATGCACTCCACCGCCAGAATGCGGTCGAAACTGGCATCCGGGAACGGCAGTTTGCAGGCGTCGCCCTGCACGAACTCCACCCGGTTTGACGCGCGGGGAACCACAATTGAGCGGGCGCGCTCAAGCTGACGCTCGTCGATATTGAGCCCAGTCATGTCCAGATTATCGAAGCGCTCATTCAGCGACGCGATGGTGCCGCCAAAACCGCAACCCACGTCGAGCAGCTTTTCGCCCTCTTTCACTCCAACCATCTGGCAGAGTTCAAGTGTCAGCTGCTCGGCGGCACGGCCATAATCCTCGTCTTCATACCGGGCGGACGCCGGATCTGCCCAGTATCCCCAATGGACATGGCGACCGAAACTGGTTTCGACGGCGGCGTTCTTCTTGTCCAGTTGGGACAGAAGAAAGTCGAAATACGGGAGGCGAACATCGGACATCGGGGGCCATTGCTCTGGCGGGGCGCCGCCCGCGCCGTTCTTGCTTAGAACGGGATTTGCATGGCGCTGATCAGGATCGCAAAATATCGGCTCAAGCCGCCGGGTCAAGCAGAAGCCCGGACTGCATCTAAAAGTCGTTGTCCAGAAAATACCACTGATCAAGATGCGCCGCCACGATAGGCTCGATCTGCGCATTCAGCATCATCACATCGGCCTGTAGCTGCGCCTGTGTGGGGGGCGCGTCAGGCAGTTCGATGGCTTCCTTGAAAGATACCTCGAAACGGCAACCCTCCGTGCGCACTGTATGGCCGATAACGATCCGCGCGCCGGTCATCCGCGCCAGTCGCACCGCAATGGCCAGATTTCCGTCGATATGCGGTTCGCGACCAAAGAACGGCGCCATGACCTTGTCGTAATGCACCTCGTCGCAGAAAACCGACAGGCAGCCGCCGCCGGTCAACTCCCGAATCGCCGGGCGCACACCGGCTTTGCCGGGCGGCAACATCCTGATCCCGAAGGTCTCGCGAATTTCGTTGGCCAGCTTGTGCTGCACTTCGCGGGCGGGCGGAACATAGAAATCAGCCCATTTCAGCCCGAGCATGTTCAGAGCCGATGCGCCGACCTCCCAGTTCCCTGTATGGCAGGAAACGATGATCACCGGCCCCTTTTCGAGCGCCCCCAGTAGTGCGCCCTCGTTGAACAGCCGAATGCGGCCATCGCCTGCCAGCCTTGTCAGAATGGCGAATTCGGTCATCACCCGCCCGATGTGCCGGTACAGCCGCTCAACTGCGGCCTCAACTTCGGCGTCGGTCCATTGCGGTTTCAGACGACGAAAATTCCGCCGGGCGCCTTCCATTGTGCGCGGCTTGAAGTTCTTCACCACAAGCCAGCCGAGATGCGCGCCGAAATTCGACACGAAGTCGATCGGCGAGCGCCGGAAGACCTGATACATGGCCAGATAGAAACCGTCTTGCAGCTTGCCCAGAATCCAGTGGTTCAACCAGCCGCGCGTGCGCGCGCCGCCTGCAAAAAGGTCGCTGAACGGTGGCGTTGGCGGGGGAGACCACTCGTAGACGCGGCGGGTTTTGACCGGCTCGGCCGTCACCTCGGATTCCAATCCTGCATTCCCGGAAAAGCATCGTCTTCGCTGCGAACTTGCGAGAGATTGCGTGGTGGGTCAAGCCGAAACCGGGCAAGGGCTTGCGCGGTAGGGGCTTTGCGGCCAACCTGATATGCAAGCAAAAAGGGCAGGGCGGAAGGAAGTTCGAATGAAGGTTGCGGTCGTTGAACTGCGCGGCGGCGAGCATGGCGTCGAGAAACTGGCAGTGCTGGACAGCGAACGTCTGTGCGGGCTCGACCAGTTTCATTCCAGCGCCCCGCGACAGGCATTTTCCCACACGAGCAGCGTGTCGCCCGAAGGCGGACTTTGCGCCCTGCTGGAATCGTGGAATTCACTCGACGCGTCTTCCCGGGTGGAGATCGACGAGTGGGCGCGTGGCGGCCTCGATATTGAAGACGCGCACATCGTTGCCCCGCTGGCCGACCGCGCTCGCGTGCTGATGGCCGGCAGCCGACGCTTTGCCGAGCCGCTGAAAGACAATGCGCCCGTCGTCGCCATGCTCAAATACAAGAGCGCTTTTGCCGATCCCGCAGCCACGATTGAACTGCCGGATCTGGCGGATAAATGGGATGTCGACGCCGTGATCGGTGCGATTGTCGGCAAGTCGGCGTTTCGTCTGGATGCTGCTGCGGCGACCGACGCAATTGTGGGTTTCACGCTGATTGCCGATGTGACCGACCGCGCGCGTTTTGAAGAGGAAGCGCGCACCAACAATGGCCTCATGGCGAAAAACCATCGTGGCGTTTCAGCCTTGGGCCCGATCGTCTGGTTGCCTGAAGACCCGGCGGCGCAGCCGTCAAGGGTCGAGATGCGCATCAACGGAGAGTTGCGGCAGGCCTTCTCGCTGGATGATCTGTTCTGGACTGTCGGCGATCTCGCGTCGCGCTGGTCCGCTTCGACCCTGTTGCCTGGCGATATGATCGGCCTCGGCCCGGCGATCCTGCGCGATGGGCATCAGAAATGTCCGCCTGCAAAGATCGTCGCCGGTGACGTGATCGAAATATCCTGCGCTGAAATCGGGACATTGCGTGTGACTATCGGCAATCAGAAGAATGGGAGCCGCTGATGCGCTTTGTAACTTTTCATCGCCGCGACAGCAACGATATGCGGTTCGGAATCCGCGTTGGCGATCATCATGTGGTCGATGTAGAGCGCGGGACTGCTGCGCGTCTCGCGCAGCTGATGCCGAAGCGCAAGGCCGCCGAGATCGCGCGCGCATTCGCACCTTCGGAGGCGGTGTCGTTTATCTCCGGCGGCGATATGGCGCTTGCGGCTGCGCGCGAAACGCTGACCTTTGCGCAAAATGCGCTCAGCAACGGTCGACCGTTGACGGGCATCGATGGAAAGCCCGCATTGTTTTCGATGGACGACATCGAGCTTGATGCGCCTGTCCCGAACGCCGGCAAGTTCATCGCAGCCGGCAAGAACTTTGTCGAGCATCTGGCCGAGATGACCAGCATGGCCAACCCGCAAAACCCGGTTGCATTTCCGCAATTCAACACGACATTCGCTGGACCCGACAGGACAATCCCGATTCCGTTTGAGACCATCAGGTTCGATTACGAAGTCGAAGTCGCAGCAATCATCGGCAAGCCAGCCTATCGGGTGTCGCCGGAGCAGGCGATGGGTTATGTATTCGGCTACACAATTTTTAACGATCTTTCGGCCCGCGATGTCTATCGTAACGAACAGGCCGTGGGCATTCCGATGCTCGGCAAAAATCTCGCCAATTGCGCTCCGATGGGGCCGCATATCGTGACGCTGGATGAGTTCGACGATCCTGCTGCTTTGAAAGTTGAAATGCGCATCAACGGCGAAACGCGCCAGAGCTCGACCCTGAAAAGCATGTTGTTCGACATGGCGAAACTTGTGTCATGGTGGTCGCAGATCGGTCTTGAGCCCGGCGACATCCTGTCGTCCGGCACACCGAGCGGCGTCGCGGCAGGCCGCAAACCGGGCGAGGCTCCGTGGTGGCTCAAGCCCGGCGATGTTGCAGAAGCGGAAGTCGCCGGCATCGGCATCCTGCGCACCACATTCGCCTGAACGGACGCGACGTTGACTCGTCGTTCGCGCACAGTGAGTGTGCCTCAAACGCACAATGTAAAACGCCGCATCGGGAGTTGAAACATGGCCTTCGTACCGCCGCCCTCCTACGATTTCATGCCGAAGCGCAAGCTCGGAATTCTCTATCCGCTTGCCGTGATCGATAACTCGCCCTTCGAGTTTTACCGCATGGTACGCGATGTGATGCTGGTGGGCGCCGGCGTAGGACTACAGGAATTTTCGGCCGCAGATGTGAAGCGGGTCTTCGCCTATGCGGAGGAATTGACTGAAGCCATGATGGGCCGAGAGATCGATCTGATCATGCAGTCTGGCGTTCCGCTGCCGATCCTCATCGGAATCGACGCCCACGACGAACTTGTGGGTCGACTCGCGAAGCAGACAGGCAAGCCGGCAACATCCTCAGTGCTGGGTGTCACGCAGGCGGCCAAACATCTGGGCATCAAGAATATCGCGCTCGCCAACAAATGGCGTCCGGAGATGAACAAGGTGCTGGGGCAGTTCTTTGCCCGTGAGGGCGTCGCGGTCGCGGGCGCAGCGACGGACGTCATGGGCCCGGAACGCTTCCAGAAAATGGGTATCAAGGAAAGTTTTGATCTCGGCTGGGAACTCGGCCGACAGGCCTTCGAGAAGTTTCCCGAAGCCGATGGTCTCTACATCGGCGGCGGCGCGTGGATGATCAATTCGCTTGTCGAACCGCTGGAGCGCGAGTTCGGCAAGCCTGTCATCTGCAACCAGAATGCGATGATCTGGAACACCCTGCATCTTGTCGATTTCTGGAAGCCCATACAGGGCTATGGTCGCCTGATGGCTGGCAGCTAGACTCCGCTCAGGCTTAACTTTTGGGAAACCATAAGCAGCGCGTTTCCATCGGGGAAAAAGGCGCGCGCGTTCCGATGCGCGTGCATGGAGACCCGTTGAAACGCCGAATCTGTCCGGTTTCAGGCCTAATTTCAAACGCCGTTTACCTTAAGAAATTTAACGGGTTTTCGTTCGATCTCGAAACGCCCGTTTTTATGAAAGTCTTAAACGACTGGGTGCTTTTTTGCGAGCTATGGTTGAATTTAGGTGACGGCGTGAATCAAGCGGCGAATTTGATCTCTGGCGCGACTTCGATTCCGTCTCTAAACTTTACACCGTTGATGACTTTCGGCAATTGATTTTCGCCTTTCAATCGACGCCAGGTTCTGGATGCT